>DHJF01000026.1:2471-33507 GCA_002404195.1 Candidatus Saccharibacteria bacterium UBA4727 | reverse complement strand
CAAGATGTATGGTGGGTCAATACGGTAGGCTCTAATGCTATTGACAAAAAAATATAAAATTGATATAATAGCCTCACTTTATTCGATAGCTTTATGTAGTCGTCAATGAAGTTCATTGACAAGATAGACTACACGAGCTGTTGGCATCCGGTATTTCAACAGAAGGCAGAGGACATGACCACCGTACAATCGATTATGCAAGAAAAGCTTCGTGCCGCAGAGGCAAAGGCTGTTGCCGCGACTCGACTTGACACGGGCCGCTTAATGTTCAGCGAGCGCTGGTGCCTGTACATGGAAGATCCCGTCCAGATTGCAACTTTAAAGGAAACTCGAGCGGATATTTTCGAACTGCTTGAAGGCTTTCGAATTTGGGCTTCGGGTGTATTCAAGAGGAATAGGACCTTAGTGTCTATCCAGGTCGACATCGGTCCCGACTGTGCACTGTTCGCTGGCATTGCCGACGAGCAGCCGCGTCGCCCGGGTCCTCAGGAAGCAAAGTTCTACCTGCACCCGAATAAGCATGGTGACGTCCATGGCTACTACTATGCGCGCGAGTGGCAGGTGGAGTTCTGGTCGGAGCTTGCAAAGTTCGATACGGAGACTATTGCCGAAGCATTGGCGGAAGCGATGGTTAACCGAGAATACGGCCTCTAACCAAGGGGCTATAGACGGTGGACGGTCAAGATGGAGTATCTAATCTCCGCTCTTGGCCGTCTTCGGCGCTCGTCAGATTAACTCTTAGTCTATCTTGTCAAAATATCACTCCATAAATGTGCATTTATGCTGATGAGTCCAAAAGGACGAAAGTGATATTGGCAGGTAGATTATTACATTGCGCATTGTCCTGAAACATATCCACTAACCCCAGCCAAGAAAAAAGTCTCAGGTCTTCAGACCTAAGACTTTTTTCTATATCCGGTCGGGATCCAAGCCCCCGGTTTTGCAAAGCAAAACGATGCGGGGTTCGCGTAGCGCAGTGCAGCAAAATTAGCTTGCTCATTTTGTCAACAAGCGGAAATAGGAGGCGGAGCGACCGCAATCCCTCCGCCCTTTCTATCCTCATATAAATGTAAGCAAAAGACCCCGCTCTGGATTTTTACCTTTACTAAGCACATAATAAAGGTAAAGGAGGAGGTGATATGGCTAAATATACTTCCGGAATGCGAATCAAGAGAGGGCCGACGTTTCTAAAATTAATCCTAGGGTTCATTATAGTAATCGCCGCAGGTGCGCTAACCTTTGGCACGTATCAATCGCAACGCCAAGAAGTGAACCGACTCAATACGCAGGTGACACAGCTTAATCAACAGGTCATCCAGCTCAATAAAAGCCTGACCGCGGCAAAGAACCAAACACCGCCGCTACCTGCAGGTAGCTATACATCGCCAAAAGGCGTGGCCATAAAAGTCTACACGCCTGCCAGTAACACCCAGCTGGTGAGCCCAGTTATTGTACTGGGCGAAGTCCCCGGAAGCTGGTCGTTCGAAGCCGTCTTTCCTGTAAAGATTCTTGATAGTAACGGCAACCTCGTCGCCCGCGCAACAGCACAACTACTCGGTAACTGGACAACGGATCAACTCGTACCATTCTCGGTAAAAATTATCTATAACACCAATGCAGTCGCGCGTGGCAACGGCACGCTAGTATTAGAAAAAGATAATCCTTCCGGACTTGCAGCAAATGACGACAGTGTGTCGATACCAATAAAGTTATAGAGCATCGAAGTATTTTATATTGCTACAATCTAACGGTTCTTATTATCACGGGTGGCGTCACTACGACCTTTGATTACCGTGAAATAACGCTAGAGACAGGCCTCCAAAATAGTTAATACCGACCACAAAGCATATACTACTAAGTAGACGACAATTGAAACTAAACGAAGGGCTATCATGAGCGGCGAAGAAATAAAAAGTACACTCGGATTTAACAGCGTGAGCAACAAAATCTTTATGGGTGTTTACGAAAAGAATATCCAACATTATCCTGATACAAAAAGTAGCACGGTGACAGTTTCTATTTATGAAGATGCAAAAGCAGGCCGTAAGCTGATTGACACCGTCCGAATCCGTATGGAATACGAGTTCCTGAATAAGACGCTCGGACTCACCGTTGATGAATTAAAAAACGACATGGAGGCATCAAACGCCAAAATCATTGAAGCGACTATTCGCATTGTCAAATCGACCTTCAAACACACTCACGGAACATTCCCTAAAAAAGAGATTGTTTGGACCGAGCGTCAAGACTTAAAACAGCAAGACTAATCCTGTGCGTTAGCCTGTTAATCCGTTCATTCGTAGCTTTATTTCATGCCACCCTGCGGGCAAAGAGCCTTTCTGCTTGTAGTCGTTGCAAATCGCTGGCCGTTGACTAATCGGGGTGTTCCAACCCGGACACTCGACCTGCAGACCCTGACCTTTGCCCGTTCTTAATACTTCAATGGCACTGCTTGGCGATGATAGTACAAAAAAAGAAGCCAATGAAACAACAATCGCCCCTCCAAACACCAAATACAGCGGCTGTTTCGTGGTGCGCGGCAACGTCCGTTTCTTATAGTACAACCAGAATACCGCCGTCACGCAGGCAATCAACACCGCGCAGGCCGCAAGCGACCCCCACGCCATCATAATATCGCGATACGTATAGGCTACCCGCTCGAGCGTATACTCGCCATAGGTTGGCTGAATCAAGGCCGCCTCTTCCTGCTTTAAGCCATACCGCCTCAACCACGCATCCACACCTATAGTATTCAGTTGCTCCACTAATGCAAACTTATCATTCACGTCGATTGCCCGTGCGAGCTCACCATGGCCCGTTTGTGCCATCAGATAGCCCACGGCACAATGAACCCCCTGCGCATCGATAAATACTGGCACGCGCCCACCCTTTTGATAGGTATTGACAGGAAAGACACCAGCCCGCCAGTAGCGATGTAGTATATCAAGCAGCCGATGACGGTCTTGCGGAGTGGCCGCGTTTCGCACCCGTCGTAGTCGTAATTCCGTGAGTGCCAAATGCGCTTGAATATGCCGCCGCTCCATCGCCGCAAACAATTTACTTTGTGCGCTAATTGGCTTCTTGATTTCCCTGAGCTTTGTTCTTATGCTCTTCATGCTCTCATCATATCCTATATGGGGGCTATTATTTAAAGACCGCTCAAAAGTTGGTCTTTTTCGTAGCTAAACAGCCTTACGCCCTTTTACTCACGTGCACCTTACCAAAATAACTACGGATTTCATATAAGAAGTAGCCGCCGATTGCTGTAAAGATAAGACTCGTCAAAAAGCTAAAAATATTCCAGCTCAACACAAGGCCGACGACAGCCGAAAGGACACTCACCAACAAAACGATGAAGAGCAACGACCAGCCTTTCTTCTGCATCTCACGCAGGGGGCGTATCGCCATGGCGCACAGCACAAGGCTGACTAGCGCAAGTACTAGCGTCAGCGCGATATTAAAGAGCGTTGCACCGGCAAGCGCCATGCCATAAGCACCTCCGACCGCACCGACAATAAACGTCGCCACTACTACCTGAAAAGCTCCGACGAGGCCTAAAATCACCCCGACCAGCGTCAGCCACCACACATTCTCAGACAACCATTTTTGACCAGTTGTAGGTAAATGCGGTGCACTCTTATACCAAGACGCTGCCATTACTTCTAGTTTCTTCACGCTATCCATATGCAAGACCTCCGGTTATGTATGATAGATTCATCATACCCCCGCGACGGGCAACTAACAACTACTTTTTGTGATGAGAGGCAATCGGCCACATGCCCCAAGCAGCCCAGGCGGCCAGTACGCCAAGCGCCGCAAAGAAAAATACCGCCCACCAGCCCACCGGCGGCGCAAGGGTTGCACCAAAAAAGCCCATGGAGCCCACGACATTCGTTGTGAGGTTCGCCCATAACCCCAAGAAAAGCCAGCCAACTATTACTAGCCAGCCAACGACCATACTGCAGACACGCATTGCGGGACTTAGGCGCATCGACAGCAAGAACGGCAGCGCCAGCACCTCACCCGTCACGAACAACGCCGCGAGTAGCTTGGCAGAGGCCTCACCACCAGGTAACCAAAAGCCGGCAATCACCGCTGGAAAATCTTCAAACTTAAATAATTGTGTGACTGCTAAAACGACAAAAACTGCCGCCAAGCTTAGACTAATTAAGCGAATATTACTTGTTTTTGGCGATTGCGCAGTAGTAGGTTGGACAAAAAAGCTCATGGCTACAGTATAGCGCGTTCGCCCCGAGGCTGCAAAGTGTTGTCATTTTCATTATTTCGCTTGCGCTTTCTTTAAAAGTCACGTATTCTACTAGACAGCGAAGGTTACGAAAACAAACACAACTCCAAAAAAATGTGTAGCTGATCGCACTACGATAACTCACCACAACCGAAACTGCCTCGACATAACGTCGAGGCAGTTTCATTTTCATAGCGCACGCTATGAACGATTACTCACTGGATTCTGGATCAAGTCCGGAATGACGAGCCCGCGAGATGCGAGCCCCTTATTCAGCTTTAAATGAGTTCTGGGCTCGCCAGGCATCGATTGCCGCGTGGTTGCCACTGAGCAGGACTTCTGGCACCTTCATGCCGCGAAACTCCTCTGGACGTGTATACTGCGGAAACTCTAACGTTTCACCATCACTAAAGCTTTCGATCTCGGTACTCATTGCCCCACCGAGTACACCTGGTATCAGGCGCACAATACTATCGATAATTGTCATGGCCGGCAATTCCCCGCCCGTCAGCACGTAGTCGCCCACACTAATCTGTTGGTCAACCAAACTGACAATTCGCTCGTCATAGCCTTCATAGCGCCCACAGATGAAGATATAACCTGCGTCACTATCGGCGTAGCTTTGGGCCGTTGCCTGCACCCAGCGCTGTCCACGCGGCGTCATAAGCAACACTTTAGCGCTTGGGTCATTCGCCTTGGCCTGCTCGACCGCCGCAAACAGCGGTTCAGGCTTGAGGAGCATACCATCGCCGCCACCATAGGGCGTATCATCGACGGTCCGACGAGGCCCTAAGCCAAATTCACGCAAATTAAGCAACGTAAACTCCGCCAGTTGCTTATCCTGCGCCTTCCACATCATCGAATTATTGAGCACACCGTCAAACATCTCCGGAAAGAGGGTGATCACTTGTATCTTTTTCATCTGTTACTAGTGTACAGATTATTGACTCTTTTGTAAATATATGTTAAAAATTATGATAAGCTCCTCCTTACTGTGGGGCGCCAATTCGACTTAGGATGGTTACAATGTCAGCAGGCATCGTGGTTGCAGGTATCATGTTCGTGTTTGCAGGTATGTTCTTCGTCCTCGCTCGGTGGATCAAATCGAGCGAGGATCGCGACGAAAAAAATGCAACGCTTTTCAAGGCATTTGCGATAATTTTCACCGTGGCAGCATTCGCCATGCTAGTCACAGGTAAGCCAGACCTGTCCTAACAAAAGCCGCCGCCCGAGAGCGACTCCGAGTAATTCCACAGGATGCGCTCGTAGATAAATCTCGGGCAATTCCCAAAGGTATGTTATTTTGACATGGTTTTGGCTATTGTCATCTCAGTTAATGGTGTATAGAGGCTTGACTTTTTTGTTCATGTATGTTAATATGTTCTAAATTCGTTCAGCGCTCCCGCTTTACGAGTCAAGTCAATCAGAGAGGCCGCAGAAATGCAGCGAGTCATCAGTAAGAATCAGACCATTGACCCTTCAAACAACCAAACGGAAACCGTGATTCACGATGACGATATTTTTTCGCGCATCGAGAACGCTACCTTCGGTGGAGTGTTTTGGATCGGCAATGTGTTTGACCGCAGCCTCTGGCCCTAGGCCCATCGAAAATGACCCGCCCTAGTGTTTCAATCAACACTATCGCTTGAGTCACTTCGGTGGGTCATTTTCGTATACCGTAGATATCTGCTATACTTAAACACAATAGTATTGAGGGGTTTTAGAAATGGAATTTGAAGGCGATAAGCCAGTCAGTGAAGCTGAACGACACATGGCGCAGTCACGCCAGGTCACCCTTCAACCCGTCCATGCCGACGTCGTTCCTGACGACCTGCCTACCGAAGCGGTAGCGGCCGCCCATTTAGACGGCTCAGTTATTGCCAACATCCCTGGTGACATCGAACAGGACACGCCCTTAGTACAGCCACTTACGAGTATCCTGGCCGCAGCAGGCTCATCACCTAAAGGCCACGCAGGACGCATCGTCCTTACTGTCATCGGTTTAGCGCTCTTTGTGCTCGTCATTATCTTTATTATCTTTCAGAAATAGCGTTCTGAAAAATCATCATGAATCACGAAACCCACCATTTTCAGGTGGGTATATTTCGTGACACATATAAAGCTCTCAACATTTTATGTATTGTTGCTCGCAAAAGCTTCTGTTTCTCGCAGTTCAAGACGTTCTGAACTGTTTATGATTATATATCGAGGTCGTCTAGTTCCGCAAGCTCTTTTCGAGTGTTTTTTGCCAGGTCGGAACTATTATCCACAGGTTCATCTGTTACATTGTCCACAGGGGTGTCATTTTGGTCATCTGAGGAGATAGTATAGTGTTCGCGGTCGTCATCGTTGTTCACGATCTTTAAGTTATATCGAGCATCGTTCTTCGTACCTAGTGCTCGGAGCAGTGTACGCAGGCTCTGTGCCGTCACGCCACGTTTACCAATTACCCGGCCAAGATCTTCGGGATTGACGGTGAGTGTCAGTAATACGCCCTTCTCGTCGATAATGCGCTCGACGACGACATCGTCGGGATAGCCCACCAGTGATTTAACGATATATTCTACAAATTGCTGGTCGATTGTTGACATATTGCCCTCCATTGCGATGTTCGGTCACACTACTAATATCGTAATTCTAGTATATCATGGTCGGTACGCGCGCCTATATTGACGTTGATCGGTACTTCTATTATAGTACGTCACATGCTCCTGTCATTTCAGTGTAGCACGTTCGACTGAGGGGATAGTACTGTGTCTCAAACCTGTTTTAGTCCTGAATCGCCAGTAGATCGAACTACTCGTCTGGTTGGCCAAGCATTACATGCCGAAGTCAACTTGTATCCCGATAAGTGGCCGCCTGCTGCGCGAGCGATCGCAATAGACTGCGTCAAATGGCTCTGTCGCGGAGTAGAATCGATTAACTGCCGTCGTGACAGCAACGGCGTGAAGTTTGTCAAACTCAGCGTAGAACAAAATGACGCGCTGTATCTGCTTTACTATAGCGTGACGTTCTAAGAGCTGCACCAAGACCGTATCGTCCGCCGAACCCTAAAGCCATCGTGGCGCCTAGCAGTAGCCCTGCTAGAAGAACCCTGCTTACATGCGGGGTTAAATTCTTGTCATAAAAAAACGCCCCGAGGTGGAGCGTTTTTGAAAGTAAAGAGTGATTACTCTGCAGATTCTTCGGCAGGAACTTCAACAACTTCTTCTTTTGGTTGGTTCTTGCGAAGCTTATCAGTGTTGCGGATTGCTTTTTGCTTGCTTGCATCAGCTTGTTTTACCCAAGTAGGCAACTTTACGCCAGCGGCGTCGAGCAATTTAACCACACGAGGTGTTGGTTGTGCGCCGTTGTCGAGGTATTTTTGAGCAAGCTCAACCTGAACATTAGCGTCTTTAGTATGAGGGTTGTAGCTGCCAACATAAGCGACCACACGACCACTGGTTGGGTGGCGCTGAGCTTCTTGAACAGCGAGGCGATAAACTGGGTAGCCTTTGCGGCCGACACGTTGCAAACGAATTGCGAGCATAAAAATTAAACTTCCTTTACTTCACTCTGAGGTTTTTTATTAGTTCTTGAATAAGTTTACACTGTTTTGCGCCCCACGTCAATCTGTTTCGGGGGTAATCTAACTTTTCTTGCCGCGTTTCTCGTACGCTTCAAGCGCAGTCTTAGCTGCCTGCTGCTGGGCAATCTGCTTACTCGGGCCCGTTCCTTGACCCACCAGCTTGTCACCAACAAAAGCACCGAGTGTAAAGATTTTGTCGTGGTCTGGCCCAACTTCTTCAAGTACCTTGTAGACCGGCGTTTGGCTATCGATCCGCTGCGACACCTCTTGTAGGTGTGATTTTGGATCGCGCCAGCTGCCAGACTCTAAAATACTGTCGAGTTTCGACAAGATATTATCGGCAATAAACTTTGCCGCCGCATCATAACCTTTTTCAAGGTAAATTGAACCGGTCACCGCCTCAAAGGCATTGGCTAGAATCTGCTGTCGAGCACGCTGACTGCCGTTCTTTTCGCCCTTGCTCATGCGAATCAATGATTCGTAACCAAGCTTGTCACCAGCCTCGCCAATACTCTCAGTACGCACCAGGGCTGAACGCCAACTAGTCAGGATACCTTCGGGTTCGCTAAAGTTACGAAAGATAAAATCAGTCACCACAAGTTCGAGAACAGCGTCACCAAGGAACTCTAGGCGCTCGTTGTGCTCAGAGACGCTCTTTTTATGCTCGTTAACATAGCTACGGTGAGTTAATGCCGTAATCAGAAGATCAAGATTTTCATATTCTAAGCCCAGCTTTGTACGCGCGAACTCTTGGTAGGGCGCAGTTTGCATACCACTCATAATTATAAATTCTCCTGTCGTATGCGCTTCATCGCAAGCAGCATTAGTTTACCGATATCTTCGTACTCAATTTCTTCCAGGGCGTCGTGAAACTTAAACCATTTAATACCGTTCATCCACTCTTCTTTTTGGATGGCGTTAGTGTCACCCTTGGCACGTACCAAGTAAATTTGTGTCGTCATAAGAACTAATTTGTCGATGCGACGGTAGCGAAAATGGATCTTGCCAAGCCAGCCAAGCACTTCAGTGTCATGCAAGCCTGCTTCTTCGCCAATTTCGCGTTGAGCGGTCTGTTGAGCGGTCTCGCCTGGTTCGATATGTCCTTTTGGAATCGTCCAACGGTCTTTACTGTCCTGAATCAATAACACTTCAACACCACGGTCAGCGTCACGACGAAAAACAATCCCACCAGCGGTCGGCTCCCGAACTATCTCTTTAATTTAGGAACGATGGCGATTAAAATATTTTTTAAATCGCTCAAACTTCGGGTTTTGCATCGGCTAGGTTTCCTTCAACAAGCGTGCGATAGGCGGTGCCGAGGACACCGTTTACAAACTTGCTTGAGTTATCGGAACCAAACGCCTTGGCGAGCTCGACGGCTTCATTGATAGCCACCTTTGGTGGAACGAGCTCTGGAAAATACAAGAGTTCGTAAAAGCCAATTCGGAGAATCGAACGGTCAATGCGAGCAATCTGCTCAATTGGCCAATCCGGTGCGATAGGCTGAAGCTGTACGTCAATTTCGGCCTGCTTGGCGATAACACCATGGACGAGGTCGTTGACAAAGCTTTTGTCGTCAATTGCTGTTTCATAGCGCTCAAGGTTGCGATTTAAGATTTCGTCGATGTCTGTTGAGGTATCGTTGGACTGAATACGAAATTCGTATTCGTAGAGACTCTGTAGTGCAACGATGCGTCCAAGGTGACGATTTGAGGCCATATGCGTCTGGTTCTTTCTGTTAACTTAATTTTTAAAACACTGAAGAAGTGCTATTTTGCAAGTTTCTTTTTGTCGGCTGCAGGCTTTGCTGCGGTAGCTTTAACAGCGGTTGCAACGACTTTCTTTTTGCCAGATTCACGACGAGTCGTGTAGATTTTGATTGGTGATGTGCCGTTGACGCGACGTGCGAGCTTAAGAATAAGGTGGCTACGACGAGTACCGGTTTTACGGGGGCTACTCTGCTTTTTTGGTTCTGCCATGGTAAAGATCTCCTTTTGAGGCTTTTATATTAAAACTTATGCCCATTATAGCGGAGATACCTGTAAATCTCAAGGCCAATGTCAGCGGCTATTGACTTTGCTAAACATTAGTGTTATGATAGAAGCATAAATAAGGAAATTATTTTATGGTAGCTGAATTACACAACATGATGAATGAACCAACAGTAAAACCAGAGAAGCATTTAAGCCGACACGAGAAGCTGATGTATCACGGGGTCCCCGTTGCGGTATTAGCCTTAGGCGTTGCGGCCGCAGGTGCGGGATTAGCATTAAATCATCTAAACGAATCAACTGAAATTGGTACAAGCGTCGAAACCGTCCAAAACGGCGATGGCGCAATCAATACAGTTGATCGCGGCGTACGTGACATCCTAGAGAGTCATCCTACGATTAGTTACAGCTCTATCGAAGGAGTTGTAAGTGAAGGAATGGCGGTTGACGGTGCTTATACCACACAGAATCACAAGCCCCTCCAGGCCGGTACGCAAATAAAAATGGAAGTCAGGCGCAATAACTGGAACACGGCTTACGTTGAAGCCAAGCTCGCAGACCCTGCCAACTTAGCACACCTCGATCAACCCAATAAGTAACCTAAACGACAATATTCACTAACCGGCCAGGGATATAAATCACCTTGGCTGGTTTTTTATCTTCCAAGAACTTTTGAACATTTGGTTCTGCCTCAGCCTGTTGCTTCACAGCTTCGGCGTCAGTATCAGCTGACAGCGTAATTTTACCACGCAATTTACCGTTCACCTGGACCATGATTGTCATCGTCGTTTCAACAATGAGAGCATCGTCCCAGCTTGGCCAACCGGCAGCTTCAAGTGTGCTGTCGTTACCGAGTTGCTGCCACAATTCCGCACTGATGTGCGGCGCAATTGGTGCAAGCAAGCGAACGAGCGTACCAAGCGCTTCACGCCACGTCTCGCTTGAGAAGCCATCGACTTTGAGCTTGTAGAGGTCATTGACGTATTCCATTAGTCCAGAAATAGCCGTATTGAAACTCAGACGGTGATAATCGGTCGTCACTTTTCGTGTTGTTTTGTGCTGCAAACGGCGAACAGCGTCGTCGTTGGCGGCGAATACCTTATCGCTATCTGCAAACTCCTGCGCGAGGACCCAAACACGGTTTAAGAACCGATAAATACCGGCGATACCGTGCGAATTCCAGCTAGCATTTTCGTTAATTGGGCCGAGGAATAATAAGAACGTACGTAGCGCGTCGGCGCCGTAGCCTTGGTCGATCACGTCGAGCGGGTCAACCACATTACCCTTGCTTTTACTCATTTTCGTACCATCTTCGGCACCAATCAGGCCATGATAGACCAGTTTTTTGACCGGTTCTTTAAAATCGGTCAGGCCCATGTCTTTGAAGACGTGCGTCCAAAAACGAACGTACAGCAAATGCGCCACCGCGTGGTCGCCACCAACGTAACAGTCGACCGGCGCCCAAGTGTTAGCAAGAGCTGGATCCCAGGCTTGCTCGGCGTTGTTTGGGTCGGTGTAACGTAACAAATACCAGCTACTGCAGG
This sequence comes from Candidatus Saccharibacteria bacterium UBA4727, assembly GCA_002404195.1. Classification (GTDB taxonomy): domain Bacteria; phylum Patescibacteriota; class Saccharimonadia; order Saccharimonadales; family Saccharimonadaceae; genus UBA6022. The sequence continues at coordinate 22,158 of DHJF01000026.1, read as the reverse complement.
CGTAGCCGTCCATTGTGTCGGTCTCGCGCTGAGCAGGACCGCCACAGGTCGGACAGGTTGTATTTACCCATTCCGGCACACCGGCGAGGACTGATTTGCCATCACCTTTCGGTGCGTAGTCTTTGACATCAGGCAGTAAGACCGGTAATTGATCTTCGGGAACAGCCACCGCGCCGTGCTCGGCACAGTGAATGATTGGAATTGGCACACCCCAATAGCGCTGACGGCTAATCAGCCAGTCACGCATTTTGTAAGTGGTTTTACTTTGCCCAGTCCCTTGTTGCTCAAGCCACGCCACAATTTCTTCGCGGGCGTCACTGCTTGATACGCCGTCGAAACTGCCACTATTCATCAGCGGACCTTCGCCGTGATAAATCGCGGTCTCGCTATTAGTTTCTGGCTTTTCAATCACTTCAACAATCGGTAAATCAAAACGCTCGGCAAAGGCAAAATCACGCTCGTCGTGCGCCGGCACGCCCATCACGGCGCCGGTGCCGTAGCCGTTAAGCACATAGTCGGCTACCCAAATTGGTACTTTTTCACCGTTCACGGGATTCAGCGCGTAGCTGCCAGTGAAAACACCGGTTTTATCTTTGGTGTCTGACATGCGTTCAATCTCAGATTTTTTAACTGCGGCCGTGACATATCCAGTGACGAATGCTTCCTTATCGCCAATAGCGAGCGAACTGACAAGGCTGTGTTCTGGGGCAAGCGCCAAAAAGGTTGCACCGAAGAGCGTGTCGGGACGAGTGGAAAAGACAGTGATCGTCTCGTCCTTGCCATCTATCTTGAATTCAATTTCCGCACCTTCAGACTTACCAATCCAGTTCGTTTGAGCGACTTTAATTTTATCGGGCCAATCAAGATCAGGGATTTCAGCCAGCAGTGACTCGGCGTAATCGGTAATCTTAAAAAACCATTGATTCATAGCCTTTTTGACGACTTCGGTACCACAGCGCCAACATTTGCCACCTTCAACTTGTTCATTGGCGAGGACGGTCTTATCAACCGGACACCACCACTGCAAACTATCTTTTTGGTACGCCAGGCCACGCTCAAATAATTTCGTAAAAATCCACTGCGTCCAGCGATAATATTCTGGGTCGCTGGTGTTAATTTCGCGTGACCAATCAATGCTGACGCCCATGCGTGTGATTTGGCGGGTGAAATTGGAAATATTCTCTTTGGTCACAACAGCGGGCGCCGTACCAGTTTTGATAGCGTAATTTTCAGCTGGTAAACCGAAGGTATCCCAACCCATCGGGTTCAATACGTCTTTGCCATGCGCTCGCTGAAAACGCGCAATCGAGTCGACAATTGAATGCTCAAAGGCATGACCAATATGCATACCAGCACCGCTTGGGTACGGGAACATGCCAGCCACATAGAATTTTGGCTTATCCGATACGTCATCGGCAACAAAAGATTTTTGCTCCGCCCAAGTAGCTTGCCATTTTGGTTCAATATCAGAAGGATTGTAACGTTTCATATACTAGGAGTATATCAGATTTTCGGCCTCTGTTACAGCTAGGGCTTGCTGGCGGACTGTAAAACAGATTGCAGATCACTTAGGAGCTGTGCAACTGTTGTCGTCTTTGTCGGCACAGTAATCGTCACTGGCACGTTAAATTTGGGGGTGATCGTAAAAGTGGCTGATGTCTTCGCTTTACTATCTTTACTCGCCACGCTCAGCGACGTAATATGATGCGTAAAACGGCTGACGTAGATGGTTGTTTGGCCTGAGGTACCGCCGAAGAAATCGGTCATACTACTGACTGAGAACTGTGGATTACATCTATGAAGCGCCTTGTATATGGCTGTCGTCTGGAGATCGCGAGCGAACGCTTGGCTTGTCGTTTTGTTGGCAGAAATTTGATAGCCGAGACTACCGTTTTTACTACCAAGGCGTTTATCGATAGTGATAAATTGGTGCTTTTTATACACGTCCGCCAGTTCAGCCGCCGCCGCTTTGTCACCCTGAAGTGCGCTAACAGCCGCCGTCGTGCACCGCTGTGTTGTCGCAAAGCCACTATTGTAACTCTGCAGATCAGCCGCACTGAGCTTTATCCAGTTACTGCCTAGCTTTGTCACCAGCTGATCAAGGAGTGCCTTGCCTTTTTCTGGTAGCGCTGCGCGATATGGCTTTACTAAATCATTAACATTGGTCAATTTAAAATAAACAGTATTCGTCTTGTCGAGCACCACATTACTCTTAATTGCGTAGCTTTTGCCGGCGCTCGAAAAGGATAGGGTCGCATTGCCGCTTTGCTGGCCACCCGACGCGTTGCCGTCGACTGAAATTTTGGCCGTGTTACTACCGACCGCATCAAACACTGCAGTGTAACTTACCGATTTAGCCGCAATTGCCTGCGCCAATCCATCGGTAATGACCTTCTGCGGATTTTGATACCACAGAGTATAGGCAAGTACCGCGCCAATCACCACGAGTAAAGCAGCCCCGGCGATAACAAACGTCCGTCGTTTCTTTGGCAATCGTAGTACTTTTGTGATGCCAGTCAGCCGAGAGTTGGCTGCTGTCGTACGAATTGGAGAATTGGAATCATAGGCCGCTACCTCTGGGGTAATCTCAGGGGGAAGTGATGATGGCACTGGCGTCGGCACGTTCACATCCATATAGTTTTATCCTTTAAAGACGTAACTGTCTCTTTTTAGCGTAGCACAAATTCGGCTTGTGTTTAAGAGAATTTCGAGAAGAAGGCGTCTTTAGTGCGCACCCACTCTGGTGATTGACGTACCAGTTCGCTGTCGTCGCCCATCAGACAGATAACCTTCACGGCTTCTTCGAGATAGCCACCATTTTGCGAGCCTTTCGCAAGCACTGCGGCGCCTGGCTCAAGCACGCTGCGCGCAAAGCCGCCGGCGTCAATCGCGCTTTTAAAACATTTCACTTGGCAACCACGCGCCCTGGCGGCAGGTGCTAAATAGGTTTCGGCATCTTCGCCCACCGTTATCACCCACGAAAGGAGCGACGGATCACATAACTCACCGAGCTTTTTGTGTTCGCCAGGTGACGATGCACCAAGTTCGTTCATACTGCCCAGAAGTGCCACGCGTTGTGGGACCTGCAAACTATAAAGCGCCTGCAATGCGCAACTGGCCGCCAGCGGGCTTGAATTATAGCTGTCGTCAATAATAATCGTGTCATCAATACCGCGCAAAATATTCATACGGCCAGGTACAGGCCGGATCAGCGCCAAACCGGCAGCAATCTGATCAGCGCTCAGCCCTAGTTTGACCGCTACCGCTACGGCTCCCATCGCTGGGCGTAAACTGTGCTCGCCCACCACCTTGATCGTAGCTGGAATTGGCGCATCGAATTCCGGCGTTATGACCGTGCCGGTATACCCGTTTTCGATCGTAAAGTCTTGTTCCTCAAAACGATACTCGGCCGCACCAGTCGTGCCGTAGGTATCGATTGACGAATTCGTCAGGTACTGGGCGTACTTTCCGTCAATATCGTCGCGGTTAATGATAGCGACTTGGGCCATATTGGCGGCGGCTAATTCTTCCTGCGCGACGGCATCAATCGTACCAAAGAACTCCATATGCTCTGGGGTGATCGCTGTCACAACAGCGATATCCGGACGTAAATAACGGGCAAAGTCGGCAATGTCACCCGGGTGATCGGTGCCAATCTCTTGAATAATCACGTCAGTACCCGTCGGCAGGTTAATACGCTGGCGAGCGGCAGCAAAGACCGACAACCAGGCGCCAATGCTTTTGACGTTTTCTGGGTATTCAATCCCGAGGATCGCCAGTGGCGCGCTCATCTGCGTATTGTGATTACCCTCTTCTAATGCTACTCGATAGCGCTGAGATAGCAGCGTAGCGATTGCACGCTTGGTACTGGTCTTGCCGACGCTACCAGCCACGACAATTAATTTCACTTCGGGGTGTTTTTTGAAATACTTCACCACGTAGGCTTCAAGTTTTTTCTGGATGTATTTTTTAAACATAACTATATCTATCATAACTGATGAGGGACACTTCGCAAACAAGCATACGAAAGAAGCTATGAGACCGTCGGCTCAGATAATTCTCATGCTACTCTATTATAATAACCTCATGAAGAAATTGATTATAGGCATTTTTGTCGCTATTACCTTTATCATTTATAGCTTTCACCAGCGTAATGATGGCTCATCGGCGGTAGTTACACCGAAAGCAACCAGCGCACCGTCAACCTCACAGCAGATGTCGTCGACCACTACAACGTCAGCGACGGCTACCTATAAAGATGGCCAATACACCGGCACTGCCGCTGATGCCTACTACGGCTATATTCAGGTGCAAGCTGTTATTTCTGGTGGCAAATTAACCGACGTCCAATTCTTGCAATATCCGAACGACCGTCGTAATTCTGTTGAAATTAATTCTCAGGCGATGCCGTCGCTCAAACAAGAAGCAATTCAGGCGCAGAGTGCCCACGTCGACACAGTCAGCGGCGCAACCGATACCAGTCTGGCATTCGTCCAGTCTCTTTCATCCGCTTTAACAAATGCACAAAATTAATGAAACAAACACGACTTTTAATGGGCATGCCGATTGTCATTGCGATTGAAGATCCAGCAATAACAACGCCCGACTTCGACGCCGTTTTTGATTATTTTAGCGCCATCGATGAGCAATTCAGCCCCTATAAAACGACCAGTGAAGTCGCGCGAGTCAACCAAAGCCTAGAACGACCAGACTGGTCAGAAGACATGGTGACAATTATGCGCCTAGCTGAACAAACCAAACAGAAAACTAACGGTTATTTCGATGTGTATTCGCATAAACATTTCGACCCGTCCGGTATTGTTAAAGGTTGGGCGATTAATAACGCGGCGCAGCTTTTGCGAAAACGTGGTCGCGCAAACTTCTTTATCGATGCAGGCGGCGACATTCAAGTTGCTGGTCTGAACCACGACCATGAGGCGTGGCGTATCGGCATTCGCAATCCGTTTAATCGTAATGAAGTCATTAAAATTATCGGCGTGACGACCGAAGGAGTTGCCACATCAGGAACGGCTATTCGCGGCGACCATATCTACAACCCGCTGACCGGCCAGACGGCACATGAGATTGCGTCACTCACTGTTATCGGACCAAATGTGTATGAAGCCGACCGTTTTGCGACCGCGGCTTTCGCCATGGGGAAACAAGGTGTCAACTTCATTGAGTCACTTCCCGGCTTTGAAGCCTACATGATCGATAATGATAACCAAGCCACCCTCACGTCTGGGTTTGAAAGGTACGTAATATGAACTATATTGATAGACTGCTCGATAAAATAACAATGTACCGGCTGCTACTGTATTTTTTGCTTACCTTGGTTGGCATCGCAATGCTCTTTGGAGCGGTAGGTATTCTATCGTATAGCCCTATCGCCATTGCGCTATCGGCCGCGTATGTGACGTTTGTCTGTTGGATAGTGAACCGACTCTTTGCCTACGTGCTGCGTGTGCCAGCTAACCCCGAGTCGTCGCTGATTACCGGTTTAATTCTGGCGCTGATCATCACTCCACTCGCCAGCGGCCAGAACATCGTTTTTCTGAGTGCGGCTGGCGGCCTCGCCATTGCATCAAAATACCTTTTAACGATTCACGGCAAGCATATCTTTAATCCGGCCGCCATTGCGATCGTCCTGACGTCACTTGGCGCGGGCGATTCAGCCAGCTGGTGGATTGGCAGCGCACAGCTGGCACCATTCGTACTAATTGGCGGACTGCTTTTAGCACGTAAAATACAGCGCATGCAAATGGTACTCGTGTACTTTTTGACCGTTGCGGTAGCGACCGTTGTGTTCACCTTCATCAATCACACTAACAGCCTATCTACTCTCCAAACAACCTTCCTACATTCCTCGGCACTCTTTCTTGGTTTTGTTATGCTGACCGAGCCACGTACCTCACCGACAAATCTATCAAAACAACGTTGGTATGCCGTACTGACTGGTGCGCTTTTTCCACCACAGCTCCATATTCTCGGGTTATTCTCAACCCCTGAACTAACACTGGTAGTTGGCAATACATTCTCCTATATCGTCAGTGCCAAAGCCGCGCTGTTGCTTCGTCTGAAAAGCACCATCCGCTGGGGAACAGTGACAGATTTTATCTTTCAGCCCGATCGCGCGCTTGCCTATCTCCCAGGCCAATATCTTGAGTTTACATTGCCACACGCCAAGCCCGACGCACGTGGGAGCCGCCGTTACTTTAGCCTCGCCTCATCGCCAACAGAGAAAACACTGCGAATTGGCATGAAGTTCGCGGCTGATGGCAGTACCTTCAAACAAGCCTTTGCCGACATGACCGAAGCTACCCCTTTTTCGGCCGGACAACTTGGTGGTGACTTCACGCTGCCCCGTGATGCCTCGCAAAAAATTGCCTTTATTGCCGGTGGTATTGGTATTACACCGTTTCGCAGTATGATGAAATATCTGACAGACGTGAACGATTCACGTTCAGTTACACTCCTTTACGCAGAGCGAACGGTCAGCAACCTTGCTTATACTGACGTCTTTGAACAAGCTAGACAGTCTATCGGTGCCGCGACGACTTATGTCCTTAGCGAACAGACCGATCAATTGCCAGCTCATACTATCGTAGGCGCAATCACACCGTCGCTGATTACGACAACCGTTCCTGATTACCAGGAGCGCCTCTTTTATATCTCCGGACCACATGCCATGGTAACAACACTAAAGCAACACCTTATCTCGCTCGGGGTCAAACATCATCAAATTAAAACCGACTTTTTCCCTGGTTATTAATAGTATCCACTACCGACCGATACATGCCACATATCCGGCTTGGCCACGGCGCACTCTCAGCATCCGGCAAAGTAGCGGGTCGCCATATGCTGCACGCATGATATCCACTAGCAAGTACGGGACACCTCTTCTATAATGGAATAACATGACATTACAAAAAGCCCTCCGTAAAGTTCCAGAAATCACGGCCGTTTTTTGGCTCATTAAACTCCTCACGACCGCTATGGGCGAGTCAACTTCAGATTTTTTAGTACAAGTCATCAATCCATATATTGCAGTTGCGCTTGGTAGTATAGGCTTATTAGGCGCACTTATCTTGCAGTTTTCGGTGCGGCGCTACGTGCCCTGGATATACTGGTTATGTGTGGTGATGGTTGCCATCTTTGGTACAATGGCCGCAGATGCGCTCCATATTCAATTAGGTATATCCTACGTTAGCCTCACTATCGGTTTTGTTAGTACGCTAGTATTCGTTTTTGCGGCCTGGTATGTCAGTGAAAAGACGCTTTCAATCCATAGTATAGCCTCACGCCGCCGCGAAACTTTTTATTGGGCGGCCGTGATGGCGACGTTTGCACTTGGTACTGCGGCTGGTGATATGACCGCCTATAGCCTTCATTTGGGCTACTTTATGTCAATCGTATTATTTGCCATCTTGATTGTCGCCATCGCGCTCGTCCACTGGAAATTGCATATTAATAGTATCTTCGCTTTTTGGTTAGCCTACATTCTTACTCGTCCACTCGGTGCTTCGATTGCCGATTGGCTCGGTAAATCACAACATATTGGTGGCCTCGGCTTTGGCGATAGTACCGTCAGCGTTATTCTTGCTATTTTGATCTTTATATCTGTCACCTTCAGTACCTTCAACCCGCGTGAAGTAAAGCGCGAAAATCCTATAACGGTGACTGAGACTTAATAAGATCCATGACAGTTACTTTTGGCAGCCTAGTAAGTAACCTCCCTGAAATGAGTAACTTTGAATCCCGTAAGCCACTGCCAATAATTAATTTATCGGCTTTCACGACAGCGCTATCAACCAAAATCGGCCAGTCTGCCGGCAGGCCAATTGGCGTAATGCCGCCATATTCCATAGCGGTAAGCCGTGTTGCCATGTCCATCGGTGCGAAGGAAACTTTTTTGGCACCAAGATATCTACGTACCGCGCCGTTAATATCTATTTTGGCCGATTTGATACGCCTTGCAAAACGCCGCCGTATCAGATAGTTTGTCATCGATTTGAGCAATATATAATTCCAGTGAATCAATCTGCTGAATAGCTACTTTTGTTAATGGTGCTACTAAATCAAGTTCGTCGCTGGTTTTAGTAAAATGAAGAGTACCAAATTGCATAGTAATACAAGTATAGCAAAGCCCGGGCGTCGTCAATATGCGTATATAAGGCGTATAATAGATATATAAGGAGGTATGTATGGCAACGCAAGACGACATCAATAATCTCATAAGTCAGATCAAAGGCGAACGACAAAGTGCAAAACTCTTAGACGAGCAGATTACCAAAGAGCAACAAAACAGCACTCAACTCATAGAGTCCTGGCAACAACAGGCGAAACGCCACCGTGAAACTGCAACTCGCATGGCACAGCGCTTAGATGACTTACAGCGGCAACTCACCGATGAACAATACCGCCAATCCGACGAAGCCAAGAAGGCGAATGACAAAGCAAAAAACATCAACAAAGGCATATCGCGTGGTCTTTTTTAAGCAGCATACTCTTCGTCGGTCACGAGGTCGCCCCGCGTCGCATCATCATCTTCCCAAATCGCAAGATGGCACATAAAGTTATCCTTGGTTGCACCGTGCCAATGCCAGACACCAGGGTTACTATGGAAAGAATCTCCTGGCTTGAGCACTGTCACTTCGCCGCCTGTTTCTTAGATGAGCCCAATACCATCGGTAACATGCAGCGTCTGACCAAGCGAATGTTTGTGCCATGCAGTGCGCGCGCCAGGCGTGAATCGTACGAGGTTTACTCTCACTCGAGAGGGAGCCTCGCCGCGCGCAATTTCGTTAAAATAGACATCTCCAGTAAACCATTCTGCCGGGCCTTTGATTGTATTCTTTGTCTCGTTTTTCATGTCATCCTCCTTTATTACTGTAGTTCGCTTACTTTTAGCAGTGCTTTAATCGCACGGCGCTCATCCACCGCCTCATAAGCCTCTTGGATGTGGTCGAGGTCGGTGGCCATGTCAAAAACCTTACCTGGATTAATGCGACCTTCTAGTACTGCCGGCAGTAGGATATCCATGTACGCCTTTACGGGTGCAGGGCCGACTTCTTCAACGACACCAATAAACTTGTGACCGATCGTACCTTCATTATGCTCAGAAATACCACGATAATACCAAAGATCGGAACCGCAGACACAGGCAGGGACAACACGTACGATGGCATCGCCTTGCTCTTTGATTGTTGGTTTGTCTATCTCTTCGATGGTTATCACATTCTTTGATTTAAATATTGCTGCTTTCATATGTCTCCTAATTTTTGACACCACCAACCAAACCTGTGCTTCGAGGCTTCGTGATAATTATTAAATGTTCCTATTTATCTCGTGGGAGCTTTAACTCTGCGGCAATGCTATCCGCGAGCTTCTTTATAACGGCAACTTTCGACTCATCGCCAGCTTCCACCGCTTTCCAGTAGTCGATTTTGACATCGACATAGCGCTGGCGAAGGTGTATAAAATGCGCTTCCTCGAGTAGCCGTGTTCGCTGCTTATCAAGTAACCCTATTTGCTCTGCGGCCGCGCGTTCACCAAGTAATCGATTACCCAAATATGCTTTCATGCTTTCAATCGACATGCCGGTCGCAGTTAAGCACGCAACTGCGATAACTAAATTAATGTCGTCGTCGTTATACTCGCGCTGCTTACTTGTTGCTCCGCGACGAATCGGATCAATAAGACCGATAGTTTCGTAGTAGCGCAACGTACTCTCCGGTAGACCGCTGAGTTTGGCAGCTTCCATGATAGTGTAAACCTGCTTATCTTTAACTTGCTTGCTCATATATCTAGTGTGGAGACCTAAAGTACTTTAAGTCAAATGTCTATATTGTATACTTATGTCATATGAACGAGCAAAACCTTCAGAGTACACGAAAGGAATGGCTAGGACGCTACATCCCTGCCGAAATTATCGGCACAACGACCGCTCTTCTTGGCGCCTGGATTGTATATACCTATACCGGCTCTTATATTGCGGCATCCGCGTCGGGATGGGTCGGCGAAGGTATTGGATTCTTTGGCTACTTCATTACACTCGAACTGTTTCGTAATCACAAACGATACAGTGAGCACGCATTGTGGAAGCGCTTATCACTCACCATTGCCGCCGCTACTACAAATTTGATCGTAGAATTTCTACCAGCTGAAATTATCGATAATTTTATTATTCGACCCTTCGCCATGTATATTGCACCAGTCTACATTCATCCGTATCCACTCGGCTTTTTGATAGGTAAATTCAGCGCTGACATTATCTTCTATACCATCGCTATCGTTGGCTATGAAGCACGTAAGCATTGGCTGCAAACATAACCGCGCAGTACGATAAAACTCCTGGTGAAGATTTTTAATTCCCAGCCAAGGGGTTATATATTCTCAGCCCTGTACTCCCGCGGTAAAATACGCCGAAAGTACGCTACCGACTCTACATGAAACTGCTGCGGCAACATCAACTGACCATCAACAGTCTCACGCACCTTTTCCTTATTTAGCAACTTTGGTTCATAGATTTGCGCCAGCGTGATATGCGGACGATACGGGTGTTTGTAATGCAGCGCCTGAGCCTCTGGCGGTAGTACTGCCACTAGTTTAGCCTGCAGTGAATCAAGCTGGTGTGATTGCGCCGCGACGTAGCAAATGTTGTTGCCGAAGAACTCAATACTTTGCAGTGCAATCGTCAATGGGAGTTACCGCGCGGCCACTTCGCGCACCCGCGGTAACAACTCGTTCGGCATAATGCCCGTGAGACTCGGCGGATTTAGTAGTGTGATATGCGACACCAATGGCCGTTGCATCACCTTATCCAGTCCATACAACTTCCGTTGCACTTGCGAAATCTGCCGCTCCAGCTCCGGTGATAAACGAATACCGATAAAGTAGACTTCTTGATGTGTCTCATTGCCCATATTTCTATAATAACGCGCTACTCCCCTACCGTGCCTGTCTTCACCTCACCGGCTCGCTTATAATTTGCAAAGATCACACCACTCGGTGTTACGGTGCTTTCTGTCAACGTAAACGCCGCCGAAATCGTGCCGCTCGCAAATAGCTTTTTTCCTTCGCCGAGCGTGATAGGAAATATCTTTAGCCATAATTCGTCCACTAGATCATTTTTAAGTAATAGCTGAATAAGCTCACCACTGCCATGAACTTGGATGTCAGAACCTTCAGAATTTTTGAGCTTTTCGATATCCGCCACACTTTCGAGGAAAACTGTGTTTTTCCAATCTGACTTTTTCATGGTCCTGCTCATGACGTATTTCGTGACGTCATTGATACCCGGCCAATTGTCTGCATGTTCGGGCCAGTAATTTGCAAAAATATCAAATGTTTTTCTACCTAATAGAAGATCTGCAGATTTCATTTGTTTTACCATGACCCCACCCGCAGTTTCGTCAAAATACGGCGCAGTCCAACCGCCGTATTTGAAACCGCCCGATATGTCTTCCTCGGGCCCACCAGGTGCTTGCATTACTCCGTCCAATGTAATAAATGATAGAACAATTATTTTTCTCATATAGTTACAGCCTCCAAAGTTTAATGTTTAAAGCCATTCTATACATTAGCTGCACTTTTGTCTGTGAAGTATCGCACAATAAGTACCATGGAATCACCCGGTGAATTGGGCTATTCTCGTGAGGCACTGTAGGCCATGAATCTAAAGTGTTACTTCTTAGTGACACAGCGTCTTCGACAAATACTCAGTAACACTGATTGTCCTATATGCATGTAACTTGTAGATAAATAACGATTATTGTAAGTGGCTGCTTGAGTTGCGCTGAACGATATATCAAGCTACATTAATAGAGCCCGTTCGATATTGACACCACCCCACTTAAAGCATAAGCTTGAAACATTACTAATAGTAAAAGGGATAATCTATGCACCTATTTAAAAGAGTAAGCATCCTCGGTATCAGTGCCTTTGCGCTCGTAGCCGTCGCTACCCCCGCACTCGCAATGGACACCCCAAACGAGCACACACAAACACAAACAGCCGAGCAGCAAACAGCTGCCGGTAAAACAACGCAACACAGGCAGGCTGCCGAACAAAAAGCGACTGACGTAAAAGCCAACGCCGAAACGCGGCTAGCCGACGCCAAGCTCAAAGCTTGCCAGAACCACGAAAAAACCATCACGAACACCATGAGCCGCCTCTCTGACCGTGGACAGAAACAACTTGATCTGTTTAGTTCGATTGCAGACAAGACCGAAGCGTTCTATGTGCAAAAGGGCAAGCCCGTCGCCACCTACGACGCACTCGTAGCGGATGTTGTTGCTAAGAAAACCGTCGCAGAAGCAGCTATTGCGACCGTTGCGTCAACTAGCACTACCTTCAAGTGTGACGGAACTGACCCGAAAGGTGTCGCCAATAGCTTCAGAGGTAACCTCAAAGCTGAAATTGCAGCACTTAAAGAGTACAAAACCGCTGTTAAAAACCTCATCGTCGGCGTTAAATCCGCTCAAGGCGTGGCATCATCAACCAGCAAAACAACGGGAGACAATAGGTAATGAATAGGCTTATCCGTCAAAAGGGTTTCTCGATTGTTGAAATCGCACTCGTTGTGGTAGTCGTAGGAATAGTCGGCCTCCTTGGCTACACCTTCTATGGCAAATATCAAGCCAGCAAGACTCCGGTAGCAGAAACAAGCCAAACTACCTCGGCTACTAATGTCTCTACACCGCCCAGCGTTAATTCAACAGCTGACTTAGACAAGGCGCAGTCTGTCATTGACCAGACCGATCCTAGCGGAAGCAGTAGTAGCGACGTCAATCAACTTGACTCGCAGCTGTCAAGTTTCTAAAAGTAACCGAAAACTAAGAAAAATACCCTAATGTGATTAGGGTATTTTTCTATAGCGTGCCACAAGCTGCTAGATGTTTATGGTAGCTTTCAAGTCCGTCTGGAATATCTTATTGTTGATTGGTTAGAAACAAGTGAAGACAATGAAAAGAAAGTTGCCTGTAAAAGGTTTGAAGATGGCGACATACGGATCTTGTTGATAGCGAAGATTATCAAAGACGGTAACAGGACCTCCGAAAAGGAGAGAATCACTGAAGAGAAATATGAAGAATTTCTCAGCTCCTCAATCCTTCACCTTGAGAAAAAACGTTACGAATTCTCTTATATCCAAAGCGACATCTCCTTTTCTCTTAAGTATGATGAGTTCGCCGGAGATAAACCCTATATGCTCGAGGCCGATGCCGCGAGCGAAGAAGAGAAAGAGTTTTTTAGCCCTGATGAGTTTCCAGCCGAACTAACAGAAGTCACCGGAGACACGAGATACTACGGCTATAGAGTAGCGAGCTGATAGAATACACTCATGCCTTTGGCGGGGTCGTATCAATATGACGAACTTCCTTCTTGTGGAGGTTACCTTCGGGGGTAATATGGTAGAGCAATACCTGCCCAAAACTCATTTCTACTTCGGCGATCTCATCCTCGTGAATATCCTCGAGGTGCTTCATAAGAGCACGGATCGAGTTACCGTGCGCTACCAATAAAATATTCTTGCCAGCCTGGAGCTGCGGCAGAATTTCCGCGTCGAAGAATGGCACGACGCGACCATGGACATCCTTCAGCGTTTCACCGCCCGGCACCGGATAGTCCCAGCCGCGGCGAATGCCCTTAAAGGCTTCGTCACCGATTTCTTCCTGGACTTCCCATTTATTTTTACCGGTCAAATCGCCGTAATCACGCTCATTAATTGCCCTGTGAATACGATGCAGCACCTCGGCATGTTCGCCACCCTTCAGGATGCCCGCTAACGTCTGGTGAGTACGCTTCTGCTCGGATGTATAGACGGCATCAAACGTAATACCTTTGATGATTTCGCCGATTTTAAAGGCCTCCTCGTGCCCTTTTTCTGTCAGGTTTACATCTGTCAAACCTGTCCATTTACCTAATAAATTCCATTCTGATTCTGCGTGTCGGCTCACTACGAGCAAGCCTGTCGTTGGTGTCGTGCTCATACGTCCTATTATGCGCCCATTTTACTTATGGTTCAACGCAACAATCACGTAAAGTGTTAAAATAGATCTATGAGCAATTTTACTATAACGAATATTATTGGACGACAAATCATTGATTCTCGCGGCAACCCGACCGTTGAAGCGGATATCTATCTTGAAGATGGCACGATGGGCCGTGCCGCGGTGCCAAGCGGCGCCAGCACCGGTTCCGGCGAAGCCCTTGAGCTCCGCGATGGCGGTGACAGCTATGGCGGCAAGGGCGTCAGCAAAGCTGTGAGTAATATCAACGGACCTATTCGCGAACGCTTAAGCGGCTTTGACGCCTCAGACCAAGCGGGTCTTGACGCGGCGCTCATCGAACTTGATGGGACAGAAAATAAAGCAAGCCTTGGCGCCAATGCCATCCTTGCCGTCAGCCTCGCAGCAGCTAAGGCAGTCGCAAATGCGAAACATCAGCCACTCCACCAGTACATCGCTGAATTGACCGGCACAAGCGCCCAGAGCCTACCCCTCCCTATGATGAACGTCATGAACGGCGGCCAGCATGCTGCAGGCAGCACCGACGTCCAGGAATATATGATTATCCCAGTTGGCGCCTCTAGCTTCACCCATGCGATGCGCATCGGTACGGAAGTCTTCCACGCGCTCGGGAAAGTCCTTGAAGAAGCTGGTTATGGCACGACCGTCGGCGACGAAGGCGGCTACGCGCCAGCTGTTAAAAATGGTAACCGCGAACCGCTCGAACTAATTGCTAAAGCGGTTGAAAAAGCTGGCTATAAGCTCGGTGAAGATGTCGCCCTTGCGCTTGATGTCGCTTCAAGCGAACTCTACGAAGACGGTGTTTATACACTCACCACCGAAGGTCGCACCGTCAGTGCCGCAGAGCTCATCGACTGGTACGAGGGCGTTTGCAATGAGTTCCCGATTGTTTCTATTGAAGATGGCTTGGACGAGAACGACTGGACCAACTGGACCGAACTCACGACAAAACTTGGCAGCAGCCTCCAGCTTGTCGGTGATGATTTGCTCGTGACCAACACGAAGTTGTTGCAGCGTGCCATTGACGAAAAGGCAGCCAATGCTATCCTTATCAAGCCAAACCAAATCGGCACTCTGACTGAAACGATTAGCGCCGTTCAAACCGCCCAAAAAGCTGGCTGGAACACAGTCATGTCACATCGCTCCGGCGAAACCGAAGATGTCACTATCGCACATCTCGCCGTCGGCCTGGGTTGCGGCCAGATCAAGACCGGTTCACTCTCTCGGACTGATCGTATCGCGAAGTACAACGAATTGCTGCGTATCGCCGAGGCGTCTCCTGAGTTGCAGCTGGCGAAACCATTTGCTAGCAAGTAACCAACACGCTACGAACATCGGCCCTCGAAGATGCGAATAATATGAAAAATGAATCTGCCTCAAAATCATTTGAGATTTTGACTCTTTTCATAAATAATAAATCACACAATGAAACAACCCCCCACACCCCGTCAACACATCTACGATCTTTATTGGTATTTTGCCTCGCAGCGGCAACATATTTTTGAGAAACGGCTCGCCGGACAATCTGCACCATGGACAGACGACCCTATCTTACAGAAATATAAATTTTGTAATGTTTTTCGGGCAACCGACCGTGTTTCGCAGTATATGATTCGTGAAGTCTGCTATCATACTGAATGCTGCTCTCCGGAGGATCGTCTATTTCAGATCGTGGCCTTTCGACTATTTAGTAAAATTGAAACGTGGCAAGCAGCTAGAGACTTTCTCGGCCATTCGCCAACTATCGTGGATTTAATCGACGGTTCATTTACCAAGGCGTTGGAATATGCCAACGAAATCAATGGCGGCCTGTACACCAACGCATTTATACTGTGCGCCACAAATGCGTACGGCCAGCCACGAAAATATTTAACACACGTGGAATTACTTCGGGATATGTTCGTGAACCGCCACCTAGCCGAGCAGTTACTGAAGGCCTCATCGTTGCAGGAAATTTATAGGCTGCTTCATGCATTTCCACTAATGGGAGATTTTATGTCCTATCAGACGGCGATCGACCTAAACTATTCTGCGCTGATTAATTTTAGCGAGAATAGCTTTACGCAACCAGGCCCCGGGGCGCTCCGCGGCATGGCGAAAGTATTCGAAAATCTCGGTGATTATTCGCCGACAGAAGCAATTCACTGGATGGTTGAACAGCAGAGTGAGGCCTTCGCTCGGCTTAACCTTCCTCCCGCCAACCTACTTGGACGGCCGTTGCAAGCGATTGATTGCCAGGGACTATTCTGCGAAACCGACAAGTACTGTCGTGAAGTGGCGCCAGAGTTAACTAGCGCACGATCACGAATTAAAGCAACGTACAGCAAGCCGAAGCCAATGGTTGAGCTATTCCTACCGCCTAAATGGAACCTCGACTATAGCCGGACGTAGTCTAGACAACCTCATGAAGGTGAAACAAAAGAACAGTTCAAAAAGTGTCTAAAAAAAGCTATTGCTAGGAACTAGCTAGATACAAGAATGGTTTTTGTCTAGACTCTGCTGAACGTACTGAGTAAGCAAGATGAATCCACCAGTCGTAAGAGGGGTAGCGTTACAATTACTAACCGCGTTAGCAAGACTCGCACCACTTGGTCGCCAGTTTGCCAAGCTATTTAAATTACTGCTAGTGCTTACCGTGCCACCTGTTATTTCAGTCCATTGTACGGCCGTGGAATACAATCCAACGGTTGCGTTCTTTGACTGATAATACGCCACAAAACCTTCAAGCGATGCCGTGTTACGAGCAAGTGCTTCCGTAGAGCCTGACTGCCACGAGTTACCTGTTTCCACGTCAAGCCACCACCTGTATGCAGCGGCAGACTGGTTCAGCCCTGCCACCTGCGCTGCTGCAGGCGCAAAACGGTCTAGATTGGCCTCGACGGAACGATTCCAGCCATACTGCCATGAGCAAGCAGTGTCGTTTAGTCCAGTACATACGCCGTAGGGATTGTTTGTCGTGTAGCCAGTTTCGTCGGTATTATTTGTTGGCCATGTTGTAATCTGAGAAATCATTTCACCTGGATTTGCGGTATTAACATACAGTTGAACTTTTGGCTGACTAGAACCGGTCTTTGACTGATTCGCCCATGTAAGCTGCTGCGCGAGACAAGAGTTGGTTGTGGTGGCCTTACCGCCATTGACACCAACAATACCAAAGTATTGGTCGGTAGGTAGCTTCTTACCACACTGAGGATATGAAATATCATAGCCAATAAGTTCGGGCGTACTGGCTAGCGGCTTTGCGGCAAACGCTATAGACGGAATAAGTCCGAGGACTATAATTGATAGTGCAAATAGTGAGAGTAATTTTTTCATATTGTCTTCATTGTACCTTACCTTCGTGCCAACAAGCCGACATATTTTAAACAGTTTCTACGTCTAATGTCGGGGCTCATCGGGGTAATTTGCCTCCTATTGACAACACCCCGCCTAAAGCATAAGCTAAAAACACTACTAAAAAGTAAAAAGGACAACTTTTATGCGACTATTCAAAAGAGCAAGTATCCTCGGAATCAGTGCCTTTGCATTCGTAGCTATCGCTACCCCTGCACTTGCAATACCTACCCCTAATGCCCACGCACAAACTCAAACCCAGACAACCGAACAGCAAACCACTACTGCGAATAAGGTAGCCCAAACACGGCTAGCGGACGCTAAACTCAAGGCTTGTCAGAACCGCGAAAAGGCTATTACTAATATTATGAGCCGCCTAGCTGACCGTGGACAAAAACAGCTCAACTTGTTTAGCTCAATTGCAGACAAGACGGAAGCGTTCTACGCCACTAAAGGCAAGACTGTTGCCACCTATGACGCACTGGTTGCTGATTTGGCCACCAAGAAAGCTGCCGCAGAGGAAGCTGTCAACACGGTTACCTCAACTAGCACTACTTTCAAGTGTGACGGAACTGACCCAAAGGGTGTCGTAAGTAGTTTCAAGGATAGCCTCAAAGCTGAAATCACCACCCTAAAAGACTATCGTACAGCCGTTAAGGACCTTATCGTCGGTGTTAAATCTGCTCAAGGAGTGACATCATCAGCCGACAAAACAACAGGAGGTAACCAGTGATGAGTATTCTTACTCGCCAAAAAGGTTTCTCAATTGTTGAAGTCCTGCTCGTCGTGGTGGTCGTAGGGATCGTCGGCTTCCTTGGGTATACGTTTTATAACAACTACCAAACCAAGACCGATAAGACCTCCGCGGCCGACTCAAGTCAACCTGCTTCAGCTACCAATGTACCCACGGCACCAGATGTTCACTCAGTAGCTGATTTAGACAAGGCCCAATCTGTTCTCGACCAGACCGACCCAGATAGCACTAGCGACATTAGCCAGTTTGATTCGCAAGTATCGAATTTTTAGAGTAACCAGAAACTAAGAAAAATACCCTAAATAATTAGGGTATTTTTCTATGGTGCGCCATAAGCTACGAGATCATAACTCTACATTTAAACAGGCGGGAGATAGGCCGCTGACAAAATAATAAGCTGAAAGGCGATAATGTATAGAGATTGAAAAATAAGATACTTGTTTCTTGCCTTTTTTACTATCAGGAAAAGTATGACTGCGGTAATCATATATAGTAAACATACACCGCCGATCAGTCTCGTGACGATTGAAAGGTTATGGGAATTCAGTATGTACCAGCTCAGTGGCAGATAAAGAGCCGCCATAGTATAAGCGGCAAAGCGGTGCAACTTACTCTTCCATGCGTCTGTATCAGGTACAATAGCCGCAATAAACTGAACTACAACTGTCAGCGTTACTAATGCCGTAAAAAGTCCGGGTAAGCCTAGCTTGGGCGCAAACCAAGTGATTAACCAAAAATACAAACCTGCGCCACCCAAGATAAGTGTGGCTGCAAAGAGGCGGGACGCGCCTTTTGCACTGGCTGTATGCTGACTAATCGACATGGTATGCTGACCTTTCCAGGTTACAAGTAAATATAATCCGGCAACCCAGCTCAGTACGATGAATAACAACCCCGTCAATGCAAACATATAACAAAGTATAGTCTATTGCTCTTAGATATAAAACAAAAAACCCACTTTCGTGAGGTTCTTATCTTGGTGCCGTGCGGTTGACGCAGTTCTAACGGTTTCGAAAGATCTACAAGAGGATATGACGTTCCGCGATATTGTTGAAACGTTTCAATTGTCAGGTAATTTGCTCGATCCCGCTTCACTGTCCAATAAGCACTTATAGCTGCTATTATTGCCTCATGGAAGGTACAAAAATGTTTGATGAAATTACGGATAACGACCTAATAAAAGCGATTCTGGAAGACTACGCACCCCTCATGGAAGCGGAACATAACGGAGTTAAATATTCAGCACTCAGCAAACAACAGCAATACCAATACGAGACCGGTTATAGAGCAGGTCAAATACTAAACCAGCTTGAGCGCGTTGAACAGGCTACTATACTCGTAAGCTGTTACCCGTATATTAAAACATGGCGTAAACAATACGGACAATTCGAGTTTTTTCAGTACAATATGGAAGCCTATTATTTAAGCTTAGCTGGTCTGTCTGATCGCATGTTGATACTTACAAACCAAATATGTTGTCTGGGACTAAAAGACATAGATGCCAAAATGATGCCTGTGATCAAAAAGCTAAAATCTGAACATCATGCTCATATAGCATCCTTATTTTAGA
>DHJF01000026.1:0-2274 GCA_002404195.1 Candidatus Saccharibacteria bacterium UBA4727 | reverse complement strand
ACATATAGCATCCTTATTTGAGACGTTGAAGACCGAAAATGCAAATACCAAGAGTTTACGTAATGACGTGACGCACGCAAGTCGTTTTCATGAAAAAGATCTTTGGCATATTGCAATACTTGAATTTAGCCTACGTAATAAAACAACAAACGATCCAGACGGTTACTTGCAAGCTGACCTCGACTGGAATGTAGAGTATTACCGTAAACAGAAGAAGGATCAACTCAAGGTAAGTAATGATGCACTCATCCCTATGGTCAAAGAATTATTTGAAGCGTTACTCCCAGTTTACCTGGAGAGATCTTAGTATAAGTGGGTAATTCTTACATATTATATAAATCTCATTTGGTACAGCCGAAGAGAATCTACTTAAACTTTTTGAATACATTCTAGAAGACCCATTGTTAACCATTCCGATAATCCCTAAAGTAAAAATCAGTAATCAAAATATCATCTATTAGTCCCCATTTCGTTTAAACATTTCCAATAAAAATTCATCTGCAAAATTTATGTCAATACCATAAGCATAAATACGTTGTTATAAAAGCAACAATATAGCTTTACTGCGCTATCTTTGACTGCACAGGTAATAGTGGATAACTAAGCATAAACATTGACACAACGCTCTTAATGTGTTGACATATAACTAGTAACGTGCTAGTATAATAATTACTAACGTACCATGTTGTATGATTAGCTCTTAAACCGTCTCCATGAGGCGGTTTTTGTCTTTTATTTATAATTGACGCGTAGACCTTCCATATAGTCGCTGCAAGTCTTTCCGTCCATAAGAATATACATGGTAAGCTGTTACGATAATTTTCCTCGGATTCAGTTCTCGTTCTTTTTTACTCTTTAATGCTCTGAGTGTTACAACAAAGTCTTCATCAGCTAGCCATAGATACATAGTCTCGCCTTTCGGCTGATCTACACAAAATGCGGTTACCTCAGGTTCTGTGTAGTTATCTAATATAGCACGAACCCATGGCAGCTTTACGGCTCGATCATAGTCTATAGCTCGATCTTCGTCACCATGAGTCACTAAGTGAGTAAAACCGTATGTATATACCCCTCCCATTACCGAGGGATCTGAAGAACTATTAACTAAGACCTCATAGCCATCGACAATAGCTCTCGAAGAATTAATAAAATCATTTTCAAACACTTCGAATAGCTTCCTGTAATCATTCTCTACAGATGATCCCGAAAAGCGCAAAGGAGCTGGAAGCCATTCCGGAGTCATTCTTATCTAGGCTCCCAGAAGAATAAGTTAAATTTCTCTACAGAGTATGGTGTCTCACTACCTAGGCTTTGACCGGTTCGTTCTTCAATATAGCGGACTAGTTCGAGCTTTGCTTTTGAGTCTAAGTCTGTACGGTCTTTGTTCGCATACATAACCGCACCTGCAATCAAATCCGCTAATTGGATTGCCACAGACTCATGCGATCTTACGGGTTGAGCTGCTATGCCTTGAGTATGTAAATTAGTCGTATGCGATAAATACTCCGCCAATTTATGACATCGCTTACCAGACCAACTATCTTTGTAATCTAGGTAGATTTTTATCTTACCGAGACACTTTTCAGCAATATTTCTTATCAGATAGTACTGCATTTTGTAGTAAAAATCCTCAGAAGTTTGACTAAATCGTGTGTGATCTAGCTTTGTCTTATCAACTATAACAGCTCTAAAATTTAGCCCGTCAGTACTAAAGAAAATATCTATAAGTTCTTTGTAATAGTCTAGTTTGTTCTGGCTTACTTTTGTCCACTTAATCTCACGATATATAGAGATATCGTGACGGAGTTTGATCAGCTTTATTCTATCCGAAAGAGACGCAGCTGTTTCGGTATCCATCCATGTTGCACCTAGGACCATTGTCGTAGAACCGTCATTTGTATGACTTGACTCATCAGCATATACATTGGTAACGCCGTTCAGCAGTTTTGTTAGATCTTTTTTGTCCATGTTTCTATTATATAGAAGAGGTCAATATAATAGCGGATTAAAAACTAATGAAAGTAAAGATAGTCCCGAAGATAACTCGAGCGGCGCGAAACAACCAGACAAGCTGACAAACCGCGACGACCTGCTCACTACTATGGGTGATGATTCGAGTAAGCCGCCTATGATGCTGTGCAGTTGATTCAGCTCTAATGTTATCGAAAGACTTACAAGAGGAAATGATATTCCGTGATATCGTTGAAACATTCCAATTATCCAGTAAATTACTTGATTAGTCATCTTATCCATTAAACGTTCTATAATTTATAG
>DHJF01000028.1:5605-10914 GCA_002404195.1 Candidatus Saccharibacteria bacterium UBA4727 | reverse complement strand
AACACCAAATCCTACGATAGCGCTATCGCACTCAAAAACTCCTTCCAGGCTTCACCGCTTTTCTCGGACGTCCACTTTACGAGTATCACGTCAACCTCCGCCGGCGGCGTCGGCGCTGAATATCCCGTAACCGTCAACTTAAGTGTGACTATCAAAAAAGGTATCGCCAAATGACCGCCAAATCCAAAAAGCTCACCGCGACAAGCCTCCGACTCATCCTGTCCATCTCGCTGTTTATGATTGCCGCGGTTGGTGTTATCAGCTTTATTTATGTTCAAGGCCAGCTCCATGCTGTGGCTGTCGATACAAGCCATATAGTTGTCGACGCCAACGCGAGCCAGGATAATCTTCAAACCCTCCAAAAAATTCAAAAAATACTTGCAGCCGATAAAGATGTCATTAGCCGTACCAATAGTATCGTTGCCGATAGCCAAAGCTACCAGTACCAAGATCAGATCATTGGCGATCTCAACGGCTATGCGACCAAGGCGGGTATTTCCATTACAAACATCGATTTCTCAGCTGTGGCTGCCGTTGCCGCCCCAGCTGCCGCTGCTCCAGCCGCCGGTGGCGCAAATAGCCCGGCAGCCGCTCCTACCGGCGTCAAATCTACTTCTGTCACCGTCACGATTAGCAACCCAGTGAGCTATAATAATTTGCTCGTGTTTATTCGTTCCGTTGAGCAAAACTTAACAAAAATGCAAATCTCTCGCGTCGGTCTGTCCAAAGGCACAAACAGTAGTACCGTCACCAGTGATGCGCTCGCCGTAGAGGTCTACATTAAATAGGAACTATCATGGATATATCACTACAAACTATCAAAACCTCTGTCATTGCCTTTCTCCACCGTTTCCATATCGTCTTATTCGTCGTCATTACAATCGGCAGTTTAGCTGCCGCCATTTTACTTCTTAGCACCATTATTGCGAGCTCTAGCGAGAGTAACGGCTACGTTTCTACCAGTAACAACGCTACGTTTGACCAAGCGACCATCGACCAGATTAATCAACTGAAAACGAACGACCAAAATGCCTCATCGGCACTACCGCAAGCGGGCCGAACAAATCCATTTGTTGAGTAGCGACAAAACGTTTATACTAGTAGTATGTTACTATCTGGATCTCGACTGATAAACGCACCGGTCATGGGTCTGCAAACAGGCAGCGAATTAGCACGTACGGGTCATCCAGTTATCAACCCTCACACGCTCGAAATTATCGCCTACGAGCTCACGGGGGCGCTTTTAAGCTCTCACCCCTCACTACTGCGCGTTATTGACGTCCGTGAGTTTAGTGATATCGGTCTCATTGTCGACTCCAGCGATGAATTCGTCGCCGTCGACGATATCATCAAACTCGAGGAAGTCTACAATCTCCACTTCTCACCCGTTGGCATGCCCGTTATTGATGAGCGCCGCCATAAACTCGGTAAGGTTGACGGCTATACAATCGATACGTCCGGCTTTCTGATTCAGCAACTCAGCGTACGACGGCCATTCTTCAAAAGCTTCAACAACACCCAACTACTCATTCATCGAACCCAGATTACCGAAATTAATGACAAAGAAATTATCGTGCACTCGCGCGCAGAAATTCCAGAACCAGCCCTCGATACGATACGCGACGCCTACACTAATCCGTTTCGCAAAAACCAGCAGGCCGATCATACCGAGCGCGAATCGTCATCATGACAAACAACGAACAACAATCTGAGCCACTACATATCGAGATTATCAAAGGTAACGCCAGCGAGGATGAACGCGATGCGGTCATTGCTGCCGTTATAGTGCTGGCTATTGGTGCGGCCGCTATGTCCGATGAGGTGCTTCGCCATCAGACTCGCCCCCTCTCAGCTTGGCGCATGGCCACAGATACACGACTTGGTATACCGTCGAGCTACGCCCACACCCGCCACCAGACAAGAACCACTCGGCTTAGTCGTCGAACTGCTCGTGACTAAGCGCCTGCTTGATATCGTCGTAACTAAAGCCTTGGCGCGCCAGATACTGCATCAATTTTTGATTATCAGGATAACGATTGCGTTTCTTGGCGATAATTTTCATAATTTCGTCATCATCACTTCGCTCCGAATCCGCCAGCAGCCGCTCGATAATACTACTCTCAACCCCTTTAGCGCGCAGCTCTGCTTGCAACTTGCGCCGACTGGTCCCTTTCCGTAGATTACGATTTTCAATCCAAAACCTAGCGAATTTTTCGTCATCAATGTACTTTTTTTCAAGCAGTTTCGCAAAGACACGCTCGGTAATTGCCGCCGGCACGCCTGGTCGGTCTTTTAATTCACCGGTTTTGGTTTTTGTCTTGGTGTCACGCGTCTTGCGGTATAAATAATCACGCACCTCTTTGGCACTGTGCGGTCGCATCAAGCTGTATTCCAGCGCGCGCATATAAACCTTGCCAAACTGGCTTTCGGTCTCCAGCTCAATCAGCTCCTCTTCGCTATAGTCTTTGCCGACCCTAATTCCAAGGTCGGCATACTGAAAAATATCGAGCGAAAAGCGATACTTGCCATCGACCATCACGTTGATGCGATTTTTATCTTTTTGCTGGGCGGTCACGGCCGTAATAATCATACTCTCTAGTATAGAGGTTGTAACGCAAAAGCACACCACTCTGGGTGATGTGCTTCAGAACTGACATCAGAGCGTTTATACCTCGGCGAGTTCAGCTACCTTAGCGCGAACTTTTTTGTCGATTTCATCGAGTACTTCAGGATTTTCCTGCAAGTATTTCTTCGTCGCTTCACGGCCTTGGCCGATTTTAGCATCGTTGTAGTCGAACCAAGCGCCGGCTTTGCCAACAATTTCATGTTGGACGGCAAGGTCAAGCACATCACCAGTCTTGGAGATACCTTGGTTGTACATAATATCGAATTCAGCAATGCGGAAAGGTGGCGCAATCTTGTTTTTGACAACCTTCACCTTGGTGCGGTTACCGACAATTTCTTCGCCATCCTTAATCTGCCCAGTGCGGCGAATATCAATACGAACTGAGGCGTAGAACTTCAAGGCATTACCACCAGTGGTAGTTTCTGGGTTGCCAAACATCACGCCAATCTTCATACGAATCTGGTTAATGAAAATGACGGTCGTTTTACTCTTGTTAATAATACCGGTCAACTTACGAAGCGCCTGGCTCATCAAACGAGCCTGGAGGCCCATGTGACTGTCGCCCATTTCGCCGTCAATTTCAGCTTGTGGCACCAGTGCCGCCACGGAGTCAACGACCACGAGGTCAACCGCGTTGGAACGCACGAGCGTCTCGGCAATCTCGAGCGCTTGCTCACCATTGTCCGGCTGTGAAACTAACAGATTGGCGATGTCAACACCGAGGCGCTTGGCGTAGGCTGGGTCGAGTGCGTGTTCGGCGTCAATAAAGGCTGCCGTGCCACCCATTTTCTGAACTTCAGCAATAGCGTGGAGTGTCAGAGTCGTCTTACCGCTTGATTCTGGGCCGTAGATTTCAATAATACGGCCTTTTGGATAACCACCACCAAGGGCAAGATCAACGCTGAGCGAACCTGATGAAATTAATTCAACGTCTACTTTATGAGCATCGCCCAGTTTCATAATCGAACCATCACCAAATTGTTTGGTGATTTGGTCCATCGCCAGGCCAAGCGCCTTCAATTTCCCCTCACTAGTGGTCGATTTTTCTTGCATTTCTGCTTTTTCAGTCTTTTTAGCCATGATCTCCCTCTCTTTATCTGTTGCTTATTATAGCACGACGAGGCAAACGTATAATATAGGCTTGTTCTACAACGCCGCGCGAGTGAGCACCACAGCCGTATACGACATAATGATACGCCAGACGACATATACTTTGATATAATAGATTCAATGAAACAACGTTCTCACGGCTTTACAGTTATCGAAGTAATCACCCTCATTTTATTCCTCGGTGTTGCAACCATCGTGTTGTTCACGCAGCGCAACAGTTTAATGGCAGCTCAGCACGACACACAGCGCAAAACCGCGATTAATGCCATGTATTACAACTTGGAAGAAGTCTATTACGGCGCCCGTCACTCGTACCCTGTCAAGATTGACAGCAAAGTACTGACCGCCATGGATCCTACACTTTTCACTGACCCCAACGGCATCGCCTTAGGTACGAGCGGCTCTGACTACCGTTACACCGGTGAAGACTGTAATATAGAGGGGACTGACTGCAAAAGCTACACCCTACGAGCAACGCTCCAAAAAGAAGCGCCCTACAGTAAAACAAGTCTTCATAATAGCTAGGTCTTAAACTGGTCGGCCGTTTTTGAAGGCTTCGACCGCATTATTGAGCGTCGCGATTTGCGCTTTTGGATTGGCGACAAAACTAAACCGATAGGTCGTCTCTTCGCCCTCGGTACTAAGGCGAATCGAACCGTAATTGAACATCATTTGGATGATACCATGCTGGTCGTAGCTAGCGTCTTCGACATTAGCCAAGCTAACCGTTTGCTCATGGTGTGCAAACAAGCCAAACTGAATTTCCTGAATGACACTTTCGTTAGTTAAAAAGAACTTGTTCGCGACATAAACCCAATAGGCAATATAGCTGCCGATACCAACGAGAATCATAAGTGCCACGCCGACAAACGCAACGGGGCCAAAATCAGGTGGCGTTGTTAGCCCCATCGCCGCAACGATAACGGAGTAATTAACAAGACAGGACGCAATGAATGCAATCAAAAACACCGCCAAAGCAAGTGGCATAACGAGTCCTATCAGATGACGACGCACCGAGCTAACAATATACTCACCGTCACTCAAATTAAGAAAAGGATACGCTACTGCTGACGCATCGTGCTTGGCCTTAATCTCATCTGATATCACTTGCTTAGCAGGATCAATCGCCCGACTCATATGGACAAATTGGGGACCAGGCTGCGCCCGGTATTCCGGTGGCGCGTAGTAAAGTGGTCGCCCCTCGGTATCATAGGCAGCTGGTTGAGGCTGAGCGGGCGTATCTGCAGGTGGCAAAGTAGGTTCTTCCATATATCCATTGTACTACGAGGCGAGAGTAACGCGAACTTGTTCGTGTTACCAAGCGAGAACGTACAACGGTGCAGCTATTGTATCGAGCTTTCAACGGTATCTGGGTGATTTTTACCTAAATGAGTGTAAGCTTTTTGTGTCACGCGCCGCCCGCGTGGCGTCCGTTCGATAAAACCAATCTGCAATAGATACGGTTCGTAAAAATCCTCGATCGTGGTCGCTTCGTCGCCGGTGAGTGCCGCAATCGTATTGAGACCCACCGGGTTACTGCCGTAATTATCAATAATACTTATCAGTAGATGGC
>DHJF01000028.1:1013-5580 GCA_002404195.1 Candidatus Saccharibacteria bacterium UBA4727 | reverse complement strand
CGTGCCGGAACCGCGCCATCCTGGCGGGGAGTCTTTTGGCGGTCGGCTGGATCAAGCCCAAGCTCATCCACCTCAAGCAATGCCAGGGCTTTTTTGGTCGTTGGCTGATCAATAATACCATCACCGTTCACGTCGGCGTAGTCACGCACGCGCTTCAGGAGGCGGTTGGCAATGCGGGGCGTGAGGCGCGCCCTGGTCGACAGTAAATCGGCTGATTCTGCGGTAATCTTACTGTCTAAGATACCTGCCGCTCGAGCAATAATCTGAGAAATCTCGTCTGGTGTGTAGAATTCGAGACGGTACATGTGACCGAAGCGGTCGCGCAGTGGCGCGGCCAGCGCACCGGTCCGCGTAGTGGCACCAATCACGGTGAACTTTGGTAAATCAAGCCGGACGCTACGAGCCGCCGGGCCCTTGCCAATCACAATATCTAGTTTAAAATCTTCCATCGCACTGTACAGCACTTCTTCAACTGTCCGACTGAGACGGTGAATCTCGTCGATAAACAGTACGTCGCCATCTTGGAGATTTGTCAAAATACTGGCAAGGTCACCGGCGCGTTCAATCGCTGGACCAGCCGTTACGCGGATACTCGTCCCCATTTCGTTGGCAATGACAGTTGCCATGGTAGTTTTACCAAGCCCCGGAGGGCCATACAGCAACACGTGGTCAATTGGCTCTTCGCGTTTTTTTGCCGCGGCAATTGCCAGCTTCAAGTTTTTTTTGAGGCGCTCCTGACCAATATAGTCGTCAAATCGTTGCGGCCGCAAAGTCACCTCGATCGCCAGCTCCGCGGCGTCGTCCCCTTGCACACTCGTATCAACAATTCGTTCTACAGCCATAATCTCTATCTAGTATACATTACGACGCCATAGCTTGCATAATTTGCAACAAGATGTCGCGCGTCACCACGTGCGAGCTACGTTCTCTTGGTGGAAATAATTCGGTATCGTAAAATGTTTCACCTGCAAATTCAACCGGCCGTGTATAGCGCGGGTGCATATGCCAATGCACATGGGTTGGTTGACCAGCCACCACCGCATTATTCATCAGACATGACCAATTAAAATGACTTGGTCCAAAAGCGCCTTTAACGCTCGCTTCAAGTCGCAGCATCACAGTATGTAAATCTTGCCACTCCTCACTTGATGGGTCGCTGACAGATTCTTTATGCTTAAGGAGTGTCACGAATGATTTTCCTAAAAACCGCTGATCACCATCGAGAACCACACGCCAATATTTTGTCTCGAACACCTGCACATCTTTGCCGTCATTATGGCTCCCGAGGATTGGGCAAATCTCGCAGTTCACCGCTTAGCCCTTCAATGCCTGCGTCACGCGCTCGGCCGTCGATAGCTCGCTTGAAATACCCTCAAGCGCTTTCGTGGCATCATTAAGATTGTAGCCTAAGGCCATTAGGGCTTCGAGAGCTTCGTCGTTACCAGTGACCGCATGCGATACGCCCATACTATTGACGTCGCTCCGAAGTGCCAAGCCAACCTTATCCGATAAGTCCACGGCCACGCGTTCGGCCGTCTTTTTACCGACACCACTGGCTTTAGTGATAAACGCCACGTCACTATTAGCAATCGCATTACGCACCGTTTCGCTGTCAGCTAGAGATAAGATGGCCAAACCAGCTTTTGGCCCAACTCCCTGCACCGTAATCAGTAGTTCAAACAACTTTTTAGCAGCCAGGCTTGAAAACCCGAATAATTCCTGAGACTGTTCGCGAATGTGATGATAGGTGTAAAGCTTAACTGGCTCACCCACGACGGTATTGTCATAGTCGCCCAGCGGCACCGACACTTCGTACCCAACGCCGTGAACATCAATAATCACTGATGAATTAAATTTTTCTGCTACTACTCCAGAGACATGTGCAATCATATAACTAGTATGACACAGATGGGCGCATTTATTAGTGACCGGTGAGAGGTGTCGTCGATACTGGGATACAATTCGGTGGCGTGCCGGTTTGACCCGTTGGACAAGTCGCGGGGGTCGTACTGGTACAATTTGGCGGTGTGCCAGTCTGGCCATCCGGACAGGTTGCAGGGGTTTCGCAATTTGGCGGCGTGCCAGTCTGGCCTGTTGGGCAGGTCGCGGCTGGTGTTGTACAATTTGGCGGCGTTCCAGTCTGACCATCCGGACAGGTTGCAGGGGTTTCGACGGGCGGCGGCGTTTGTTTTGGCGAGCATGTAGCAGTCGGTAATGCCGAGGCAAGGAAATATTCACTATACGTCCCACTACCCGCTCCGCTCGACAGAGCGCCGGTGCCTGAACAAACCGATTTTTGAATCACGCCCGCCGGAATGATAAATGGCTCATTTGGCATCCCCGCCAGAGCTTGCTTCATGGTACTTACCCAAATTGGTCCAGCCATGTCCGAGCCACCACTGCGCATTGCATCATTGTTGTTGTTGCCTACCCACACACCAAGCGCCAGTTGTGGCGTATAGCCAATCGTCCAGGCGTCACGATTGTCGTTGGTAGTACCGGTTTTGACCGCTGCCGTGTGGCCGGTCACATTCAAACTCGAGCCAAAGATCGGTGCGCGGGCGGCATTATCCGACAAAATGCTCGATATCAGATAGGCGCCCTGCGCGCTGATTGCCTGTTTGCTGACCTGATGGGTCGTAAAAATAGCGTCGCCATATTTATTATTAATCTGAATAATCGTGGTTGGTGTATATTGCTGGCCACCGTCGGCAAAGGCCGCATAGGCGTTGGTCATTTGCAGCAACGGCGCTTCAGCCGCACCAAGCGCCAACGCCAGGCCGTAATTATTGTTACTCTTCACGCTCGTAACGCCGAGTCGATTGGCTGTTGTTACTGCGTTATCGATACCGTATTTCTGCATCACCTCAACGCTCGGAATATTGAGTGACTGATTAATCGCACGACGTGCCGTCACGTCACCACGGAACCTAAGATCGGCATCAAGTGGCGTGTAACCACCGCCAAAATCGGTTTTCACATCATGGAGAATTGTCGCCGGTGTAATCGTGCCGTTCGCCAGCGCGCCAGCGTAATAGATTGGTTTAAAACTTGAGCCCGGCTGTCGTGCTCTCGTAGCCATGTTCACCTTACCCCAGTCAGGGTTATTCCAATCGACACTACCCACCAGCGCCCGGATATTTCCCGTTGTCGGGTCAACCGCTACGGCACCAACATTAGAGCCGCCGTTATTTTGGATATGCGCTAAATGATTGGTGATGTTTGTTTCGAGTTGATTTTGCAGCGTCGTATCAAGCGTTGTTTTTACCTGATAACCAGAACGTTTGACTGTTTCTTCGCCGTACTTATCGTAGAGCTGCTGTAGCACCATCTGCGCAAAGTGCGGGGCGACACTTGCATTCTGGTTGCTAGCCGGTGCATAGCGAAGCTGCTCGGCTAACGCCGCTTGCTTGTCGGCCACCGTAATATAGCCGTTCGACACCATGCGTGTCAGAACCGTGGTTTGGCGCTCTTTGGCGTAGGTGGCGTTACCGCTAATCGGTGAGTAGGCGCTTGGGGCCGGTAACACACCGACGAGCATAGCACTTTGCGCCAAATCGAGCTTATCAGGCGTGGTGTTAAAGTAGGTCTGCGCCGCATCTTCAATACCAAAGGCATTTTCCCCGTAATAGACCGAGTTCAAATACATATCTAAGATTTGATCTTTACTGTACTTTTGCTCAATCGCAATCGAAACCGCCAGTTCCTGATATTTTCTCAGTACTGTCTGGTTGTTGGTTAGTAGCGTATTTTTCGCCAGCTGCTGCGTCAGCGTTGATCCGCCATAGCCAGTGAGATCGTGCGACAAAACATTGTCGTACAGTGCGCGTAAAATACTCAGCGGTGAGAAGCCGCCGTGTTTGTAAAAATCTTTATCTTCAGACGCTAGCAAGGCATGCTGCATTGTTGGTGAAATCTGCGTCAGGGGAGTAATTGTCCGATGCTGCGCCCGACCGATACTATAAAACACTTTACCGTCTTTATCGGTCAAGACAATGCCGGTATTGTTCCGGTTCATCAAGCGTTCTTGATTCGAAATATCGTTAGCGTAGTACGCATAGGTAGCAACCGGCGTGATAATCAAGAAAGCCACAATCGGCGCACTGATCAGCAACGCTTTTTTCGTTTTAGACAGCCCGGCAAACCATTTCCAGCGACGTTTGAGTTGGCGCTTAGCGCGCCTTGGCCATGAGACTTTTTTTGTATATCTTCCTTGACGAATCATAATAGCAGTATACTCCACGCACTACGGCGCATTCTACCTATTTATTATACCATTCAAGCTGAAAACTAGCTGGTGCGACGCATAAAAGCACACATAATGGCCGCTGCTAAGGCGTCGGCGCAGTCGTCTGGTTTTGGGACGTCCTTGAGGCCGAGTTGGATACGCACCATTTCTTGCACCTGCTTTTTGTCCGCCTTGCCGTAGCCCGTCAATGACTGCTTGATTTGAAGCGGTGTGTACTCTTCGATTGTGAGCTTAGCCTGCTTACCAGTCAGCATCGCCACGCCGCGAGCATGCGCCACACTCATCGCCGTCGTGACATTACGTGCAAAAAAGAGCTGC
>DHJF01000028.1:0-829 GCA_002404195.1 Candidatus Saccharibacteria bacterium UBA4727 | reverse complement strand
CGGCGATAATATTCGTCAGCTCCAAGTAAATCTCCTCCAGGCGATCGGCCAGCGGCGTGTGGGCCGGTGTAGTAATAACGCCCGCCGTCACTAACTTGGTCTTATTACCTTGGACGTCAATCACACCAAAGCCTAAAATCCCCGTGCCTGGGTCTATCCCAATAATCCGCACTAAATCCAGCCTTCTTGCAGATACAAATAGAGCCTCTCGGCATTGCGAAAATGATAGTCGTCAATATTATAGAAAAAGTCGTCGAGCGTGACGGTGCGAGAAAGCGGGTGTCCGTCATGGTCGAAGCCTTCGACGTCGATTGTTTGACGCTTCTGGTGATAGAGATCGAGCAGAGCTCGTAGTGGCACCCAATAGACCATTGAAACCTCACGTTCATCTAGCTTCAGGTCGCTGTCGCTACCAGCAAACTCACAGACGTAGGTCGATAAAACAGCCCGACGTTCGCGCCCCAAGGTGTCGAGGTAGGTATTAACATGCCGCCCAAACGAATGGCAATCAGCCTGGTCAATCTCCAGCCCTAGCTCTTCGCGCAGTTCACGCAGGCCGTCGAGCTCAGTTTCGCCAGCATTGTAATGTCCGGCCGCAGATATATCGAGTTTTCCCGGCGAAACCGTCGCCCGAGGTGAACGGCCTTGAAACAAAATTGCTGGCTCGGGCGTTTTTCTATACAGCCAAATCGCAAAAACAGACAGCCAATCGCCGTCTTCGATGGCCTTCATAATTGGCTTGGTTTCACCTGTCGGTAGTAAATCAGGTAACCGAACGATATCAATAACTTCATGTGGTGATGGCATGCCTTTAGTATACCATTCGCTA
>DHJF01000035.1:3813-5385 GCA_002404195.1 Candidatus Saccharibacteria bacterium UBA4727 | reverse complement strand
CACCGGCATCAAACGTCGCAATCGCCACCTCTTGCAGAGCGTTATAGCCAGCTAAATGGCCTTCATAGCGCGGTAGGCCATGCTGCTTCGCCCAACGACGATTGCCATCGACGACATAGCCAACATGCTTTGGCAGTGCGTCTGTCATTAAATTGTAAGGATATCCTTCTCTTTGGCAGCAAAAACTGCTTCCAGCTTGGCCTGGTTCTCACTCATCAAACGGTCAATTTCTTTTTCGACTCGTTTTTCATCGTCCTCAGATAATTCCTTGGCATCTTTTTTGCGCTTGGCATCTTTCAGCGCGTCCTGACGAACGTTACGTAGTGCAATACGCGTGTCTTCTACCTTGTCGGCCGTTTGCTTCACGAGTTGCTTACGGCGTTCTTCGGTCAGTGGTGGCACGGGAATACGAATAATGCGACCGTCATCACTAGGGTTAAAGCCAAGTGCTTGATCAGCCCGGATCGCCGCCGCAACTGCCTGCAGTATGCTTGGGTCGAACGGCGTCACTTGTAGCAACTGTGGCTCTGGGGCGGTAATATTCGCTACTTGGTTGAGTGGCGTCGGTACGCCGTACGCTTCTACCTTAATGCCGTCGAGCATACTTGGGTGTGAGCGGCCGGTGCGTACTTTTTTCAGCTCTTCTTCAAAGTGTTCCAATGCGCCTGCCATCTTTAGTTCATAGGGATCGGTATCAAACATGTTATTTCTCGCTTATATTATCTACTCTTAGTATAGCAGATGAAGCCAGTAATTATCGACCGGTCGGTGGGATGCCGAGAAGCGACAAGAGCTTATGACCGATACGGCGATGCGTCGGTTCGCTCTGTTCATCCTGACGCGAAGACAGTTCTTCGAGCTTTTCTGAAATACTGTTTTCATCAAGGCGATAAAACGAAACGTACGAGACTGGCACGTGTTCATCGTATCCATCACTGCGGTGATACGCACTAGCAAGCCGGTGTGTACCGTCACCCACTAATGCATAAAAGGTCTGACCGCTGTTTGCTTCGTAGAATGCCTGGACATGCAGTAACGGAGGCATCGTCGTACTCGGCTTTAAGCTGTTAGCATCGATCACCTTCTTGCTCGAAACCCCGTTTTTTGGCGTGTCGCGTCCAGTCGTATAATTACGCAGTCCGACTCCATAGACGAATTTATCGCGTCGCAAATAGACAATACCATTGCTATCCTCATCAAGAGCTTTGATTGAAGCGAGTGGGATTTTATAGCCCCTGTCGTCCCCCGGTAAGGTTTGTAGTAGCTCACCGCTCCTTGTATCAGGCAGCTGGCCTGGCGCCTGATTGAACGCCTGGATCAACCGTACAATCTCTGGATCGCTCGACGCACGCTCACCCATCGGCTCTACCGTTGCGAGATCCGGCATATCACCACTTAGCTCACCATACACCGGATGCCTCATCGCTGACGGCTTGCCCGGATCGGGGTAATGTGGCAAGTAAAAGCCTTTTGCCTTTCGCTCGGGATCTTGGGGTGAGATGGGTTCTTTTTCGGACATTTTTTGTTTAGCTCGTTATATTACTATAATATTAGCATAAAAGGTATAAAAAG
>DHJF01000035.1:0-3641 GCA_002404195.1 Candidatus Saccharibacteria bacterium UBA4727 | reverse complement strand
AAGTGCTTTTTGAGCTGACCTTCAACGATTTTGTCAGCCATTTCAGCTGGCTTTGACTTCAATGATTCACTGTTAAGCAACTCAGCCTTAACACGTGCAACTTCTTCAGCTGGAATCTCCGCTTCGGACACGTACTGTGGGCTCATTGCCGCGACTTGCATCGCGATTTCGTGGGCCAATGTCTTAAAGCCATCGAGGCGAGCTACGAAATCAGTTTCGCAGTTCACTTCAACAACAACACCGATACGACCACTGTGAACGTAGCTGTCAATCACACCTTCGCGGGCTTCGCGGTCGCCTTTTTTCTCGGCTTTTGTCAGGCCTTTTTTGCGCATAGCTTCGAGAGCTTTGTCAAAATTACCATCAGCTTCAACAAGCGCAACCTTCGCGTCGGTCAGACCAACGCCAGTTAATTCTTTTAGCTTCTTGATATCTTCAATTGAAACGCCCATTCCCTATTTCTCCTCTTGTTTAACTGTGCCAGCACCTTCTGCAACAGCTTGACTAAAGTAATCAAGCAATAGTTCGAGGCCTTTAATAGCATCGTCGTTACCTGGTACGATGTAGTCGATCAGCGCAGGGTTAGCGTTGGTATCTACCACACCGACCACTGGAACGCCAAGTGTCTTGGCTTCTTTTACAGCGTTCGCGTCAGTAATCACGTCGATCACGATAACAGCGCCAAGTTGACCATTCAAATCTTTGATGCCACCGTATTTGACTGTTAATTCATCAATTTCTTCCTGGAAACGCTGTACTTCGAGCTTGTTGTAACGCTTTTCAAGGTCACCAGTTGCCATGCGCTTTTCAAGATCTTTGAGCTTCTTAATTTGCTGCGTGACAGTGTCGATATTGGTCAGCATGCCGCCAACCCAACGTTCAGTCACGAATGGCTGGTTTACTTTTTGAGCAGCCGCACGAACGATGTCTTTGGCTTGCTTTTTCGTACCAACAAACAAGACCTGCTTGCCGCTAGCGGCAACTTTTGTGATGAATGGAAGTGCTTTTTCAAGACCTTCAACGGTTTTTGTCAGATCGATAATGTGTGAATCCTGACGTTTGCTGTGAATGTATGGCGCCATTTTAGGGTGCCAACGGCTCGTTTTGTGTCCAAAATGGACACCAGCTTCGAGCAAAGCTTTAATATCGACAGTTACTGCCATAAAGTTAGAACTCCTTTGTTCCTCACCCGTATCCCTGAAGGTTCAGGAGTTTGATACGAGTTGTGTCGTTAAATAATTTACCTCACTATTATAACAGCTGAGAGGTGACGTGTCTAGGTTTAGACGCCGTACGAAGATTTGCCGTAGCCAAGACCGCTCTGAGCATTCGCTGTCGTAGGACGAGGCGTGACGGTTTTTGTGAGCGCATCACCAAAGACGTCAAAGCGCTTGAGAAGCGCAGTAACCCCAACCAAACCGATAATGGCAACACCGGTCGTCTTGAGGAACATCTTACGATCCATCTCTTGTTGAAGAATTTCTACTGTTTGTATTTTTAGCATACTGACTACTCTTTTGTTTAGCGTATTACTTTTATTCCCCTTCAGCNNCAGCTTAGCACTGTGAAAAATAAACGTCAAGAACAGTTATGCATCTTCGAGCATTAGCGACATACCGTCCACCGAACGCCGTACCTGCGACGGCGCAACTGGTTTAGTGATGGCAGGCGCCCTGACCGGTGGACGAGGCAGAGCGCTCACCCGCTGACGCGCGGAGGCTGACGACACGACGCCATCGATCGAACGCCGTTTTTGGCGTACCAGCGACGCTGGTACGGTAGCTACACCCGACACGGCGGGCGACACGATAGCAATAGATGGAGGCTGTGACAGCGCAGTCTCGCCCCGACCTGTCGTCTGCTTCCCTGCAGCCAGTGCTCTGGCCTGAACTTTCGCGGCTATTTTGGCGGGCTTAGCTCGACGATAGACCGAAATACAGACCGCGATGACACCAATTTGATACATCAGAATGATTGGCGCTGCGATAATCGTCTGGTTGAGCGCATCGGGCGTCGGACTGATTATAGCCGCCACCACAAAAGCGATGAGCACCATATAGCGCTCAAAACTAAGGAGCTTTTTTGGCTGGAGCGGATAAATCCAGTGCGTAAACAAGAGTAGTAGTGGCAGCTGAAACAGCAACCCAAGACCAGCCGTGTAGGCCATGACAAAGCCGAGATACGATTCAGCAGTCAGCGAGGCATTAGCAAAGCCGTCGGCAAAATGAATTAAAAAGTCCATTGCAGCGGGAATGGCGTAGAAATAGCCAAAGCAAACACCTGATCCGAGTAGTATCATTGATGACAAGACAATCACTACGGAGTTAAGGCGAGTTTTTTGCGACAAGATTGGTGAAATAAAACGAAAGATATGATACACCAGCACTGGGACCGTCACAATCAGGCCGGCGTAAATCGTCACCTGAAAGATAAAGCTAAAGCCACCGGCTGGCGTGAGATAGATGAGCTTTTCATGACCAAGTGGGCGCATTAAAATAGCCAGCAGCCAGTCTTTATAATTGTAGGCAACTGATGAGGCGACAACAAAAACGGCCACGACAATAAACGCGCGCCAACGCAGCTCCTTTAGATGATCATGGAACGTCGTTGCCGTGCGCGATTTAGCAGCCTGCTTAGAGGCTGCCATGGACTATGCCTTGTCGGCTGTAGTATCGGCTTTTTTGTCAGCAGCTGGATTTTTCGCTTCGTCAAAACCCTTGCGTAACTCTTTGGCTGAACTACCAAGGTTTTTTGCGAGTTTTGGTAATTGACTACCGCCAAAAATCAACAAAATAATGACTGCAATAATAATGAGCTCTGGTGCGCCCATTCCTAAAATCTCTGCAAATTGCGTTGTTTGTACCATTGTCGTATACCCTCCTGAGGTTATTTTCTGATCCCAACCATAAATAATATGATATATTCAATATAACGCCACACTACGCAAAACACAAGGAGAAGATATGTTCAACCATTTCACATCACTCACCAGCTATTATTTTGCAACTACTTATGGTCAGTCGACCTACAGCACTTCAACGTATAGCGGCCAAACGACGACTGAAACAATCACTCCTGGTGCGCCAAATACCGGCTTCTTTCAATCAGTTATATCCGGCCAAAATGAGCTGTGGCTCATCCCCGCTATTTTATTCATCGCCGTCGCGATAGCCGCCATCACTCTTGGCGTTAAAAAACTCATCCGAGCCCGTAAAACCTAACGTCGCCTCACCTACCTGGCTCGGCTTTGACATTTACACCAAAAACAGCTACAATGATACAGATATGAAAAGCAGTATACACCCAACAACCTACCGTCCAGTCGTATTTAGCGACGATGTGGCGGGGTTTGCCTTTTTGACACAGTCAACCGCGCAGACCGCAGATACTATTAAATGGGAAGATGGCAACGAGTACCCACTCGTAAAAATGCACATCTCCTCAGCCTCTCACCCGTTCTTTACCGGTGAAGAAAAAATCATCGACACCGAAGGTCGTGTTGATCGATTTAAAGCTAAATTTGCCGCTGCCGAAGCCCGCAAAGAAGCTCTGGCGAGCAAAGCTAAAAAAGCTGCCGCGAAAAAAGCTACTAAACCTAGCGACAAGTAGCATAACACTACTTAAAAAGACCACCCTCAAGG
>DHJF01000012.1:12242-12558 GCA_002404195.1 Candidatus Saccharibacteria bacterium UBA4727 | reverse complement strand
AGTTTAGCTTTGACAACATTGGAATTAATATGTCATAATCATACTTAGCTATTTCTGGCCACAATGAGTATCCACTCTCCAGACGTAACGAGGAGTTGACATGAACGACGCGAAAGACCGCCTGACTATCGGTATCACTGTCGTACGCCTGCTAGAGTACGGCGGACTGTTACGTATTCATCTGTACGCCCACGAACCCAACCCGCTGCCGCAGAGCCTAATCGATCATATCGCAGGGCACGCCGTGATCATGCGCGCCGGACGACTCTCCGGTCACCGGATGCTGGTAGATCTGTCGTCGTCACTTGACTACAGT
>DHJF01000012.1:0-12019 GCA_002404195.1 Candidatus Saccharibacteria bacterium UBA4727 | reverse complement strand
GCTCCAGCGTCAACTCCGCATCCAGTTCACCTATCCCACCATCTCCACCCGACTCTACGATGTCGACGGTCAGCTGGTTGAATAGCGAATTGTATTGCCCGATCAATGAAAAGCCGTTAACGCGTTCATCCGCGCTAACACCCGCTGTTTCACTGAGCGGGCTTTTTCATGGCTGCTTGACCCGATAGTGCTCATGCTTTACACTGCATAGTAACAATGTGGGGCAACGGCACAACCTTTCACGACGGCTCAGACGATGAGTAAACTACTCAATACGTGCTATTGTTAGGCTACTTTTCATTCATACGCGCATACGAAATTGCGAGAGATGCTAAAATAAAAATATGTTACTCACGACCTCGCTAGAAAAAGTAAAAGGGGTTGGACCTAAAACAGCCGAACAACTCAGCGCGGCCAGGTTGTTTACTGTTGGCGATTTGGTGGATTTTTTACCATATCGTCACGAAGATTTTTCAGAGGTGGTGTCAATTGCCGACATTCACCCTGGTAAAATGACCATCAAGGCGCGCTGTGAGCAGATTGCAACACGTCCGGTGCGGCGCGGGTTACGCCTGACGACCGCCACGTTGGCCGACGACAGCGGTAAGCTACAAGCGATTTGGTTTAACCAACCTTATAGGGAGACGCAGCTCAAAAATGGCGAGTTCTTTTTTTCGGGCGAATTTGAGTTTAATTACAATAAATACCAGTTGACCAATCCAAGTGCCGAAAAAGTCAGCGACATGCCGGTCCAAACCGACCGTTTTTTGCCGGTCTACCGCTCAATCAAAGGTCTCAAAAGCCAGCTGGTACGTAAAATTTTGGCGGAATTACGGCCGCTCATGACGATGCTGCCCGAAACGCTGCCCAAAGCTATCGTGGCCTCTGAGGGCCTATTGGCGCGCTCAGACGCTATTCTGGCTATGCATTTTCCTGAAAATAGCGATGATGTGCGAACGGGCAAAGAGCGCTTGGCCTTTGAGGAACTTTTTGAATTACTGCTGGCGAGTCAGCTAAACAAACAAGCCAACGCGCAACTCGTCGGCTGGCATATTCCATTCGAGCAGTCGGTGGTGGCGAGTTTCGTCAAAGAATTGCCGTTTGATTTGACCGCTGCGCAGCGCCGGGCGGCCTGGGAGATTATTCAGGATTTTGAAAAAGCGACACCGATGAACCGCCTTCTGCAAGGTGATGTTGGATCAGGTAAGACGGTTGTGGCGGGCCTGGCAGCGCGCCAGGCGGCTTCGGCGGGCTTTCAGACAGCCTTGATGGCGCCGACAGAGATATTGGCGTCTCAGCACGCCGAAACGCTCAGTAAGTTATTGCAGCCGTTCGGGGTGACGGTAGGGCTTCTGACTGGAAGTGTCAAAGGACAGGCGCGCAAGACGCTCTATGGACAAATTGCCAGGGGCACGGTGCATGTTGTTGTCGGGACGCATGCCTTGATTCAGGAGACGGTCCAATTCCACCGGCTCGGTTTTGTGGTGATTGACGAACAACATCGCTTCGGTGTTAAGCAGCGCCAAGAATTACTCAAAAAATCAGAGCACATGCCACACCTGCTGGCGATGACCGCCACGCCGATTCCACGGTCGCTAGCCCTCACTGTCTATGGTGAGCTCGATGTCAGTATTTTGAACGAACTACCAAAAGGTCGCAAACCGATTGCCACCAAGATTTTTGCACCCACCAGTAGCCCGCAGCTATACGGTGTCATCGACGCCGAACTCGCCGCCGGGCGCCAGGCCTATGTGATTTGTAGTTTGATTGACGACAACCCTGACAATGACATCAAAAGCGTGGAGACGGAGTATAGAAAGCTCAAGAACTCTGTCTTTGGTCACCGCCGCATCGGCTTACTGCACGGCAAGATGAAACCGAGCGAGAAGGATGAGGTGATGACACAATTCGCCAACGGCGAACTCGACATTCTGGTCAGTACCACGGTCGTCGAAGTCGGCGTTGATGTTCCGAACGCCACCGTCATGATGATCGAAAATGCTGATCGCTTTGGTCTGAGCCAGCTGCACCAGCTACGTGGTCGTGTCGGTCGCTCGAGTCATCAGAGCTACTGCTACTTGGTGATGAGCGACAGCAGTAAGCCGAGCCAACGTCTGCGCGAAATTGAGAAATCGAACGATGGGTTCTACCTGGCTGAAGTTGACCTCAAACTACGCGGTCCGGGTGAAATCTACGGTCGGGCCCAGCACGGAGCGCTGAACCTGCAAATCGCCACATTATCGGATACCAAACTGATTGCCAGGGCGCAAAAACAAGCCAAATGGTTCGCCCAAAGCGGCCAAAACCTGTTAGAATACAAACAGTTAGCTGATCAAGTCAAGCAATATCAGCGATTAACGACGTTAAACTAACATGTATTCTGGAACAACTTTTCGCACAAAATCGGGCCTCGTCATGGGCGTCCACCAAAAGATTGACCGCGTGGCCCACCGCCACATTAAAAAACATGTCCCAGCATCGCTGAAGTTTCCGACGACACGCGAAGTGTTGCACTTTGAAGGTTTAAATGGGCCCGATGGTATCAAACGCAAAAGCCCAGCCAAAGACGAACCGTGGCACTATATTGACCCCGCTGATATAACTGACCGCAACCTTATTGACATGATGAATGACCATATTTTTAATATGAGCACCGCGCTAAAGGAGCATAATACGACCCGCGCGGCCTTTGAGGCGGCATGGCTGGCGCATGCCATTGTTGACGGCCTGACACCGGCGCATCACTATCCGCTTGAAGCTAAGCTCGAAGAGCTGCGCGGTGGTGAAGGTCTTGAGACGCGCGTGACGACCAAAGATAAACTGATTTTACCTGGTAAGACTCGTCGTCATCAGCTCAAAAACAACTGGGAGTACTGGGGAACGAAAGGTATCTTTACGACGCATATCGGCTTCGAGCTCGGTGTCGCCTCAGTGATTGCGCCACTCAAATTCGACGAAGCTGCGCCGTCACAAGCGGCCTACGACCACGTTCAAGAGGTAGGTTTTGAGGCGGTCTTTTATGATATGTTGGCGCGCATTAATACAATGCAGATGTACGAAGAATACACACGGCTTGGTTGGACGCGTCATTTGGCGCAGGAAACGCGTGGTAAGCTTTTGCCGTTGATGATTCAGGCGGTGACGCTTGCGTGGTATGACGCAGCCGTGAAGGCGACGGTACAGGCATGAACATTCGCATCATTGGCGGCCTCTATGGAGGTCGTAAAATAGCCGCACCAGCTAATCGCCGCACGCATCCTATGAGCGAGCGTATTCGTAACGCGATGTTTAATAGTTTGGCCGGAGAAATTACCGACGCTGAAGTGCTTGATGTTTACGCCGGCACGGGCGCTATCGGCCTGGAGGCGCTGAGTCGCGGTGCTAAACACGCAACGTTCGTTGATAAAGACCGTACGGCGCAGCGCTATATGACTCGTAATATCGAGACGCTTGAGGCGGAAGAAAAAACGACGATTATTCGCACGACTGTTTCGAGTTGGTTGGGCACGAAAAACCCACAATTATTCGACATTATTTTTGCCGATCCACCCTATTGGGACACCCAGTTTTCCACAGTTGAGAAAGTTTTCGACCTTTTAAAACCTG
Source organism: Candidatus Saccharibacteria bacterium UBA4727 (assembly GCA_002404195.1). GTDB lineage: Bacteria > Patescibacteriota > Saccharimonadia > Saccharimonadales > Saccharimonadaceae > UBA6022. The sequence continues at coordinate 8,413 of DHJF01000012.1, read as the reverse complement.
GTGGACTTATGATATTATCACACCCAGGTAGGGGTGAGGTACCGACCAAAGACGGAGTTGTTGTGGTGGACAATCGTAGTTATGGAAACGCATACCTCACTTTCTACCGCCGAGACGCCTAATGTAGGTGTCTTTTTTGTCGTTAGAGTGATTGGTTGTAATAGTGCTGGACTGAAATTGCACCTGCCCATGCGACAAAGCGTACAAAGAGCGGATCGGGCGTAACGATACCTTCACGGCCGGCAAACGGACAGCTGGAGATGGGTGTTGACGGTATCTGAAGTTGATTGCCTGGTTCAATGTATCGCTGCGATGCGTCTAACCGGTAGATTGATCGGCCAGGGTAGAGGGTCGTTAGTGGCTCGAGCTCTGTTGCAGAACGCAGGGCGAGCGCTGCAATTGTCTGTGCGGTTTGCGAGTGCTGCGCAATACCCATCGCTTGTTCGAAGGTAAGTGGTGGGTTGGTAGTAGCGAATTCATTTGTGAGGATTTTATATGTGTCGCGGACGCCTGTTGCTACGAACGTCAAGGTGTCTTCTAATATTTCTAAAGACGGGGCGACACTCTGCCCTGACGATTCCGCACGCTCTTTAATGATATTGGCAACAACCCCACTCACTAGTTCGGGCAGCTGATGGCTTGAATCGGCTTGGATAACCTGAAAAATCTCCGCTGGGTCATGCGACATGGCGAATCCGAAAACTTTTCGTTCAACTGAATAGGGTGATGGTTTCATAGTGGAGAAAAAAGCAGCCCCCGGGATTTCTCCCAGGGGTGCGGTCATAACGTAGGACTGTTATACTATGAGTATAGCACGGCTGTGTGAAAAACGGAAGACATTATGTACTATTTGGCGTACGCGTCAGCTAACTGTAGGATGGTGGTGATTTCGTCAGGGGTGAGAGGTACCTCATACTCACCGAGGATTGCATAAATTGCCTCGTGGCGATTTGGCCGCTGGGTATCACCGGCGTGTTGATGGGCTACCTCGACAATATCACGGGCCGCAAAGGTGCGGCTCTCTACATCCTCTGCGGTGTGGACGAGGAGTGGCTCGCTGCTATCAGGGGAGACTCTAAGCGCCCGGGCAACAGCGCCGAATAGCAAGATGATTGGGCGATTTGTATGATTGACGAATTCTGCCTCAGCAGCTTCAAGCAGCGCCAGGTCTGCCGGTGTTTCAAGATTGAGTGGATCTCCTTCAAGCAGTCTGTCATACAGGACGAGCCATCGGCTTGGTTCTGATTCGCCCGCATACGCATCTGCCATAGCTTGCTTTTTGAGTTGGTGTTTTTCTGATTGGGTGAGTCCAGTGTATTGCTGTCGGTAGAGTGCTGCGCCCATGGCGTTGAGCAAGCGCCAATCTTCATCCCATTCTGTATGGGTAGCAAGCGCAATTTTGCGCTCTCGTATCTCTTCGGTATCCTGACTATCTGAGGGTGACATGGCAACGCGCTCCAGGATCTTCTGGTAGAGATTTTCAAAATCATCATCATATCCGGCCGGGTCTCTCCCCAGGGAGACAACAATACCAAGCTGTTCGAGTGCCGTCCATAATGCTTCCTCGACAGCCTGCGTATCGCATTCGGCTTGACGGGCGGCAACTTCTGAGGCATCTCCTTCATTAAGAAGTGTCGTGAGTTCATCATCGAATTGTTCAGCGCTTGTCATAATCTATGAAATATAATACAAAGATGATGGAAGTGCAACTATAGGTGATAGTGGATAAAGAGATACACTCTGAGAAGTCGATCACGATTTAGCGTACCAAATAGAAAAGCAGGCCAGCCGACCTGCTTTTCTATTTGGTACGCGAGAGAGGACTTGAACCTCCACGCCCGAAGGCACTAGCTCCTAAGGCTAGCGTGTCTACCAATTCCACCACTCGCGCATATCTGTTGGTAACTCACCTAGTATATCATTCTGTTTGCTCAGAATCCATAGTTTTGGCCGCGTCGAACGACTGCGCAGTTCCCGACGTGCGAGGTCCCCTAAAATTTCTGGCTCTTGAGGGTGCCAGGCGGCGTGCCTGGGTAAGTTTAGCTTGCAGCTCGTCCGTGTGGTCGAGGAGCGTCATGACAGGGCCGTGAAGCGCGGCGTCATTGACGTATGTTTGCTCTTTGCCGTCTTCATCAACGGCAATAATCCCTATCGGAGCAATAAGATTCTTCATATTGTCGTTCAGCTGGCTAACTCTATCGGGGCTATCATCTTCATCTGGGTGAAGTGTGTCCGGGACGACGTCATATTCGTCGAGCATACGCACATCAATAATATAGCCGTCAGTAGCAACACTCTCGAGTAGCTTGCCGGCAAACACGCGCATGACACCGAGTCTGCCTAAGAGGCGGGTTGGTTCGCTGTCGTCAATCGTAATCGGTACGTACTTATCGATATATGGTTGGTGCGTCTTGTAGTCGACAAGCAAGTATTTACTCAGTATATAGCAGATTTCACCCTCATTCATGTCGTTGACGGTGCGCGTCACATAGTGGTCAGGGAGTATAGGGAACGTATCCATTGCCATAGCATGTCTTCATGGATGAATATTGTCAATATCTGTTATATAAAATAGACTGGAATCGATGATGCTTGTGGTATGATAGTAGCAAATGAGAGAGGTGAAACGATGAGTAAAGTGGCCGCGTATTTGCAAGAACATATCCTAGGCGAGGTTTCGACCAACGCTAGCGTGCTAAAGGCGATGAGTACCGACGCCAGTGTGCTTGAAATAACTCCAGAATTAGTAATTTACCCTCGGGTCACTAACGATATCCGTAAAGTTGCGCGTTTCGCTTGGCAGCTCGCCGAAAAAGGTCACATTATGGGCCTGACGGCGCGTGGTAGCGGTACTGACCAAACTGGTGCAGCGATTGGCGGTGGCGCGACGATTGTCATGCCGGCACACATGAATCGTATCTGCGAGTTTGATGCCAAACAAAAGCTGGTGCGTGTCCAGGCTGGACTCAACGCTGGGGCGCTCAACGAGGCTTTAGCGCTGCACGGTATGGCAATTCCAGCGCTACCTGTCTCTCAGCAATACAGTACTGTCGGCGGTGCCGTCGCTAATAATGCCAGCGGTTATTTGTCTGGCCTGTATGGTGATATGCGCAATTGGGTACATCAGGTAGAGGTAGTACTGGCGAATGGTGATGTCCTCCAGACACAGCGCATCTCGAAGCGCGAACTGAGTAAGAAGAAGGGGCTGCAAACCTTTGAAGGCGAGATTTACCGCAATCTTGATAATTTGATTGAAGACAGCAAGCAAATGATGACCGACAAACTTGCCGATAATGTGCGCGACAATGTTGGCTACGCTGCTATTACGCAGGTCAAACAAAAAGACGGCTCGTTCGACCTGACGCCACTTCTTGTCGGTAGTCAGGGGACGCTTGGTATCGTTTCTGAAATGATTTTAAAAACTGAATTTGTCAGCACGAGTCAATCGGTCGTGGCGGCCAGTTTTACGACCAAGGAATTGGCTCGTGATGTTCTCGATCAACTGCGCGCTCTCTATCCGGTCTTTTTGGAGTACTTTGACGGTGCGTTATTCGACAATGCTACCGCGCGTGGCAAGAAGTATGACATTTGCAAATCGGACGATGGCCTCGTTGGTGCAGTTATCTTAGTTGGATTTGACGACTTTAACGAACATGCCCGCCTACGCAAAGCCAAAAAAGCCGCCAAGCTGTTAGAAGCAGTAGCTAGCAAGGTACTTCGTGCCAATGGCACCGAGGCAGTCGACCTGCTGGCGTTACGTGACGTGACGACTTACGCCATTACTCCAGCGGGTAGGAATATGTCGGCACCGTCGTTGATTGATGGCGCCTACGTACCATTCCGGCGATCTGAAGATTTCGCTAAGGCGGTCGAAGCACTGGCGGCGAAATATCACGTTGAATTGCCGTTGCACGGTCGTATGCTCGATAATATTTATTACACTCGACCCGTCCTCGAATTGCAAAAGGTTGGCGACAAACAAAAGATTTTCAAATTACTCGACGAGTACACGAAAGTAGTTGACGCCCACGGCGGCCATATCATTGGCGAAGCGGGCGAAGGCCGCGTTAAAGCGCGCTTTGCACACGCACAGCTTGACGACGAGGTGGCAGCGCTATTCACCAGCGTTAAGTCTATTTTTGACCCAAGCGGCATCTTAAACCCCGGCGTCAAACAAGTCGTTGAGCTACGTCAACTGGTATCTGAACTGCGCTCTGATTATGACACTACATCACTCGCTAGCTATTCACCAGCTGACTAGTACTTGAAAAGAGCCATTTAAACCGCTATGATAGCACAGGTACGATTCGCTTATCTGCGTACGTCACGCCACGTCGCAAGTGGCGCTGCGTGAAACGCGGGATCAACAGTAGACGCGCAGCGCGTCATCTTGTTGATAAGTAGTAAGCTGACACATACGCATGACTACCCAAAGTATGCGCGAGTGGCGGAATGGTAGACGCGCTAGCTTCAGGTGCTAGTGTCCTTCGGGACGTGGAAGTTCGAGTCTTCTCTCGCGTACCAAAATGATTATAGCTAGGACACCTCCGTCGGAGGTGTCTTTCTTTGTGGCGGCCCAATCTTTATCGTATTTCCTTCAGCATGGGCAGTGTAAAAGTAGTCTCCATTAAGGAGGCTATTTGTTTGTTACAATAAGCATATGAATAGAGTTGTGATTTTACACGGCAATGGAAATAGTTACGGAACTGACGACTGGTATCCTTATATCAAATCAAACCTCGAAGCTGTTGGCGTTGAATGTCTTACTCCAGATCTTCCAGATAATAAGCTGGCACGCAAGAAATACTGGTTTCCGTATTTTACGGACATACTTAAATTGAGTCCAGACGATATTGTTGTTGGAGCTTCATCTGGCGCATTAGCTATTCTCAAATATGCCGAAGAGCATAAAATTGGTGCGAGTGTTTTAGTGGGTACATACTATACCGATTTGGGCTATGAAGATGAGCGAACCAGTGGCTACTTTGATACTCCTTGGGACTGGGGGAAGATAAAAACTAATCAAAAATTGACGGCTATCTTTGCCTCCACTGATGATCCTTATATTCCGATATCCGAGCCGCGATTTATTCGTGATCGGCTTGATAGCGAGTATTTTGAATTCAATGATCGCGGTCACTTTGGAAGTCATAAGAAACCGCAGCTTGAATTTCCTGAATTGCTAGCATTTCTCAAAACAAAATTAAAATAGTTCTAAACTCATCCACTAGGCTCTATCGTATAGTGACAAATACTATGCTATATTGTATTATTTTCAAATGACAGCTGAACTTAGTCTAAATATCAATGATGAATGTGCCCGCATAATTCGCTGGGGGAGAAATCGAACGTGGACGATCAGTCGAGACAATTATTTTTATGGGCGTTAAAGTACTTGAAATGATCGACAACGCAGGTGAGGTTTACCTTGTCGACAAAGATGGCGAAAAAGAACGTATTCATACTATATCGCCAGAAATACCTTCTGAAATATATAACATCTGAACGTTATAGGTTTCGAAGTTCATCCACTAGGGGCTGCCAAGCATGAGCGCAATGATTAAAGATTTCTTCGGAAGTCTTTTTTGTTTGGTATTATAAATGCATGACAGGAAATCCATTCAACAATGCCAGCTTGCCAGGACTGTACCGTTTTGTTAATAAGGCTAATATTTCTCCACTCGAAATAATTACGTTGCGCGAATCAGTTAACTGGAAAGGTGATACAACGGCCCGATGGCAAGAGTGTATTGATCAGTCTTTGGCTATCGTTGGCGTTAGGGATTCTGAGTCAATCTTAATTGGAATGGCATGCATCGCTGGAAATGTCCGGCATGCGGTATTATGCGACCTTACGGTTCATCCTATCCACCAGAAAAAGGGAATTGGTGCTGCGATTATGTCTGAGCTATTGAAAACTGCAAACGAACTCGACATTTCTTACTTGTATGCGGAACTCGCTAAAACGAATCCATTTAGAAGTCAGATGCTAGAGTCAGGCTTCAAAGTGACGGGCGATAGTTTATTCAAAGAACTTTCTAGCTGAAAAGTCCTAAACTCGTCCATTAGGGGCTGCTAAAATTACACCCGCCATGTGGTGAACACACGGACAATCATTATGCTATAATTCACACATAATTATGATCGCAAATAAAACCCTCGAAAAAGTAGGTAAACGACTAAGAGAAGCCCGTTTGCGGTTAAATCTTACGCAGCTTGAAGTTGCCGAAAAAGCAGGCGTTAGTGTGAACTATTATTCAAGAATCGAACGTGGCGAAGTAAATCAATCCATTGAGACTTTTGAAGCAATCACGCAAGTTCTACGCGTGAAATCATCCGATATCTTACCGTTTTAGTCTTTTGGCTGATCTTTTTTGAATTGTTCATAGAGAGTATCAAGATCATCTGGGCTAATCTCAGCTAGGCTACTTCGAATGTTTACTTTCAGGTACAGTACTTAAAGATTTCTACGGAAGTCTTTTTTGTTTATGCTTGCACATGTGACGGAAAGAGCCATCCGTCACCTAACATGTAGGCTACTCTTTCCTTGTAGACCAGTTGTTCTCACAATGTGATAATTCTTTTTATTGTATACATCAAAAAGACCCGAGCCGGGCAATACCAATCAGCGTGTAACCGCGAGGTATTGCCCGACAAAGGGTCTTTGTTCTATCCGAGGAGTTGTTTGTACATCTCCGGTGTTAATGTGATGGTGGCGCTGTCAAAATTATCAGCGACAACCGGCGACAGGCCGCGGCGCTGGACGGCGTCATCGAGATGTACCGTCACCGCAGTCGTCGGCTTCACACAGTTCAGCCAGAAGTTGACAACAGCAACTCTACATTCACCATAACTGTAGACGACGCTTGTGCCATCAGAACCATCGAGCCCACTGCTGTGAACATCAAGATTCTTTAGGTAAAGTTTCACTGTCGGTGCATGATTTGCATCTTGCACGAAAGTAATCTTTGACGTCGGCAGCTCAAGAATGTAACTCGCGTTACCATTTTGGAAGCTGACCGATGTTGCGGTAGCTGGTTGCACACTCATAGACCCGGAGATACTGAAGAACCCACCAGAAACGGACCCTTCACCTTTTGACCCACTGACGCGGCTGCCGAGGACGAGTGGATACTCATCTCCGGACGTTAAGCCAAATTTGCCGACAACTTCAGCAACGGTTGCAGTCCGATCATCCTTGTGGTCGTATGAGCTACTCCAGGAGATGGCGTTAACAACCATAACACCAACCAGGAATAGCGATACTCCTGTTAGCCAGGCGTATAGCTCGGCCCTCTTGGAAGGGGAGCCCTCCCATCCGATGCTAGCCAAGACCCAACAGATCAGGCCGCCTACGATATAAATCGCTAGAGCAAGAGCTGCCCAGCCATCATGAAACTCCAATCGAACCACCTTCTTTCGTAACATAACACGTTTATTTAAAGGACGAACTAGGTATGATTTATACCATAGTTATAAGAGTTTATCAAGTTTGAGAAATCTATACGCAGCAGAGCTTAGTCTTATGCACGGTGTGCCATAAAGTACACCCACTGGGCTTGCCGCATACGTTCTGCGGTCAAGAGGATATTCGCGGAACTTTTTTTGTTTATGCTTGCAGTCAGCAACTGCTCGTCTATAATCACACGTAAGGATGACAGTCGTCGTCTTAACTCCAATAAGGGTATGCCCCGAGGAGTTGCACATTTCACAGAGAACGGAGCTGGCAATGGGTATGCCCATCAGCGAAGAAGTACAACAATTGGTAGCCGATTTTTGGCTCAAAGGCGAAAAAATGGACCTCGCCGATTTTGTCCGCTACGGATTCGACGCGCGTTTCCTTGAGCTCAAGTTTGAGCTCTTCAAACCGCAGATTCCCTACATGGCCGACTTCGAGAAGCTTGAAGATGCCTATTCCTACGAACACGTGAAGTCCACCTGGGCTGAGTATGTCGCATGGAGTGAGCTGACTGGCACGAGGTGTCTGTGGTTTAATCAGTCACGAGTAGAGCGATATTCACAGCTTTACTTAAATCCTATTCGGGGTGGTAGCTCACCCATTGTCCAAGTTTTCTTAACCCGCAAGGGAACATGGTTGGTATACACCAACCATGCAACAACGAGCGAAATAGCCCGATTTATGACCTACGAGACAGTTGCCGACCTTCTCGACGGGCTTCGAGCGCGTGAGGGTGAGACGCACAGATTCTTCGAATACGGAGACTCCGCGGCTATGGTATTAGCTCGGCGCCTTGACATGTTTCTCGAAGATAGCATCAAGGACAAAGAGGAGCGACTTGCCGCTCAGCGTCGACTACTAGAGAAGACAAACGCAATGAACGAACACGTTCGGTGGCGTTATTAGCCATTCCTCATTCACCCCGATTCAAAGTAGAGCCCCGCTCCTCTGGAT
>DHJF01000041.1 GCA_002404195.1 Candidatus Saccharibacteria bacterium UBA4727 | reverse complement strand
ATTTCCACTAGCCCGCATATAACACTTTACTAACTAATAAAAAGGCTGTATAATCGAAGCTATACGTCGTGGAGTCTGTTATAGATTGTGCGCGAAATTATAAGTAATCAGGAGATTAACCCACATGGCAGAATTCGATCGAACCAAACCTCACGTTAACGTTGGTACTATGGGCCACGTTGACCATGGTAAAACAACTTTAACCGCAGCAATCACGGCTGTACTTGCAAAGCGTCTTCCTAGCGCAACGAACAAAAAAGTTGACTACGCAATGATCGACAACGCTCCAGAAGAGCGTGCTCGTGGTATCACGATTGCTTCATCTCACCAAGAGTATGAATCAGCTGCTCGTCACTACGCTCACGTCGACATGCCAGGTCACGCCGACTACGTTAAGAACATGATCACTGGTGCTGCTCAGATCGACGGCGCAATTTTGGTTGTTGCTGCAAACGACGGCCCACTTCCACAAACTCGTGAACACGTTCTTCTTGCGAAACAAGTTGGCGTTCCAAAGATTGTTGTCTTCCTCAACAAAATGGATCTTGCTGACCCTGAACTCGTTGAACTCGTTGAAATGGACATCCGTGAACTTCTTGCAAAGAACGGCTTCGACGAAGACGCTCCTATCATCAAGGGTTCTGCTACAAAAGCCCTCGAAGGTGACGAAGCATCTGAAGACGCTATCATGGAACTCGTTGACGCTCTTGACAACTACGTTCCAGAACCAATCCGCGACCTCGACAAGCCATTCCTGATGCCTATCGAAGACGTTTTCTCAATCAAAGGCCGTGGTACAGTTGCTACTGGTCGTATCGAACAAGGCATCGTTAAACTTAACGATGCAGTTGAAATCGTTGGTGTGAAAGCTACTCAGACATCAGTTGTAACTGGTATCGAAGCTTTCAAGAAGAACCTTACTCAAGGTCAAGCTGGCGACAACGCTGGTATCTTGCTCCGTGGTATTGAGCGTGAACAAATCGAACGCGGTCAAGTTGTCGCGAAGCCTGGTTCAGTTGCTCCACACACCGAATTTGACGCTGAAGTTTACATCTTGAAGAAAGAAGAAGGTGGCCGCCACACTCCTTTCTCAAAGGGTTACAAACCACAGTTCTACTTCCGTACAACTGACGTTACTGGTGAAGTTGAACTTCCTGCTGACAAAGAAATGGTTATGCCTGGTGATACACTTACCTTCAAGGTTACTCTCTTGCAGCCAATTGCAATGGAGCAAGGTCTTAACTTCGCTATCCGCGAAGGTGGTAAGACTGTTGGTGCTGGTGTTGTTACCAAAATCACTAAATAATTAGACTTCTAATTATACAAATAACCTCCGAGTAAAACCGGAGGTTATTTTGTTTATCACCTTCAGACACGTCAAATACATTCACTTGTCTGTGGGTGAGGACAGAGGGGTCGCGAGGCTCATGTCCTCAAGCGGATAAAACGGTGCTACGGTGTGTATGTCAACACGACAAAGCCGTCGGCGTCAATTTTGAACTCCAGTTGGGCCGGGTCTCTCTTGAGAATACGGTACAAACTGCTCCTGACGCGTTCGACGAATTGCTCAGCATCGAGTCTGTTGGCCGCAAGGAGGGACTCTTCTATCTTGCAGGTTGCCACAAGGGGGCTCTTTACCAACGGCCGCAAGGTGTCCGGGTCAATACTTAAGCCTACAAGTATGCGTACCGCAGCCTCTTTGACTGGCCCGGAGCTGATGCCGAGGGTGCGACTATCTTTCGACCAGTGTTTATGTGCACGCTGGACGGCAACCTCGTCAACTGAGTCATGTTCTTCGTTCATTGTTCCTCTGTCCAAATTGGTCTATTACGTAGGTGTAATAGAGGTGAAACGTCGCCATTTGGCGATGCGTCCATCATATAGTATAGAATATTCGTCTATTTCTTTCAAACGTCACGTCTGAAATAACACGTCGTGAGAGACTGTGTCATACTATTATCATGACAAAACCACAGCTCTGTATCGCGAGTAAAGACTATCGTCAGTATCTTCTCGCATCGATAACCGCCGCCAAGCAGCGTATTCTACTGGAAACGATGGACTTTGACACGGTAGAACGGATGGAGCCGATCGTCGAAGCTTGTCTACGTGCGCACAAAAGGGGTGTGCGGGTAACACTTATATATGATATTCACTCGTATTCTAACGCGATACGCGAGCACGGACGTGCTGGTCTTACAAAGTTACGGCAATGGGAGATATTGGCAGCAAAGGCAGGTCTGGAGGTATATACGGTCGGCGCGCGTGGGATTAATCCGTTTGCAGGGCGACACCATGCAAAAGTAGCGTTAGTGGACGACCATGTCTATATCGGCGGTGGCGTGAACCTGACATCAAGCTCGTTTGCGGCGCATGATTTTATGCTGCGCTATGATGACGTCGCGTTGGCACAAACCCTCTACGACGCGCTTCCTCAGGCGGCCCTGGAGCGCGCCTCTGACCAAGTGTTGTTCGCAGACGACACAACAGAGGTGTTACTCGACGCCGGCATCAAGTATCAGTCACTCATCTATGAGCGCACCTGCGAGCTAGCGCAAAAAGCAACGAAGGTGTGGTACGTGTCAATGCTCGCCCCAGACGGTCAACTCGTCCGTCTGTTGCGACAAAAAGACGCGCAGTATTGGTATAACCTATTTTCCGGCGCAATCTCATTTGAGAAGCTGGCCATTTCTATCGATCAAATCAAGGCGAGAGTGCCCAATAACTACAGGAGTGACGTGTTACTGCATGCCAAGTTTTGCGTTTTTCAGTTGCCAGACGGCACCTACGAGGCAATTACCGGTTCTCATAACTTTAACTCGCGCGGGGTGGCGTTTGGCACGCAGGAGCTGGCCATTCACACCAAAGACCAAACGCTTTGCGCCCAACTGATTGAATTCGCAAATAATTTGCCCAAATAAAGCAAATACCCCGACAATCGGAGCATCTGCTCGACGGTTGTCGGGG
>DHJF01000011.1:15286-15427 GCA_002404195.1 Candidatus Saccharibacteria bacterium UBA4727 | reverse complement strand
AATGGCAACAATTTGTAATGGTTTTAGGGCTGGTTGTGGGTATCGGTACAGTTGCACTGCCAGTGACACCAGCCAACGCAATCAACGTATTTGATAAGGGGTGTACCGGACAGGCTACGGATGCACAGTCGGTGTGTGGTA
>DHJF01000011.1:4181-15143 GCA_002404195.1 Candidatus Saccharibacteria bacterium UBA4727 | reverse complement strand
GATGCACAGTCGGTGTGTGGTAATACGGGCGACAGTGCTGCGAGTATGACAAAAACGGTTGTGAATACGATGCTGTTTATCCTTGGTATCGTTGCCGTTATTATGATTGTCATCGGCGGTATTCGTTACGTGGTATCTAACGGTGATTCCGCTGCCGTGGCAGGGGCGAAAAACACCATTTTATACGCGGTAATCGGTCTTGTTGTGGCAATTTTAGCCTACGCTATTGTTAACTTTGTCGTAACGACATTTAAATAAAGAAGGAATAATATGAATAAATTGAAAATAGCTTTTATTTCAGCCTTCGCCCTAGTGGGTGTGCTGAGTTTTATGCCAAATCTTGCACACGCAGCCGCCGCCGACACTATTTTGAACGGTGCTAATCAGGTGAGCGACAATACAGGTTGTAAGGACGATAAGGGCGTGACCATTCCCTGTCCAACGCTGCCAGAACGCGCAAAGACGATTACAAACGTGCTGTTGTTTGCGCTCGGTGCCATTGCGGTCATTATGATTATCATCGGCGGTATTCGTTACGTTATATCTGGTGGTGACAGTAGTGCGGTTACTGCTGCGAAGAATACCATTTTGTATGCGGTCATCGGTTTAGTGGTGGCGGTTCTGGCGTACGCTATCGTAAACTTCGTAATTTCATCGTTTGGTAAGTAAAAGACTTAACAAAAGTACCTCCATCTGGTATAAACTAAGTAGAGTAATCCTAAGAAAGGGAAAAATAAATGAAAAATATTATTAAGAAAAGCCTACAGAGCCTGTTGATCGTTCCAGTATTAGCACTTGGCATTGGCTTTGCTGCTGTTGTTCCAGCTACTAACGCGAGCGCTGCTTGTACAACAACAGGTGGTTTGTCTCTACAAACTGGCGCAAACTGTGCTCAGGGTACCGACCAAACAGGTAAAGCGGCATGTTTGTTTGCTGGTGGTGCAAACAACGCAGCAGCTGGCTGTACTGGTGAAGGTATCTTTAAGACTATCACGAACGTACTCCTCTTCTTGATTGGTGCAATCTCAGTTATCATGCTGATCATCGGTGGTATCCGCTACGTTGTATCTGGTGGTGACAGCAGTGCTGTAACTGGTGCCAAGAACACTATTCTTTACGCGATTGTTGGTATCGTCGTAGCAATCCTTGCCTACGCCCTTGTTAACTTCGTTATCGGTAGCTTTGGTAAATAATCCATAGCTTTTCTAAAAAAACGCTCCCCTTTCGGGAGCGTTTTTTGTTTGTTTCGTTCGTCGTTCTGGACGTGATTCAGAATCCAGTCGTTCACCTTTGGCTTTCTCTGAGTTGTCTACTACCCACCCCTCGCACCCGTTCTGTTTTCGGACATACTCTATGGGGAGCGATAAGCTCGCCCATGGCGTTTTGGCTCATCTAATCGGACAGAAGGGTCGGGAGAACTGGCTCGCGCTAGCTACGGCACATAGTGTCATCAATAAACTCTCCTCGTGCCGGGCCGGGAGCTGCGAGCGAACCCAAGAAGTAACAAGCCACGTTCGTCGTCACTGCTCAATTAAAAATGACCCTCTCGCTAGGGTCATTTTTAATGAAACGATTGAATTACTGAATAGTAATTTTCTTCGCTTGTTCTTGTTTTACCTTGCTAAAGCTGATGCTAAGCACGCCGTCTTTGAGGACTGCGCCAACTTCATCTTCTTTAACAGCAACAGGAAGTGCCAAGGTGCGGCTAAATTCGCCCCAGTAGCATTCTTGGATGTGCCAGTGTGTTGCATCTGTATCATCACCACTCGATAGAGTGCCGCTAATAGTTAGAATACCGTCACTGATGCTCACATCAAGATCTTCTTTGTTTACGCCGGCTGTACGTGCCTTTACGATAAGGCGTTCGTCAGTCTCATAAACATCGACGGCTAGTTGGCCTGGAAAATCGTCTTCTGACTCTTCCCATGCGCTGTCGTCGGTTACAGGTACTGTTGTTGTATCTTGCTGCTGAGATAGGTCGTCATCGTTTAAAAACGCTGCGGCTAATTCGTCCTCGATCAATAGATCGTCATTCTGTTTACGGGCCATGATATCCTCCACTTTTCTCTAGGCTCTATTGACAAATCGTCTCTCACATTATAACTAACATTTGCGGTATAATCAACAAAACAAGGAGCTTAAACGTAAAAAGTACAATGATTGATAGCCTATTATCCTAGCTTGCACCGCACCCCTGTTGCTCTTGCGGACGAAATGATAACATTTTGTGTGACAGTTGTAAATACGACATCGTCCAAGTGGATTCTGTCAACTGTATTGCATGCGGGCGAGTCTGTAGCGGTAATGGTATTTGCAAACAATGCCGCGTGCCATATGTAAAGGCGTGGTGTGCCGGCATACATACCGAAAGTTTACGACATTTAGTAAAGCAGTATAAATTTGAGTACGCCAAGGCAGCAGCGCCGGTGTTAGCCGATCTTTTGCTGGCCCGTGTGAGTGAATTACCGTCAAATACAGTGATCGTACCTATTCCGACGGTTGCGGCGCATATTCGTCAGCGTGGCTATAATCACATTGGGCTGATTGCCCGACGATTCGCTAAAAAACGTCGCCTGACACTACAGCCAGTGATTGAGCGAGTAGGCTCGGATAGGCAACATGGCGCTGGTTGTTCCGAGCGGATTGCTCAGGCGAAAAAGCATTTCGGGTTCGGCAAACGCTTGATGTAACAGTCCCCTATTTATTGATTGATGATGTCGTCACAACGTGCGCGACATTGAAATATGCCGCTCTGGCGTTTCGGGCGGCGGGTGCGCGCGAAATTTGGGCGGCGGCAATTGCTTGCCAGCCCCTCGACTAACGAGGCTGTATCTGTTAATATTAAGAGCGACCACTTATGGAGAGGTGCCCGAGTGGTTTAAGGGAACAGTCTTGAAAACTGTCGTGTCAGCAATGGTACCGCGAGTTCGAATCTCGCCCTCTCCGCCAAATAAAATACAGTCCTTTGGGACTGTATTTTATTTGCGCGGATGGGGCGATTCGAACTCGCCGCGCAGTAAGATTAGCTTGCTCAGCTTACCAGCAAGTGAAAATAGGCGGCACCGCGACCGCCTTCTCTATGAAACCACCAAGAAAAGAGTTGCGTGCGGGGCTTTAGAGACAGTCTTCTACCTTGACCCCATACTGCTTGCGCTTTATAGTGATAGCTATGAACAACCCTCTGTCGGCTTTCTCTCGAGCGCGTGAGCGTGGCTTCACTATCGTCGAGCTCCTGATCGTCATCGTCGTCATTGGCATTCTGGTCGCCATCGTGATTGTCGCTTACAACGGTATCCAACAACGGGCACACGCAGCCACCGTCCAGGCTGACCTGGAAGGCAGTGCCAAGAAGATGGCCAATGACAACACTCTCAACGGCAGCTATGCCCTGACGGCTGGAGCCGTTGACAGCGGAAAGGGACTCCCAACCAGTGCCGGCACGACCTATGTCTACCACAGCACCGGAACCACCTACTGTATTACTGGGACTAACGGCACCAGCTCCTACACCATTAGTGACACCGCACCAACCCCGACCGCCGGCGGCTGTCCGGGTGATGGCATTGGCGGGGTGGCGGCGGTGACGAACTTGATTACGAATCCGAGTTTTGAGGGAAATACTTTGGCCGGAACTATTTCATATGACGCCGCACCAATTACACTTGACTCGACGACTGCAGCTTATGGCTCGATTTCAGCATTGGTCACAACCAATACGACCGCCTATCCGCAGGGGATGTACTGGACGATAGCAAATGCCACTGCCTCAACAACCTATACCTGCTCTATCTCTCTAAAGGGAACCACAGGCCAAACAGTCAATATTGCTGGTAGGGCAGATAACTCCTCGGGCTATCTCGGTGAAGGTTACGGTTCGGCAAACCTTACCCTATCAAGTACGTGGCAGCGAGCCACCATTACGTTTACTACCCCAGCAACTACGACCACCGCCTATATTCAGTACCGTTTTATTAATTCAGTTTCCGGTCTTCAGGCGTGGGCTGATGGTGTATTTTGTGCTCAGGGCGGCGCGTCTTACGGTTATGCCGACGGTAACTCATCTAGTTGGATTTGGAATGGTACACAGAATAACTCGACGTCAACCGGCCCAGCTCATTAAGTTACATTCCGTAGTAGGATATTGTGGTGGCTGTTGCATTCGAGAGATAAGCTTCTCCGCACTCGTGGTCGCCCTCACCGCCAAGGTGAGTCCCACGATGGTTAGTCGAGCTTGACTCCACAACGCTCGTGCTCCATAGTTACAGGCAGAGATGATGGTACTTAAAACACCGCAAACGAGAGACGCTATCTGGCGCCCTCGGCGTACGAGCCGTAACTCCTTGAAATCAGGTTTTACTATTGTCGAACTCTTAATCGTGGTTGTCGTAATTGGTGTTCTTGCCGCTATCGTCATCGTGGCATATAGCGGCATACAAGCTCGCGCGCGCGATGCTCGCCGTCTCGCGGATATTCAGACCGTCAGCAAGGCGCTACAATTGTATTACATAGATAATGGCAGTTATCCGATAACCGCTCCGTCAGGGATGTCGACTGCCTATACAGATACGAATTGCCAGCTTGGTACAAAACAGGCTGACTGGGTGCCTGGACTCACGCCGAAATATCTACCACAGCTGCCGCAGAACGTCTCACCTCATCTTTGGGATAGTTTGACGGGGTGTTATCAATACGCCAGTGATGGCACGTCGTACGTTCTTGGCGCCTGGCAAGCTCTCGAAACTGGTCCGCAATCGACAACATTATACCGGCGTTTGGGCTTTCGTGAAGGTTGGGCTGCTGCCGGCAACGGTGGTGTCCAGTCGTACTACTGTGCTAATGGCGCAGCGCCCGCCTACTGGGATGCTTACTACAAGTACTCCTATACAGTTTCTAATGTCACAACTTGCAACGAATCCTAGGAGGATTCGGATCATCTGTCATATTTTTTAAACGTTTGTTCCGCCGGTGATACCGCCGCCAATTCCTGGCGCGAAGCTGCTAATGACGAAATTAATAATAGCGTAGGCGAGAATTGCGACGATAATACCGACGATGGCGTACAGAATGGTGTTTTTAGCGGCACTGACACTACTGGCGTTGCCGCCCGAGACGACATACCGCATGCCACCGATAATAATCATAATAACGCTGATGGCGCCTACTAAAAACAACATAGTGTTAGTAATCGTATTAAAAATACCAGTTGTGCCAAAAATATTGGCTACTTGGTCGGCACCTTTGGCGGCGTCGGCGCCCTCTTGTAATGTAAGGCTAAACGCGTAGGTAGGAAGTGATGCGAGGCTACTTAAAAGAACCGCTGTGACGGCGCCAATACTATTGGTTGTTGTGCGCCACGCTCGTGTCATAGCAACTCCTTTCTCTCTATTAATTATACCAAAGACAGGCAAATAGTCTACCGCCCGCCTCTGTCGTGTGGTATAATCGTCCAAGTACGGTAACATAGCCACATGTTGTTGTATTGTTGAAGAGTGCACGAGTATAAAAGGTAAACTAATCAATAGTTCACTGACATATTATCCATTGTGCATACAACCCGACACGGAGGGGTACCCAAGTGGCTTAAGGGGATGGTTTGCTAAATCATTAGTCCGGAGAGATCTGGAGCGGGAGTTCGAATCTCCCCTCCTCCGCCAAGCATTAATTGACATACTGCCACTTTTGTGGTAGTATTTTTATATGTTCGAAAAAAATAAAAAAGACTTCATGGAAAATAACAGTAATGGTGGCGAGAAACACAACCATCACGCTCTCGCCAAACTCATAGCTGTCGGTTCTGTTGGTCTCGCTGCATTTGGTATTACGGAACTTAAATTACATTCTCCTAGCTTTAAAGATGACGAACAGTCACAGATTTTAGAACATGCTTTCACCCCTTCACACTGGGTGGATCATAGCTATGGAAAATTTTCTATTCCCGATCAAATACCTGACAAATACCAACTAAAAGTTAGCCAGTATGAGCCTGATATGATTGGTGCTGACGGTAACGGAAATGTCACATTTGAAGTGACCGTCGATAAAAATACATACGACCAGGTGAAGGATGGCTCTGCAATTGATCACCTTAGTGGCTCTACGGATTAACCGAATTTGTCCTTCGGTTTTATCGATCCTTATAATATAGTTCCATACTTGCTCCGTTACGGTCCGCCAAGCATAAGCGCTATGACATTGTCATGGCGTTTTTGTTTTGAGGAATATACACGAATCAAATTTTGATATGATGAGACTATGAAAGTAATTCTATCAATGGCAGTCTCGCTGAACGGAATGGTCGCTCGTGAAAACGGTCAAGAAGACTGGCTACCAGTCGAAGGTTGGAATGAATTCTTAGTAGATGTTAGCAATTTCGGTAACTTTGTTATGGGTCGTCAGACATATGAACTTGTTCAAGAGTTATATCCTGACCATAATTTTGACGACGTTGACGTTGATCCTAAGATAATAATCACACGAAACATAGACTTTCAGGCACCCAGCTCATATAGGGTAGTTCATAGTCCACAAGAAGCACTAGAATTATTAGGTAGTAGAAATTTAGATACTGCCCTGTTAGTGGGCGGAGGAAAGATAAATAGCCAGTTTCTTAAAGAAGGTCTTATTGATGAGGTGTGGCTTACGTATACGCCCCATATCTTAGGTAAGGGTAGGTCATTTATTGATTCCGAAGATCTCGATATTGATTTAACTCTGTTAGGTTATGAGAAGCTTAGCCTTGGGAGAATCCAAGCCAAGTATTCAGTCAATAAGAATTAGTCACTTCTAGCCTCGTAGATAATCCCCCGCCAACTAAAATAATATTCGTCCAATCCCTCTCATGCTATACTAATTTCATGCATCCAAATCAAGATCCAACCGATTGGCAACAACCGACGGAGCAGCCATCACAGGCGCCATATGCGGCCATGACGGACGAAGCTCAATCTGGCCCCCTAGTCACACTTAGTCATGACGAGACACCCACTTCAGACACGAGTGAACCTCCACAGGAAAGTGCGACCGAGCAGCAGCCGGTTCGTTGGCAGGCGACGGAATATCTCCACCATGATAAAACGACACTTTGGTTTATCTTATTTGGCGTCGTTGTTGTCGCGTTTATCTTGATTGCTATCTTTCTGATTCAATCGATTACCTTTGCTGTTCTAGTGCCTGTTATGGCAGCGGCGCTGGTGGTCTATTCGTACCGTCCGCCACGCGTAATTGACTACACGCTCAGCCGACAAGGTCTCCATATTAATGACCGACTCTACTCTTTTGGGGAATTTAAGTCGTTTGGTGTCATTCGTGACGACGGCGAATACTCGATTATGTTGATTCCTACCAAGCGTTTTCGCCCTGGTGTAACGGTTTATTTCCCCGAAGAAGCTGGCGAGGCGATTGTCGATATGCTTGGTGTGCGTTTACCGATGCAAGAGCTAAAACTTGACGTTATCGATAAGTTAACACGCAAATTACGCATGTAGGCTTGCCGCCTGTCCCTGTTACGTGCTACAATAGCCTATGTTCGCTGCTTTTTTGTATGTGAAGGCACCTTCTAGTTACACAAAAAGCGGCGTTATGCACGTTTCGTGTGTGACGACGCATTTTGGACCCGTAGCTCAGCTGGATAGAGCGTTGGCTTGCGGAGCCAAAGGCCACTAGTTCGAATCTAGTCGGGTTCACCATAGAAAATACCCCATCTTTTGATGGGGTATTTTCTATGGTGAGCTTCGCTGGATTTTAGCTAGTGGAGGGATTTTACTTTAGTAAAATACCAGCCACTAGTTCGTGTAGTGCAGTGCAGTGCCGCAAAATTAGCTTGCTCATTTTGCCAGCAAGCGGAAATAGGGAGCAAAGCGACCGCCATCTCGTCGGCCTCTATTCCCCTTTATTTCCCATTTCAACTAAACTCACCCCGCCACTAACGCGAATATATTCATCACCTCGCCGCATGGCAGCACCTAGCCGATGCGCACCATCGCCGTAGAGTTGAAAGCGGTACTGATCGCCGCCTACGTCATCCGTCCAGTGGATAACTACAACTTGTTGAATTGGCGATGCAGTCTCTCCTGTACGTTTGCTATAGTTTTTGATGCGCTGCTTGCTTGAACTGCCATTTTTTGGATCGAGGCCGCGGCCATCCTGCCAGTTTACAAAACCAGGTGCTGAAATAAAGCCAGCAACGGGCAGAAGAACTACCTCTTCGATGTCAGCGATTGACTGGCCGGGTCGATTACCGGTGTCGATAGTGCCGTATCCTGCCTCCTCTGGGTAGGTTGCCGCTAATATTCTTTGAAAATTCTCGGATATTTCACCTTCAGGGTTGCGAACAATTTCAACCTGATTCGTTGTCGCTAATGCACCTAAGAGTTTAGCAAGCCGCTCGCCCAGGGGCGAGATAAATTCGGGTGTCAGCCAATTTTCTTTAGTGCTATTCATGTTTGTTAGTGCAATACTATATTTATTATAGCACTAACAGTATGAAAAGTCAAGAAACAGGGTTATACGCGATTCTGGCTAAACGGCTGTGCCCTGGACGGAGCCGGAGCGGAAGGGTCGGTAAATTCGGGACTCGAGGCGGCGAAAATGACAAAAAGAACCAGCAAGACCACCGCGGCTATCGATAGAACGGTGCTGACGAAACCAGTAATGAGTCCTGCGAGGCTGAGGCTACGGCTGGGTGTTTTACGCGCTAGGGCGACGCTGGCCAGGATGATTGCGGGAATACCCGTAATAAATCCAAGGCCGGTGAACGAGATTGCGCCAAGAATCATGGCAGCGACGGCGAGTGGGTCGTCTGGTTGTGTTGCGCGACTGTCCGGCGTATGTTGAGGCATGTGGTTAGTATATCATTCTCAGGCGGAAGGCGAAGCCAGGAGGTGTCATTTACTCTGTTGTCTGTTAAAATATACCAAGGTACGGAGAGGTGTCCGAGTGGTTGAAGGTGCCGCTCTCGAAAAGCGGTGTAGGCCTCAAAGTCTACCGGGGGTTCGAATCCCCCCCTCTCCGCCAAGTTAGTCACGTTGGAACCCCCGGTAAGCGAAAGCTTGCCGGGGGTTTTGCTATCCCGGCCTTTTTCGGCTCCGGAGGCCCCGTTGGCCGCCATGTCACCGTTTCGGGCCTGTGCGCGCCCCACGGGGCCGGTTCCGGCCAAGAGAACGCCCGCCACGACCTCGCTCTTCGGCGCTTGTTGGATGTTCGGGTGGCTGGTGTTGGCTTCAGGGTTATCGTCGGCGTCAACACGCAGCTCTGTGAACATGGCCTCGTTCAGGTTTTGGCGCTCCGCATCAACGGCGTGCTGCGCATACAGGCGGTAGGCATTGCCCAGCAGCCCGAGTACGATCTCAATACGGCCGAGTAGATCGGTGGTTTGTTGCCGAGCACCCTGGATCAGACGGGTGGCGTCAGCCAGCTCGACGCTGAGTTTGGCTTGGCGCAGCTTGAGGTCTTCTACCGGCAGGGCGGCCAGAACACTTTGGACCGTATGCCACATCTCCGGCGCGACCAGTGCTTCGTGCTTGCCCTCATGGAGAACACCCTTGAACCTAACCTGTCCCATGTAATACGGGTGGGACAGGATGCGGTGAACCTGCGAATTATTTAGCGGAGAGCCTGGAAGGGTTTTGGTCTTGCGGCTCTTCAGGCCACGAGCTTCCAGCTCATCCCGGATGGTCGAGACACTCCACTTGCCCGTGGCGTAGGCGGTGAACGCCCAGACAATGTGCGAAGCCCGTTCAGGATCCGGGACAATGCCCTTGATTTCCACCCCGTCGACCCGGGCCACGGTGTTTATGTAGCCCAGCGGTGCATACCCTGGCGTGCCCCCGCGGCGGACTTTTTCGGCCATGCCCTTCTTCGCTTCGGTGCTGAGGTTCTTGGAATAGAACTCAGCAATAACAGCCATGATGCCGTGTGTCAGCGTGCCAGCCGGCGTATCGTCGATCTGCTCCGAGACTGACACCAGGACTGCACCAGCTTTGCGGATCGCCAGCAAGCTTGCGACGTCATCCGGGCCTTCCTTGGCGACGCGGCCGGATGGGCGGTCGGACGGGTGGCTGGATGGGTGCGACCAGATGAGATTTTGGTATTTCCACGAAGAAAAATGCCGAAATGAATAGCGCTAATCAGTTCGACTCGAGAAGCGAGAGAGGAGTTCTTGACTCCATCTTGCTCATGCTTCATAATCCAGCTCAGAATTATGCAGCAACTAACACGCAATAAGTCTCCGTACTTACATCGCTCAGCCTGTGCGCCGGGCTTGCGCGAAGCTCTCTCTCGGGTACGCGTAGTACGTAGTCGCCAACGACCAACAACGCAGCGAGGCTTTACTATTGTTGAGCTGCTGATCGTTATTGTCATCATTGGGATTTTGGCAGCGATTGTTATTGTTGCCTACAATGGCATACAAGATAGGGCGAAAGAAACAAAGACAATTGCAATGGCTAATAGTTATTACAAGGCTTTTATCCTGATGGAGAGCGACGGCACGGTGCTCAGTTCATTGCCCAATGCCTGCCTGGGGCCGACGAGCTTTTATGCGTCAGGATGTAATATGGCCGGACAAGCAGGTACAGTGCAGGCATCGGTCAACTCTCTTTTATCGCAGTATGGCGTTAGAGACCAGCAGGCGAGTTATTGGTCCCAAAGTGGCGAGTCTCCGATCGGTACCGTGATGTATTCGCCTGGATTCTATGGGCACGACTCACTGCTGTATAACCTCTCCGGTTCTGCGACCTCCTGCGGAAGTAATGGATCGGTTCTTTCGAATCCCGGATCCGGTTGGGGGCTATATGGCGCTCAGTATTCGCAAAAGTCTTCTGTCGCGTTATCTTGCTTCGTCGCGATTGACTAGATCATAGTGCTGTCTGAACGGAAGTCGGACTCGACCCCGATCACCTTCCCTTAGAGAGCAACTTTTCTACGCGCTTTCAAACATCAGTGTTCCAACCTTGCGTCAGTAGG
>DHJF01000011.1:0-3994 GCA_002404195.1 Candidatus Saccharibacteria bacterium UBA4727 | reverse complement strand
AGTTAGTCACGTTGGAACCCCCCGGTAAGCGAAAGCTTGCCGAGGGGGGTGCTGTCTCCGCTTTTTTCGGCCACTGTCGCCCAGCTTTTCGGCCTGGCTGTCCTGTTGGCTGCCTCGCCGCCGTCGCTAGCCTGTGCGCACCCATCCAGCACGGAGGCCCTTGCATTAGGGATGTTTGGTATGAACTTTGAGTCGAAGCAGCCACCTGACCAAAGAAATCAACACCACGGCACAGAAAGCTCCAAATACAATCTCGGAGGTCAAGAGAAGTGCGTTGTAATGAGTCGGTTCGCAAACAACAAATCCTTGGAACTCACACTGCTCTGATCTGGATATTCCTTGCATATCCGCAAAATACCAAACAGCCAATCCGGAAATCAATGATGCGATAAATAGAATGGTTTTTTTGATATATTCATATATTACTTATCCATATTACTCGCATACCGAGCTTAGCTCAACCAATAGCCGCCTCGTTAGTCATTCTCTTGAGGTGCGGCGATAAACGAATGTTACTTTCGTACAACACATGAGCCGACTACCGCGTGCCGAAGTTTTTTCCAATCAGTTGGACATGAGCTGCAGAGAGACGGATCCCGATCAAAGCCTCAATATACGGCTACGAACCGCCAACCAGCACAGGGACGTTCGAACTATCTGTGGTGTTGTTGCCAAGCTGGCCCTGCGTCCCTATACCCCATGCCTTGACAGTTCCATCCGACAGGAGAGCGAAATTGCTCGTTCCCCAACTGCGGCCTGGAGGGCAGAGGAAATCCCAGACACAGCAACGGGAATCGTCGAATTGGATGCCGCACCATTGCTCAGTTGCCCATAGGTGCCGTTTCCCCAGCCTTCCATAGTCCCGTCAGCCAAGACAGCGAACGCGTAGCCGGAGCGGCGCTGATTTGGCGCACACCGTTTAACCCTCGAACAAGGACAGGAGCAGCTGAGCTCGCAGCTGTGCCATTACCGAGGTCACCGTCAGTACCCTCACCCCAGGCAATGAGCGTCTGATTTACTAGGGTTGTGTAGACAGTGCTCCCGTTCGTAGTCTCAATTGACTTAGCGGTCGAGATCCCCAACACAACAACCGGCGTCATGGAATCCGTTGTTGTTCCGTTGCCAAGTTGACCTTCCCGGTTGTACTCCCCGCCAAAACCGATCCGACATTCCTGCCAGTAGCTGATGGATGTAACAAGTTGGCAACAAGGCTGATACTCGGGCTGGATTTGGTCTCGTGTTAATTACAGCCTTTTTTGGGTCTGAGTAGCTGATCTACTTGGCTCCGAGTGCCAGGGTTCCAACCTTGCGTCAGTAGGACCGCCAAGAAAAAAGATAGTCAAATGACTATCTTTTTTCTTGCCTGAGATCAACTCGAATCCTCTGACGGGGGCTGTTTTCTCGACTCTCCCTTACCTTGACCCTATATTGCTCATGCTTTATAATTCGAATTAATTATATGAAGCTTACGAAACATCATAGTAATCGCCCATCGGGACGGCGAGCGAATCTTGGCTTCACGATAGTTGAGCTTCTGATCGTCATTGTTGTGATCGCCATTCTGGCCGCCATTGTCATCGTGGCATATAACGGTGTCCAGGCACGAGCGCGTTTTACTAAAATGCAGTCCGATGTGGTGTCGCTAAAGAAATATATCGAAGCGTACAATGCAATAAATGGGAGCTATCCAAGTACTGGTAACACGTGGATGTACCAGCGGCAAGTTGGCAACGGCTTTATTCCGGGGCTAGTCCCGTCGATTACATCGAATCTACCAAGTATCACGGATGGCCCCACAGGAGCATCAACAAACAATACGTATATCTATACCTCTAATGGAACTGACTACAAGCTTAACCGTCTATACCAGGCAAGCATTCCATCTGATGAATGGGCGAACGTGCCAGCATCATTGAAAGACAGTACCTATACTGATCGTTGGGGTGTCTGGTCACCCGGCGGCGCTGGATTTTAGAATGCGTTTGTCGGCCACTATTGCGTAGATTGTGGGAATTCTTTGTACGGTTTACAGGATGTCGGATAAATTTGGATTGTTGATTTGTTCTTTTAATTGCCTTCATTAACTATCTTTGCGAGGCGACGGTACTCACCCTTGACCCCATCCCGCTCACGCTTTATAGTGATAGCTATGAACAGCCCTCTGTCAGCTCTCTCTCGGGTGCGCGTAGCGCGTAGTCGCCCACGGTTAGTCGCGCAGCGTGGCTTCACTATCGTCGAACTCCTGATCGTCATCGTCGTGATTGGTATCCTGGCTGCCATAGTTATTGTGGCGTATAGCGGAATACAGCAGCGAGCCAGAAATACACAAGTAATTACCGGTGCGGCTGCCTACCAAAAAGCCTTGATTAACTATAATACAATCAACGGTGCATACCCAGTGAATAGTGGCTGCCTGGGAGCTAACTACCCCGCGAACCAGTGTTGGACGGGTGTCGATGGTGCTTTTTCCACCGACGCAACTCTCGATGCAAATATTGCCACCGTTTTTGGGGGAAAACCGACTCTCGCGACGTCTCTGATGTCGATTGGTATCGCGAACGACTTCCGTGCCGGCGCACTATACAGGACAGCTCCAAATAAGATTTATTATTACCTTGGTGGTGCGGGTCAGGACTGCGGTATCGCTGGTGCGGTGCCTGTGACCGAGGGCGGTGTCGTGACCCAGTGTAATCTACTTCTGCCGTAGCCAGACCACTACGGTTCCCCTCTTGTGCGTTATACTATCACTATGCAAGACTCAATCTTTACCAAGATCATCAAGGACGAAATTCCCTGCCATAAAATTTACGAAGACGACACGGTGCTGGCATTTTTAGACATTCACCCAATTACGACGGGCCATATGCTCGTGGTTCCTAAAAAACAAATTGAATTTCTGTGGGATTTAGATGATGAAACCTATCAGCATGTGATGGCGGTAGCAAAAAAGCTTAGCAATCACGCCCGAGTTACACTGAACGTACCGTTTGTAGGCGCACAAGTGATTGGCGTTGATGTACCTCACGCTCATATTCATATTATTCCTTTTACCGATGTGAGCGAATACCACAACGTACCTGATATGTCGGCTGAGCCAAATCACGGTGCTTTATCGGCGACGGCGCGAAAGCTGACGCTTATCTAATGCCTATCCGGATTCTCTGTGTCGGTAAAAAGCACGAAAGCTGGGTCGCTGACGGCATTGAACGCTATCAAAAGCGCCTACAGAAGCCGTTTATGCTTGAATGGGTATTGTTGCCACATTCAGCCCGCGAAGGTGTCGCAGCGCGCCAGGAAGAGTCTGAGCGTATTCTTTCACGCCTACCAGGCGACGAGTATGTTATTTTACTCGACGAACGCGGCAAGTTGTACGATTCACCGGGCTTGTCGGCCCTTTTACTCGATCCGTTGCAGTCGTCAAAGAACGTCACAATTATTATCGGTGGAGCCTACGGTGTGGACGATACGGTCCACGCTCGCGCGAATGTCGTATGGTCACTGTCACCGCTCGTCTTTCCGCACCAATTAGTACGTTTGATTCTTGTTGAGCAACTCTACCGGGCGCAAGAGATTGCTGGCGGCGGCCCGTACCATCACATTTAGTTTGACAGTTACTTACGGAGCGAGCGTAACGACACACTGGGTTCCTTGCATTTCAGTCGCACCGCCACCACTTATGCAGGTTTGACCGGGGCCTTCGAGGTAGTAAATAATCTTGATATCAGCCGCCGAGGTGTATCGGTAGAGCGCACCGAGTCGTTGGTCGGACGCGGTAATTTGGAGTACATTGGTCGTAAGGGTCGGTTTGTTTGCCATAACTGTACTGAGGTTGGTATCTAGTGTGGCATTGACGCTGTAATTGCCGCTTGGACCGACCCAACAGTTATTTGATGGATAGTTAGCACCGAGACAGCCGCTTGTAACGGGGTAGCTATTATTCAGCGTGGCATACATGTTGAGTGCCTTTTGGTAGGCAATGACACCAGTTTTGATC
>DHJF01000031.1:38333-40312 GCA_002404195.1 Candidatus Saccharibacteria bacterium UBA4727 | reverse complement strand
TATAATACTGTTTATGCTAATATATATGTTTCGTTGAAATGGCGATATTTTCGAAGCATATTAATAGGTTCTCTGTTAATTCACTCTTTTGAAATGTGGTTGGTAATAGCTGTACGAATAATTCGCACCTCTATTTCCAGCCACAACAACCTTGTCCGATTGGATATCAATCAAAGGAGTAGTTATGAACAATCTCGTACCTATCCCGCTTCAGCGGGAGACCGTTGAAGGACGTCTTTCAACGGCCACTCCCGACTTCGGCACGTGCGCACAGTGCGGCCAAGGTTTGGAAGAGGCTGAATTTGCGATCGGCGATGTCTGCGACGGCTACCGACCGGCATTCATGGAACGCTGGCAAGCTGACTAAGAGGCCGCGGTTGAATCTCGTGCCGAAGCTCACAGGTGCCCCGATGAATCGGATGAATGTGACTGCCTCGGCTATGGCTGTCACGAGTGTAGCTGAGAGTAACGAGGACTGTCCCAGAGTGGAAAGGAGTGATGGAGATACTAATGATTGAGTGCAGCCGCACTCGCCCATTATATCTTTCACCCACCTTTCCACTCTGCAGTTCCCTAGGCGCATTACTTATGTAGTGGTTTTAGTAAATTGCAGAGCGCTATGTCAATATAGTGCGGTACTACCCGAACCTCTTTCTTGACGTTGGTTTTTCTATGCAGCCATCACACCAAATTAAATACCCCATCGGCGAGGATGGGGTATTTAATTTGGTGATCTCATGGAGAATCGAACTCCAATTGCCAGGATGAGAACCTGGTGTCCTAACCGTTAGACGATGAGACCGCATTTTTGAGAGAAGTAAAGCAAGAATGTGTTTACATATTTTTGACCACTTCCGAGAAATGTGTGTCTCCTATGGTCCGAAGGATCCATGTGAGACGTATATTGCAAATGAGCGCTAGGCTTTTGCATGTGGCCTAAACCTGCCCTACTATACCAAAATCCTACCCCTCTGTCTAGTTGCCGGCCGACGGGATCTTATCAAGTTTGCTGATGATATCAAGAAGCTTTCTGGGGGTAATCTCAGCTTTAATAAGGTAGGCGTCGGCACGATATTCCATAGCCATGCGCGACTCGTCGTCTTGCTCGAAGTTGGTCATAACAATGACGCGGGAGTTGGGAATGAAGTTATGCTCGTCGCTCCGCAGGGCGTCAAGAATTTCCGTACCTCGGAGTTCAGGAAGCATCACATCGAGCAAGATAAGGTCGTACGGTTTATTACGAGCCGCCACCAGGCCGTCATTGCCGTCTACCATCCAGTCGACCTCATACCCTGCCTTCTTGAGGCTACGGACGTACATCTCGCCTATAAAACGATCATCTTCGATACATAAAATTGTTTTTATTGCCATGATATTACCCTCTAAACATTGAATGATTTTTAATCCAGCCACCAGCGTCGCGATTGATCAAACTTTCGTTACTGTTATTGTCGGCCTTTAGTTTTTCGGCGACGGTGCTGTAGATAGGCAGGCTGAATTCAAAGGTTGAACCCTCACCGTCAATACTGCGTACCTCAATCTTACCACCATGTGACTCAACTATCGCCTTACATATGTATAATCCGATACCTGTACCGGCGACCGTCTCGCGTGAACGGTGTGAGCGATAGAATTTGTGGAACAAGTTGCTGACGACATTGCCCGGCATACCGATGCCGTTGTCTGTGACGGCAATCTTGACTGAATCTTGCGCGACTTTTGCACTCACCTGCACCAGGCCGCCTTCGTTACTATATTTAAGAGCATTGTCTATAAGGTTTGATAGTACTTCGCTGATGCTGCCGCGATCAGCCGCGATGGTTGGTAAATCTTTTGAAAATTCGACCGACAGTAAGCGGTTCTGAGAGGCGGCGCGTAGCCGCATGTCGTCGTTGATTGTGTCGTAAATATCGGCAATCGATTCTTCGCGCAGGTGTACTTTTAAATGGCGTCTGTCGTAACGCGAGGCGTTGAGGATG
>DHJF01000031.1:34926-38223 GCA_002404195.1 Candidatus Saccharibacteria bacterium UBA4727 | reverse complement strand
ACGCGAGGCGTTGAGGATGTTATTAATGTAGCTACTAAGCCGGTTAGCGGATACAGTCAATCGCTTTAATAATTCGACTTGGTCTTCTTTGAGGTCTGGCCCGACCTCATCGGTTAGGACATCAAGGTAACCGCGAATAACCGTGATTGGTCCGCGTAACTCGTGGGCGGCAAAAGCGATGAAATCAAGATTGTCGTCCTCGGGCTGGTACGCGTCGGTGCGGTCAAATAACGTAAGCACTACCTCAGCTTCACTCCCCTTTTGATACGAGGCGACGACGTCATAAATCCTACGTCCTTCTTCGCCAACGAGCTTATCGGCGACGCGTTGCCAGATTTGTTCGCCATGAACGGCATGCTCATCGCAGTCTTTAATCCATCGCTCGAGGGTGTCTTCCTCTTGGAAAACGAGGTCAAGGATGGTGGCGCCGCTTGGGTCGGTATGGACGGGCGCGGCTTTATTGGCGTAGAGTACCTGTCGGCTGGAATTAAGCGCGACAACGCCAGTACTGGTGGTATCAAGAATAGCGCCAAGTTGGGATGGTTGCGCGTTTTCCTCGACGGCTGGTTTGGCCGTGTTGTCGCTAGTTGCGAGTGTGTAGATGAGTTGTAGGAGCGGTCGAAAGCCATCACGTTCAAAGTGCGGCGCATTGAGGTTGGGCGGCGTAATGACAGTCGGCTCACCCGACACGTGCGTGAGGGCGCGCGTCAGATCTTGTAGCGGTGCTGATAGTTGTGAAAAAAGCAGGATGTTTATACCGACTGCTGCCGCCAAGATTGCGAATAACGTGACGCCGAATAATATATTTATCGTGCTGACGCCAGTAAAAAGCAGCGCGCAGCCAATCGCGAGAGTCATGGCGATTTCCATCAGAATAATTTGCCAGAGGGCGCGCTTTTTAAAACGCGACCAGTAGTCGCGCACCATAGGAATGGGCTGGTTGTCTTCTTCTACTGCCATGAAACGTTCCCATTGCCGTTTGGCACAGCAGCTATCCAGGTTTGACCGCGAACGAGGGGGACATCCTTACCTGCCTCGTCGGTGAAATTGAGCTGACCGGCCCGACTGGCTTTATGCCAGGTGACGTTCTGGGCGGTGCCGTTTTGAAAAATGGTCGCATCTCCGCTGCCGGTGGTGGTAATATCTTCGCGGTTGCCGTCTTGCATAACAAGGCTCATATCAACATGCATCGCAATGACGACGTTTGGACTAATTTGCCCATCTTCACGATCGAGGTGCGGCTCACCAGCTTCGGAGCGGGCGTAGCTATTGCTAACTTTGTCGTAAGCGTAGGTCGTGTTGTACAGTGCCCCGCCAAAGTTAATGGCAACGCTCGTGGCGGTTGGCGCATCGCTTGGCTTGCCGTCAACGCGACTAAAGCCGGTAAAGTCGGACGTGGTGTAGCCTTTGGCTTGGTTGAGGGCGTCGAGTTTTTCAAAGCTCGTATAGACATTGTGCGGCGCGTAGCGATCGGTCGCTCGCCAGTAGGTTCCCGCATTGAAGAATTGATCGATATCTCGGTAACTGCCGTTGCGTACTTCGGCGAGCGCCGCTGCGCTGCCACCGACGTGAGCGACACTGGCGTTGTACGGTGCGAGCCAGTCAACATAATACATACGAACGCTACGAACGGGGCCAATCAGTTGTGGTTTGTCTTGTTGATGCAGCGTTAAAAAGCGCGTAATGCCACCTTCGGCGATTGCTTCGTAGACGACGCCAGCCTGCTTAATGCCGGATTGCGGCCGGGCATCGGGGCTATTTTCGATCATGATAGCGGTGACTGCTTGTTTGGTGGCGGCCTCGTTGTCAACTAGCAGGCCGGTTAAAGGAGAGTAGTACTTCACGGCTAGTGCCGGTTTTGGCGTATGTTTTTTAACAATTGGTGTTGCTACCTCGACAGGTCGCTGATATAAGACCGCGAGTGTCACCAGGCTGGCGATAAGAATCAGGCCAACGCCCGCAATAATATAGGTGGCGGTCGGGTGCCGATGAATCCAGTCGTGCAACTTAGTCCAGAACTTTGGTTTTTTGGGTAAAAGGGGCTCTTCGTTCATGCTTGTGGTTATTATAGCACGAGGAAGCGCGAGTAAAACGTAAGCTTGCATATGTTTTACGGAGCGACGAAGTGTTACGGAGTGGAGCACGATGATAGCACGAGGAAGTACGATTCTTATTTTTTACTGAACGACGACATGCCGGTAGTTACTAGCGAATCTGGTGGCCGCGCTCGAACATAATTCGGTAGGCCTCTTTGACTTCTAGAGGAATGTCATTATGGACTTGGTGGCCTTTTTTGACATATTTTTCCATGCGGCTAAAGTCACCAAGGGTTTTACGGATAGTTTCACCGCGACTGTGACGAATGGTGTATTCAACCATCGAGGTAGTTTCGTGACGCGTAATGAACTCTGGCTGCGGCGCTGGCCACTGGGCTTGGGCGGTCGCGAGGAAGCGACGTGACATGAATGGTTGATGGATCAGAATGACGCTTTTTGGTTCAACTCCCCTCTCCTTTAGGAGTGCGGCGGAAAGCGTAATATTCTCGCCGGTATTCTTCGCGTGCTGCTCGCGCAGAATCGCCGAGTCAGGTACGCCAGATTGACGAGCGGTCTGGGCTAAGAGATCCGCCTCAGTTATATCCATGTCGGCTTGCGCGTGCCCTGAAAAGACAATCAGGGGTGCAAAGCCAGTTTGATAGAGTTCGCTGGCGTAGATAGCCAGCTGGATGTTTTTGCAGCCACCGACCACTATAGCGTCGGCCGGGCGGAGCGGTGTTTCGATTGACATGTAGTCCCAGACGATTTGTAAGAGCTGGTCGTCAGATTTATTGTTCACGACTACCTGTTTCAATCGCCTGCTGCAGGCGCACGAGTGTCGTGTCGCGGCCGAGAGTAGCCAGTGTATCATTAAGCGCAGGGCTAAATGGTGCCCAGCTGACAGCCAGACGGATAAGACTAAACAGAACACCTGGTTTTTGTCCAGTGGTCTCGAGCAGGCCGTTGAGGCTGTTTTGGAGCGATTCCCCGTCAAATTCGCTGGTTTCAAACGCTTTTTGAGCTGCTTTCAGCAATTCAACTAATTCGATCCGGCTGAGCTTTTTGAGTTGCTTGTTGTCGTCGGCCATTGTCCAATCAGGAGTCGGCTCGGCAAAGAAATAATCGGTCAGAATCGGCAGATCCTTCAAAGTCTTCATGCGGTCTTGCACAAGGGTCAAGACTTGTTTCTTGTGCGCTTCACCGGCCTGCGCCGCCGAGGCTGGCCAAAAATGAGCGACGCGCTCATACAAGTTGTCGAGCG
>DHJF01000031.1:34429-34793 GCA_002404195.1 Candidatus Saccharibacteria bacterium UBA4727 | reverse complement strand
TGGCGCCGTCGCGTTTGCCGAGCTTTTTCTTGCCGTCCATTGCCATGACGAATGGTAGAGTGGCAAGCACTGGGCGTTCGATACCAAGAGCTTCGTAGAGGTTGAGGAATTTTGGCGTGCTGCTAATAAACTCTTGGCTTCGTAATACGTGTGTTATACCCATCAGCATGTCGTCGATTATGTGACAAAAGTTGTAGGTTGGATAGCCATCACCCTTAACAAGAATAAAATCATCGACCGCCTCTGGTCCGGTTGACAATTCACCCATGACAGCGTCTGTCCATTTGTAGGCTTTTGGATCCGACTTGAGACGCAGAGGCTGGCTACCATCCCAGATTGGTGGGGTTTCAGGTCGGTGATTGCG
>DHJF01000031.1:0-34307 GCA_002404195.1 Candidatus Saccharibacteria bacterium UBA4727 | reverse complement strand
GTGTATAAGAGACAGGGTTTCAGGTCGGTGATTGCGATAGAGAAATGGTTTTTTGGCCGCCTTGGCTGACTCACGAAAGGCTTCGAGCTCTTCTTTACTGTACGGGTCGGCGTAGGCGTGGCCGCTCGCAACGAGTTTGTCTGCCCATTCTTTATAGATGGCGAGACGCTCAGACTGGAGGTACGGCGCATAAGGGCCACCCTTGTCGATACCCTCTTGCCAATCGATGCCAAGCCAGTGCAGGCTGTTTTCGATCTGCTCGATACTGCCGGCAACTTCACGAACTTTATCGGTGTCTTCGATGCGTAAAATAAAGGTGCCGTTATTTTTTTGAGCAATTAGCCACGCAAAAAGTGCAGTGCGGACGCCACCAACATGCATAAAACCAGTTGGACTGGGGGCAAAACGAGTACGAATAGAAGCTGTCATATGCTTCCATTATAACAGATTAACAGAGATACTTACATGCTCGAGGCGATGTGGAGGATTTGGTCGCTTG
This sequence comes from Candidatus Saccharibacteria bacterium UBA4727, assembly GCA_002404195.1. Taxonomy (GTDB): domain Bacteria; phylum Patescibacteriota; class Saccharimonadia; order Saccharimonadales; family Saccharimonadaceae; genus UBA6022. The sequence goes on along the minus strand of DHJF01000031.1, from coordinate 33,808 downwards.
AAAGTGGCGCGTCACCGTTGATGGTGTAGAGAATCCCGCCGTTTACCCAGGCGGCGTCGTTGCCGAAGACGTAAATTGTTAAACCTTGTTGACTATACGGGATGTAGCTACCACCGACTTTTGGTTTGACGTAATTTTCAAGCACGGCGGTTGAATCAAGACTGCTTTTCGCCTGCTGGATTGTGTAGCTTTGAGGGCCACCATTAGCGGCGAAAGTCATGTTTACACTGGAGTCGTTGTAGGTGACGAGGCCGCGAACGCTATAGCCATCTGGGTGATAGCCAGGATATGACGCGCTAACGCCGGATTGGACAGCTGCCATACGCACCGATAAGGTTGGCATGTTGAGGTAGGTAAAATAACCACCGAGGAGCAATAAGGCCAGGCTTGCCGACGCGATCGTGAGCGCGCGCGGCTTTTTATGGTGAACTGTTTTGGCACGTGTTTTATGGGTGGGAGCCTTGGCAAGCGCGTCGGCAATTGCCTCTTGTTTAATGATTTGCGATGGTTTTGGTGCGACTGCTTTTTGCACCAATTGGGACTTGGCGGTAGCTTTTGCCATCATCGGATGTGGCATCGGAGCGATATCGGTGACGCGGCGGACTGCCGTGACTGGTTTTGCACCTGCAGGATGGGGTGCAAATTTTGTAATAGAAGGACTGCGAGAGATAGATGTTGGCTTTTTAACAACGGGTGTTGTGGCTATGTGCTTAACGACTTGCCGACGTAACGTCTGTGACTTTTGCGTGGTGCGATGCATCATACCGGCGTGATGCACTTTTGGCATCGGGGCAAAACTCACCGGTGGCTGCTCTGTGCGGGCACCACCACTGACTGCCATACCGGTGACTGCGTCGTATGTGACGCCGTTGATTGTGACTGTTTGTTTGCTCATGTGCCCGTATACTCCCTATTTGCGCGGGTACTATCTACCGCTACCCGCTAGTCTTGCTGCATATAATAGTAGGTAAAACGATGTGATTATGCAATAGTCCCCTGTACTTTCGGATGATATACTATAAGTAACGATGTATCACCCACCTTCCAAGCGAAAACAACTTATACAGCGCCTTGTTGTCTATGGCCTTATGTCATTATCTGTTTTAGTCCTTGTGACCGTCTTGGTATTCGTTATGCTGGGTTACCAGTTTAACGGGAATGACGGCAAGATTGAGCAAGGCGGGCTCGTACAGTTCAGTTCAACGCCGAGTGGCGCGAGTGTCGGCATTGATAGCAAATACCTCGGCACGCAGACCTCGGCACGCACCACAATGACTGCTGGCTCGCATTTTATCACCATGAATAAGACCGGCTACCGACAGTGGCAAAAATCGGTAGCAATCGTACCTGGCAGCGTTTTATGGCTTAACTATACGCGGTTAATTCCTACGACGCTCAAGCCGGCAACAGTGGCGACTTATGGCGCACTGAGTGATACCAATGTCTCTTTCGACCATAAGTGGCTCGCGGTGAAAGAGGATCCGGCAACACCTGTTATTCAGATGGAGGATATTTCAGGGATGACGACGAAAGCGTCGACGTTAGAACTACCTGCCGCCAGCTATACTGCGCCGAGCGAGGGTCACACGCAAAGCTTTGCGATTGCCCAATGGGATCCAAGCAGTCGCTATTTGCTGGTGAAGCACACCTATGACGATACCAAAACGGAGTGGCTCGTTGTTGATATTCAACACGTGGCTGACGCGAAGAATGTGACGACTTTACTTGGTTTTGATGCTTCGAATGTTATTTTTAGCAACACGAATAGCAACGTGCTCTATGGCCTCGTTGGGCGGGATCTGCGTAAAATCGACCTAGGATCAGTCACATTGTCTGGTCCGCTCGTCACGAATGTGGCAGAGTTTAGCTTGTATCAAAATTCAACAATTATCTATACGACCCTGCTTGACCCTACGACACACGCACGAACGGTCGGGTATTACAGTGACAGTGCTGATAAGGCGCGTACCGTTCGCTCCTACGCTGACGATGGTCAGGTGCCACTTCATCTGGCACTCGGTAATTATTATAGAAACACGTATGTCGGCATTGCCTACGGTGATGAGGTTGAAGTGTTGACCGGTGATTTGCCTCGGAGCGATGCCTCGGATGTCTCAACGCTCCATGCAGTCACGACGATGACAGTACCTGGTGGTGTCCTTGACCTTTCGATTATTACAAACGGTCGTTTTGTGGTTGCACAGACGGCGAGTGGCTATGTGGTGTACGATTTGGAGTTAAAGAAGACCACCACGACGGCCCTCAAAGGCCCGGCAGTCACAACGGAGAAGTTGCACTGGCTTGATGGTTATATGGCGTGGAGTGACCGTGACGGCACGCTGCGCACGACTGAGTTCGACGGTGCTAATCAGCAAGACATTATGCCTGTGACGCCTGGGTTTAGCGCGGCGTTGAGCCCGGATGGTACGTATTTATACGGATTTGCCAAGACGACCGATGGTAAATTTGACCTACAGCGCGTACGCATGATGTTGCCGTAGTTTCTTGGAGTGTCGTAAATGCCCTCGCTGACTCGTCACTCTGGACTTTATCCAGAGTCCAGTCGTGACGAATCAATTTCCCAAGTGTCATCTTTTAATCTCTACCTTTCTACTACCCAGCCCTCCATACCCGTTCTTCTCCCACGGCACACTGTATGGGGAGCTGAAAGCTCGCCCATGGCGTTTGGCTCCCCGCGGGACAATCCGCTCGAGAAGAAGACTGCGAAGGGCTGGCTTGCGCTGGTCGTATGGGAAGTGAGCCATTAAGAAAGCTGAAGAGCCTGGCTGTATTGGTGTCGCGCCGCTTGCCCATCTTCTTTTTATCATCCCATGAGAACCAGGTATCTTTACCTCGCTGAGTTGTGAAAGTGGCCGCGTGGAGTAGGATGGTGAAAAGAATGGTTGGCGAAGCGGCGAACGAGAAAGATACGAAAGACAGACGAATAGCAGTAGGAGATTAATGGTTAACGACTAGATTCTGGATTAAGTCCAGAATGCGGGACTATCTAGTTCCCGCCCCCGCCGAATATTCGTTCCATAAACGTCGGAGAGTTGCCCGGGATTGAGGCTGGCTGGACGCTGCCGCTAGCACTTGGGGCCGGTGTGGCTTTGACTGGGTCGGGGCTAATTTGCTCGGCGGTAACAAGGAGACGGTTGAGGGCTGTGCCGATTGGCGTACAAGTCAGTAATGTAATGACGGGTTTGTTGGTGGTATAGATGAGCGCCTGGACATCGGTAGGTTTGACCACTTCTTTTTTTGTGATGCTATAGACGTAGCGTGTACCGAGGTAATTAATATAAATTGTGTCGCCTGGCACCAGGGCGTCGAGTCGGGCAAAAATAAACTTATAATCGCCTTGGTCGGTCACGTCATTACTGGAGTGACCAGCAATGACGGTATTGCCGATTTGGCCTGGCTTGCTATTTGCGCCGGGAATACCAAAATAGGCCACACCATTTTTCATGGCGTCCATCTGTGAATTGTAATCCGGGCTAGCATCGTAGTTCACCGGCACGTCAACGTTTATTTTAGGAATAATCAATTTAGGGTCTTGGCTGACAATCACGTTGGTTGTCGGGTCGACAATGATATTAACGGGGTTGATATTGCCCGGGCTGATATAGGCCTGAACGTTGGCGAACAGCACGCGGTTGTACTGTAAAAATAAGAATACAAGGATGACGGCGAACGCCGCCGCAATTGGTATGAAGTGGCGGCTTTTACGTACCTTTGTGGCCGATGTTTGGATGGTGTCAAGAAGTTTGGCGCGTAAATCGTAGAGCGCTTCGTCGCGGCTAAAGCTGGCTGATTCTTTTACGTTCGGCTCGGCAAGACTTGGCGTTGGTACCGCAGCTGCGACGGTAGCGGGTGGCGCCAAAAGAGCTGCTTCGGTCGCCTTCTCTTCCAGTGCTTGCTTGGTACGGTAGACTTGTCCGACATAGTAGCGCTCGTAATATTTTTGGTAATAATCTTGCCAAGCGCTATGATACTGTTTCCACTGGGCGGCTTGTATTTCAGCGGTGTTTGTTTGTGTACGGTCATAGGGGTTGCTCTCGCTAATATCCTGCTGAGGGATGAACTGATCACTGGAGACCGGGGTAGTTTGGGGTGTCGGGGTGGTGGTGTTGCCGCTGTAAATACTGTCGAGCTGGCCGCGAACGACATTGGCGGCGGCTATTTGAGCGGCGTCTACCCGAGTAGCGGCTGGAGGCGTGGAAATATACGATCGCTGTGGTAGCAGCGGCGTGCCCATTCGCCGATTATCGTTTTCATCTGGTTTCATCTATAGATTCCTACTGGATTCTATTGTACAATACATTGGTAGCAACTACTATTCTCGTCCGTTTTGCGTGACGATATGAATAGAAGTGCATTGCTCGTTTGTGCCGCCTGGCGTGAATGTGGCAGACATTCTTTTACAGCTCGTGCCGCGATGGTGGAATTTGGTAGACACGCTAGACTCAAAATCTGGTGTCCATTAGGACGTGCCGGTTCAAGTCCGGCTCGCGGTACCAGCTGTAAAAGAATACTAATGCGCGAGAGCGCATAGGTATGAGGACGCATCACCTACGATGTCGTCAACAAACAAAAACGCATGGCTTTCTCAGCCCTTATATAGGTAAAATACAGTATGTTGTCATGTTTGAGTTCTTCGTTGTGTCTTATTAGCTAAAATGATACGATAAAGTGAATATGAAGCATACGCTTATTGCACACAAACATAGTCGTGGCTTTGCCCTGCCGACTATTCTAATTGTCTCAATTGTCATGTTGACGGTTCTTGTCGCGGCGGTCTCGGCAACGAGTACAATCAGCGCCTCGCTCAGTAGCCAGTACTACAATCAGTTGGGACGCGAGGCTGCCGAATCAGGCGTAACACGTGCCCTTGATTGTTTAAGTCAAAATGCCGTTGGCTATACACCACAATGGTCGAACGCCGCGCCACTGAAGCCGAATACGGATTGTTCTGGTGTCGTTCAGGGTGGCTTGAGCGCCTACGTCTTGCAGTCGAATAATGTCCGAACGTCATTCATGGTCGGCCTGCCCGCAGCAGGTGGAAGCGGTGCGTTGCAAATTACCGCTTCTTCTTCGGTCGATCTGACTCGTTCGAGTGACACCGGCGTATGGCGTACTTATACGCAGAGCCTTGTTCAGAGCAGCCGCTACCAGAGCACCCCGAAAATTGCTGGCGGTGCAGGTTGGCAAGGTAGCGGACATCTTGGCGCTATCATGACAATGGACCAGCAGCTCTACGCCTTTGGTGATAATACACTCGGTCAGATTACCGACTCGCAAAATCCGACATCAGCTGTTATTCCTCGCCTTGTCACCCTGCCTACCGGCGTCACATCAGTTAATAGTGTTGTCACATCGGGTCAAGGTGCTTCATTTATTTGTATCTTGGCGAACACCGCTCAAGTGTGGTGTCGGGGCGCAGTCAGTACGGGCGTGAATGCGTTGATGCCAACGTCGATTGGGTGGCAGCGCTTTGCCTTGCCGGGAGCTCTCACGGCTGTAAGTATGTCGATTAGTGGCTATGGCCCTGATGCGATGTGTGTCATTGCCTCAGACGGCCAAGCATACTGTGCCGGCGAGAACTACTACGGTAGTCTTGGCGGGAATGATTTGACCTATTCAATTTATAAAATCAACAATCCACAACTATTCCGCCTCGATATTCCTGCGCCTGGCGCTACTCTACGTAAGATTGTCACGCAGAGTGACGTCACGTGTGGTATCACGACGACGAACGATATGTACTGTGCCGGGCTCAACTCGGACGGGCAAATTGGCGGTGCGAGCACTAGCGGCACCGGTAATGGCGCGTACGCGACACCGATTCGCTACCCTATTCCTGGTGCGCGTACAATTGATGATGTTTCAGTTACCTACCATACCCTGACAGGTCATCCGGTTGTGCATGTGCTTGCCACCGATGGTACAATCTGGGGGAGTGGGCCGTATGATAACGGCACGCTGGGAAATGGGCTGACGACAGGGTCAACTGGCACAAGTCAAACTCCTGTTCTATTTTCCGATCCGCAGGTTGATTTCGCCACCGGTAGTATCTTTTGGAACGCTCAAAGTGGTCGCTGTATCGACAATAACGGCGGCTCATCAGCGAATGGTAATAAAATTCAGCTCTACGATTGTAACGGGTCTGTGGCGCAGAATTGGATACTTGGCAAGGTGAAACAACTGACAAATATGGGTACTGGCAAGTGTATCGACGACCCCAGTAACAGTTCGACGCCAGGCACTGCATTACAACTCTATGATTGTAATGGCACTGCGGCGCAGCAGTTCGCTCTGACTGGCGGTAATAAGATTGTGCATATCGCCAGCGGGCTATGTGTCGATGCGACCGGTAATGGAACGGCCAACGGGACGGTGATGCAGCTCTGGACGTGTAACGGTGGTGGTGCGCAATCCGAGACAACCTATCAAGGCATTAACGGTTGGCAAGGTATGGTAACAGGTACAGATCATTTCTGCGGCCTGCGTGGCGACCAATGGTCGGGTATGTGGTGTGCTGGTAGTAATGCTTACGGCCAGTTGGCTAACTATGCGTCAGCGGGCGGCAGCTTTTTGGGACAGTGTGTTAGTACGCCAAGTGGTGGCCATAATATTTTCAACGTTAACCTGCCGGGTGGTGATCACGTCGATTTGACAAAATTATCTGATGGCTGGCGCTCGCAGTACCAATCGACGATGGTAATTGCGACCTCTGGTAACGTCTATGGCGCTGGGCGTAATCAGTACGGTAAGCTAGGCAACGGAACGGTCGGACCCGGCACTGACTTTGCGCAGTGTGTGACGACGCAGTTTTCTTTACCTGCGGGTGTGACCGCAGTGGACCTGTCGACGCTCGATGAGTACACGACGTACGTCCTTGGTAGCGACGGCAAGATTTACGCCGCTGGACGAAACAATAATGGACAAGTCGGTGACAATAGTTTGACTGACAGGCTTACTCCGGTCGAAGTCAAGTTGCCTAGACAAGCTCTGATGTACTAATTGGCATCGGCGTAGACGTTGGCAATTCGGTCATTGAGCAGCGTGACAAAGGCGCTCTGCTGGTCCTCTAAGTATTGTTTGAGGATCGGCTCAAGGCCACCATCGCTCAAATCAGCAGCGATAAGGCGCGCTGTCATGAGCGACATGTTGTCGTAGGTATGTGAATTGCCAAAGTCTTTGGCGGACACAATGACGCTGCCCGACCGTGTGATCAAGGGAGCGTCCGGTGGGACTGAACTTTTTACCTGTATGCCAATTCGTTCCGCCGCTGCCCTTCCCGGAATGCGCCAGTAGTCAATGTCTGTCTCATGCCACAAGTCATCGCGCAGTCTGGCTGGTAGCGCGATATCGCTTGGTGTCTGGCGATAATTCAATAAGGCTGATGCGGTTTGCTCTTGGATTGCACCGCGCAGCTCCATTCGTTCGATATCACTCGTATTCGGGGCGTCATGAAATGCGAGCGCTACTTTTATGATATGCGCGTTCATGCCATAGATGCCATTCGTCAGCGCTTTACGTCCTCGCCATTCTTGCGAATCGTTAAAGAGCGCAGGTGCCTTTATGCGCTGCTCAAGGAATGTGCCATGGCTCAATAGTCGAAAATAATCATTCCAGGATTCTGGGGGTGTGCGTATGGTGTCAAACAGATTCGAGAGGGCTCGGCCGGTGCGGGCAATACTGCGATCAATCCACTCATGATTCGCTGGATTGGCGTAGTGGTACTGAAGCGTGTCGATTTGTCTATCGAGAATCATGTTGTTGGTGCTCAGTGACGACCCATCACTATAAAGAGACTCGCTTGAATAACGAGCTGCAAATTGACGAGATTCAACCATTGACATAGTTACGTTATTATAACGTAGCACTAAAGGTATAGCAAGAAACCGCTATAATAGAAGGCTGGCGGTGATAGATTCCAGTGTTTTTTGGGGGTGCCATAGCCAATAACTGGCCGCCCGAGCGGCAGTGTGGCCACGCCAGATTGCCATTGGGTTTTGCCATGTGGTCGTGGTGACTTCCCCGCCGTGGGCGCTAATGAGATAGTCTTTATGAAATACAACAATCGCGCAGGGATAGGTAATCGTAAATTTATGAACCGCCTCAACGAGCTGAGCCAGCTGCATACTGAAGGTCAGCACTTTTGGATAATAGACTGCCTGAAAGATTTTTTGGAGCTGCGCAAACGATACGACCAGCAGTGTCTGCGGGCGTTCCACGAGTGTCGAGGTGCTGTTTTTTATAAGGTCAACAGCGTCGCGTGTGACCGTTAGCGGTCCGGTATAATCGTGCAAAAAGTCTTCATAGAGAATGGCCGTTTCACTATTACGACCGGCATCACCAATCATCAGAATGCCTGTCACCCAACCGCCAAGTGCCTGCATGTCAACTTTTGCATCCCGGGCAAGACTACCTGAAGGGTTGGTCGCGCCGAAAATGACGTCGGTCATGCTGGCGGGAATTGTTTTACGCAGGACATCGGGCAGGAGTACACGCACTTCTCCGACACCAGCTTGAAGCGCGGTGCCGTAGGCCTCAGCCACGCCGGCGAAACCAAGCTTATTGCCACCAATAACGCCCAGCCGGCCAGCTTGTGAACGCTGCTCAGGTTTGGCCCATTCAATATCTGGATAGAGCGGTTTTTCGGCGGTTTGTTGGCGCCAATAGGTGTCTGACATAGTCCTAGTATATAAGATTATGGGCCGATTAGCGAATTGCTGCTACTGGTGGTTGGTTCTCGCAAGGACATGACTGCCGCTAGCGTCGTCTTTTGTCAGTTCATAGCTCGAGTTTTTGCGTTCGAGTACGATTTTCCAGCCCTTCTCGAGGGCTGTTTCGAGCAGCTCGTAGGTGGGGTTGAAGGCAATTGGATGGTCGACGGCACTGAGAATGCTGACATCGCCGCCGCTATCACCGACAGCCACACTTCCCTCCATTGTCAGGTCATGATTATCGAGGAAGGTTTGGAGAATTTTTTCTTTGCCCGTGTGGGTGTAGGTTCGTTTGCCGGTAAAGAACTCAAGCTTGGTATCTTTCTCCCATTCCTGGCCCGTCCAGGCGTCGAAGCCGTACTTCTTGGCGAAGGGTCCGACCAGTTCATGTTGCGAGCCCGAGATGGCGAGAAGAAAATACCCCTTCTTCTTGAGCGTTTTGATGAGGTCGCGCGTATAGACATAAACATTGTCGGCTCGCTTTTCAATTACGCGCTGCGCGGCAACCTCGTAGTCGCTGACGCGCAGATGTGGCAACATACCATCCATCGCGTTGACGAGCACCATATCAAATTCTTCAAAGGCGTTGCCATGACTGCGATGTCGCCATTCGCGGAACTTCACGGTTGATTCGTTGACCATCTCCTGTGATACGACACCCATTTTTATAAGCTCGTAGAACACCTCTCGCTGGAGGCCGCTACGAAAGAGCGTGCCGTCAATGTCAAAGACGGCTACTTTTTTGCTCACGCCGCGCTGCTTTCTTGTCCGCCTGACGTCAAGACGTGGACGGGCGTAATGATATCCCATTCACTTGCTTTTGCAATCGCTGCCAGCTCTTTTTTTGGTGCAACAGCTACCGGTCGCAACGCTTGGCAGAGCATCCCAAGGTCATTGACGGTGTCGCCGTACGCACTGTGGAGTATGAAACGATCTTCCATGTCAATGTCGGCCAGGAGCGGACGGTGGCCGCCATAGTTCAGCGTGCCCTTGCCGAGTGCACGCAAGCGGCGGACGCTGAGGTCGACCAAGATACTTTCAGCCGTCACGTCCTTGTCGCAGCCGCGTGATTCGGGGTGGCGGGATGTGTGGTAGTGGCCACCCGACAGAAAGAAGCGGCTGCCAGTAGCGAAATCAGCGTCGATGTATCGTTTGAGAGCTTGAATTAAAAAGTCTGGCGAACCGGAAATGAATCCGACGTAGCACCCATTATCTTGTAACTGGTTGATTTCGGTTTGGACCTCTGGGTAGAGTGCGCCTTCGGTGACAATCCTGTCGACTACCTCTGCGGCGACATGATCGGTAAATGAGCGTGGTTTGCCGGCGATAAAGCTATCAAATGTCGAATTGACGAGGCTGTAATAGGCCCGACGGCTTACGGTGTCGCCAGTTGTGGCAGCAGCGTGAAGTACTGTCAGGTTTTCGGCGACCTCATCCGTTGTAGGAAGGTAACCTTCTTCCATGAGGACATCCAAACCGCGACCAGTCAGTTCGGGCGTATCGCCGAGAAGTGTGCCGTCAACATCGAACAATGCAACCTCTAGGGGGCGGCTGGTATCGTGTGAGTGTGAGTGAACGGTGTTCATAGTAAATACAAACTATACACTCATCTTTAAGAATTAACAATGGTCGTAGCGACGAACGCGTTGTTGACTAAATCAGCTCAATACTGACCGGACAATGGTCGGAACCCATCACGCCGGCGTGAATAGCAGCGCCTTTGAGGCGACCTTTCAGGCTGGCTGAAATCATGAAATAATCAATCCGCCAACCGACATTGCGTGCGCGGGCGTTGGCCCAATGTGTCCACCAGGTGTAGAGATTACCCTCTTCAGGGTGAAAGGCCCGCAGGGTGTCGATAAAACCAGCTTTAAGCATGTTATCAAAGCCGCCCCGCTCTTCGGTCGTAAAGCCGTGTTTGCCGATATTTGGCTTGGGGTTGGCGAGGTCGAGTTCGGTGTGGGCGACGTTAAAGTCACCGCAAAAAATCATTGGCTTGGTTTCTTCGCGGCGCTTCATGTATTGCAAAAAGGCTGGGTCCCACTGCTTTTCGCGCAGGCCGAGGCGCGACAAATCACCCTTGCTGTTCGGTGTGTAGACGGTTGTCAGGTAAAAATCTTCAAACTCGAGCATCGTGACGCGGCCTTCGTTTGACGGGTCGCCGTAGTCATCTTTGTCGAGTTTGTACTCGGTGATCAGACCTTCGGGGAGGCCGTAGGCGACGTTGAGCGGAGCAATCTTGGTCCAAATAGCAGTGCCCGAGTAGCCCTTACGCTCGGCGGAGCTCCAGTACTTTTCGTATTCAGGGAATTCTAGGTCGAGCTGTGTTTCGTGCGCTTTGGTTTCCTGAAAGCAGATAATATCAGGATTTTCTTTGTTGATAAATTCGGCGAGTGCGCCTTTTTTCTCAACCGAACGGATGCCATTAACGTTCCAGGAATAGATCTTCATGTACTTAGTATACCACGCCGCACAATTGACAGCGGTAGGCAGTAGTGTCATACTATAAATAACCAACTATCCTTCTCGTTCTAAGGAGAGAGTATGAAAGAGCCATCGGGGCTGCAAGATCAGGATTTGGGATTGCTTCAGGAGTATGTCGAGGAATTTGTTCGACTGAATCCTTTGAAGCGAGAGTGTAAGGTCGATAGGCCATACACCTTCACGCTTACGAAGCGCGGCGAAGCTGTCGAAGTTGTCATACCGACTCAGACCGATTTAGGTCTGTATCGCAAGGTGCGAACGCAAGGTTCGCGATTGGCTGAGGGTGAAAGTATCCTTTCATCCGACGCTGCGCGCGTGTTGATTAAACAGCCTGATTGCCAATTGGTGCTGACGTTCGAAACGGGCTATGCCAGATGGCTACCGCTCTACGGTCGGACTGAGATAGCAGTACCTGTACCGGCGCTGTTCAAGTAAACAACCGTAAGTGTGAAGATGCCAGGCGAGAGCTACTCTCGGCCTGGCACTTTTCATTTATTGTTGCTTGATTGCTCGTTGACTATCGCGCTCTTGGTCGCGGCGTTTCAGTGTTTCGCGCTTGTCGTAGTTCTTTTTACCTTTGCCGAGCGCAATAACGAGTTTGATGAATTTACCGGTGGTGAGCAATTTAGTTGGCACAATCGACATACCCTGTTTTTTATGTGCCACTAAATTGTCAATTTGTTTGCGACTAGCCAGAAGTTTGCGCGGCTCGGTATCGATCGTGCGTGCTCCTACCTGCCCTTTTTGATTTAATTTCAGACTAAAGCTGGCGTTGTTGAGCCACAGCTCGTTATTTCGCACCGTCACGAACGAACCTTTCAGCTGGATATGTCCGTCACGTGCTGCTCGTACTTCTGGGCCGGTCAGGACCATACCTGAGACAATCTCTTCGCCGATTTCATAATCAAAGCGCGCTCGTCGGTTGACGATCGCCTTCGGTGCCGTGACTGGTTTCTTTTTTTGAGCCATTACTAGTGTCTAGTGTACCGTATTTCTCCCTAAAATGAGAATGCCTCGCGCCGATGTAACTCGGCGCGAGGCGGTTGTGGACGGAGCTAGGCTTGACGCATGATGGTTCGCTTCCAGCTGGCGTGATTGTGAACAATAACTTCTCGCTCACTCACGACTTGGATGCGACTAGTGTCCCCACTTGCTAGCTCCAGGGCTACTTTCCAAACTCTCGGGTCCGGTGCGATGCGTAAAAGAGCAGCATTGCTCGATCGCTTCCCTTTCTTTCGCGGCGCCTTGGCGCCTGTCATCTGGTTGTCGTGTCCCTTTTGGGCGGCTGTCTTTGAGACGCCGCTGACTGTCCGCGTAAAAGCGGACTCCTCCTTGTTTTCCACATTACTACTATAGCATATAAGTTGATAATAATCAACTACGACGAGCGATAGTCTGGACGGTAATCTGCAGTACTTTGGCAGAAGCTTTCCATGAAAAGCTTTGTATGTAGGCGTTCCCTTTTGTGCTCAGTTCTGTGTAGATAGCAGGATCGGCGGCGCGCTGTACGGCGGCGGCAAATAAGTGCGGATCGTCCGCTGGGAAATACAGTGCACCTGGACCGGCTACTTCGTGAAAGATTTCGATATTGCTGACAATTGCCGGTACGCCCATAGCGAGAGATTCGGCAAGTGGGAGGCCGTAGCCTTCGTCGAGGCTGGCACTGACCAGGAGCGCATTATCGGCCAAAAGCTCGGCATACTGCGTGTCGGTCACACCGTTATGGAAGACGGCAGTTGCTTCTTTCGGCATCCGTTTGGCGAGGGCGTTTTGGCGAGCTGGTCGAATGCGGCTCAGTAAATGAAGCGTATAGCCTGGTAAAAATGCCATGCCGGCAATCAGTGTTTCGACGTTTTTGTAGCGCATGAACGAACCCATATACACGAGATTGGTCGAGTGTGTCCGGACGATGTCTTTTCCAACCAGCGCCGCTAATTGCTGTGGCGCATTCGGCACGACAATGATGGGCCGCTTGGTGAGTTTGTGCGCCAGAATATCTTGCTTGCTGGTTTCGCTCACCGTCGCTACGACGTCAGCGGCATCGAGAAGCAGGCGCTGTGGCAGATACGACATATGAAACAAGCGCCAACCAATGCGGACCACCCACGGCAAGTTGCGCGGCGGCGTACGATGACGATAGTAGATGAGATCGTGCAGAGTCAAAATTAGTTTAAAGTGGCGGCCAAAACTGCCAATCGTTTGCATCGGCGAAAAGACGACATCCGGACGGTGTCGGTTAAGTAATAGCGCGCTAAACGGTTCGCGCCACGAGGTCGGTGCGTGAAATAAAATGTAGGGCGCGTCTTTGGGCAAAAAATGGAGTTGCTTTTTGCTACAAACCAAAAAAGTAATCGACAGATTATCGGCGAGCGCGTTGGCGAGCTCGGTGCTATAGCGGCTAATGCCGTCGTGAAAATCAGTCCGGATGTAACGGGCATCAAATATAAGCTTCATAAGATTATAGTGTAGCACGGCCGCAGGTGATTGTGGTGACTCGTTCGCCCATGGTACAATGGTTCTCATATGAAGATTCTGATTGCGTCGGATTTACACTACCCGACAATCAATGGCGTGGCGACATTCAGTCGCAGTCTCGCCCACGGCCTGAGCGCCCGTGGTCACGAAGTGTTGGTTATTGCTCCTAGTCAAACGGGCAAGCGCTATAAAGAGGTCGACGGTAACTATCCGATTTACCGCACTGCCTCGGTCCCTTTTCCGTTCTATCAAAACTTCCGGATTTCGCTTACCCCAAGCCGTGAAGTCAAAAAAATTATTCAAGATTTCGACCCGGATGTTATTCACATTCAAATGTTGATGTGGATTGGTCAAGCCTGCATGAAATACGGCAATAAATTCGGCATTCCGATTGTCAGCACAAACCACGCCATGCCTGAGAATTTGATGGATAACTTGTGGCTGCTTGCCCCTGTCGCCCGACCAATTAATTATATGCTGAGTGAGTACGGTCGACGGTTTCATGCCAAGGCAGACTGCGTGACGATGCCGACGCAATCGGCGATTGACATGTTTGATATGGGTGAAAAGCTTACCTCGCCACTCCTTGCGATCAGTAACGGGATTGATTTAAGCCGGTTTCAGCCCGGAACTGCCGACGCCGCGCTATACGAGAAGTTTCATATTCCAACCGACAAGCCGATTGTGTCCTATGTTGGTCGGCTTGATGCCGAGAAGCACATGGGCGTGCTGCTCAAAGCCTTTGCGGCGATTCAAAAAGAGACAGGTGCTCATTTGTTGATTGTTGGTGACGGGACGGACGCCGAAAACCTGCATTATCAGGCCCGCGACCTGCATATTGCCTCGCATATGACCTTTACCGGCCGCGTCAGTGATGATGAAATCGTGACGCTCCATAAAGTCGGTACGGTTTTTTGTATGCCGTCGCCTGCCGAACTGCAAAGTATTGCTACGCTTGAGGCTATGGCGAGCGGCCAGCCGATTGTGGCGGTTGACGCCGGGGCACTACGCGAACTTTGCCAAGACGAGGTGAACGGTTATTTATGTCATCAAGATGATGATGAGCAAATTGCCGACGGTCTGAAAAAGATTTTACTCGACACAAAGTTACGTGATACATTCAGCGCAGCGAGCTCAGAAATTGCAAAAACACACGACCTCAACCACACGCTCGATCAATTCTTGGACTTGTACCAACGCGTTATCAATAGCGAATCGATTATACCAGAGCGCGAGACGCTGCAGCTGCTTTAGGGGATACCCCACTGAAAGTCACCCGCGGTGAAGATTTTTAAGAATCGGTAGTAATGAAAATATTCATCAATGTCGCGGCTTGTTCGGCTGTTTCGTAATGAATCAAATGACCGACGTTTGCAATGACTTTAAGTTGTCCGTTTGGAATCAATTGCGTTAAGGTCTGCTGACGTTCAAGCGGCGTAATGTCGTCTTGGTCGCCCGCAATTAGGAGGGTCGGTATGGTAAGTTTGGTGGCTACTTCACGGACGTTGTGCGAGACCGAGGCAGTAAACGCTTCGGCCACGACCTGGGGATTGGTAAAGCGACTAAAGTGGGTTAAATGCTGATCGTGAATATAGGCCCGGGTTGGCTTGTGGCTTGTCTTGGTCATACTGACGCTCATAATTTTGACGATGAGCGGGTTCGACAGCCAGCCGTGGCTTAGCTTTTTTGGTAGTTTTCGGCCTAGCCAGTAGTAGAAAATAGCCAATTTAGTAAGAACTGCCTTTGGTCCTTCGAGGGCTGGCGCACCGATTGGATTTATCAAAATTAGTTTCGTAATCTCATCCGCATGCGCCGCGGCGAAATGACTCGCAATAATACTGCCGAACGAGTGTCCAAGCAGTACGGGTGGCGCACTGAATTGAAAATGAGCCATGAAGGCGTCTAAAAATGCGACGTACGCATCGATTGAATGCTCTTCGGGCAGCGGCTGGCTGTCGCCAAAACCGGGGAGGTCGGGCACGATAACGTGGTAGTCCGGCAGTTGATCAACAATACGCTGCAGGCCGTGGTGCGTGCCGCGAAAACCATGGACCATCACGATAGTCGGCTGTGTTACCGTGCCAAACTCCCAATAGTGGATGGTGGCGTCGTGATAGTTGAATAGTTTCGATTTCATGTGATGTTAGTATACCGCATCCGAAAAAATTAGGCCCGCCTCACTCCCCTGTTTTGGGGAGTTCGACGGGCGGAACGGAAATGAATTCGGGCAGCGCAGGGTCCATGCCGGCTTGACGGAGGAGCTCGTTGGATTGCTTAATGATGTGACGGTTTTTGAGGTCCGATTTTATATGCCCATGGAGTGCCTCGGCGCAGAGCTCGAGTAGAGCTGATGCGATGATGCCGAGAATGAGCGCCATTATGCAAACGAGAAATTCTGTCGTTGAATCTATTCGCGGATCCCCTATCGCTCCCAGAAACATCCTTAGTGCAGACATGCACCCGATGAGGCAAACTAGGCAATAGAGAATGAGTAGTGCGTAGGTTTTAAACACGGTAACTCCGTTCATGTCGGGGGTGACAATATGTCTATTATACCACTATTACGTATAACCTGCAAGTACTACCTCTGTTGTGGTATAATTGGTAAGCATGATTGCTGATATTGTCGTTACCGAGAAAAGTTTTGGTCCCAAACTCTTAATGAGCGGGATTAAATTTAGTATTGATGACGGCGAGAAGATCGGTGTGATTGGCCGCAACGGCGTGGGAAAATCAACGCTTTTTGGTATTTTGACCGGTGAAGACAAAGACTTTACGGGTGAAGTTATCTTTAAGCGTGGCACCGTTGTCGTCGCGACCAAGCAGGAGCACCACGACGTGGGCGGCCAGACCGTCTTGCAATACGTCCTATCTGGCTTACCTGAATACCCAGAGCTGAGTCATATCATCGAAACTTACCCAGAAACAATGGGCGATGACATGAAATTAATTGACGAATATACACAGGCCTTGATGCGTTTCGATGACAAAGGCTTTTATCAAATCGAAGAGCAGATTGAGCGCGAGCTGACAAACTTTCAGTTGCCAGACCTTGCCCATCGCCAGTTTACGACCCTTTCGGGTGGCCAAAAACGCTTGATTGAAATTGTGAAGATTATGCACTCGCACGCTGATTTAGCGCTGATTGACGAGCCAACCAACCACATGGACTACGTGGCAAAAGCCCAGTTTATTGACTGGATGCAAGGCGCCCGCGAAGGCATGTTGGTTATTACCCACGACCGCGATGTCCTGAATGAGGTCGACCGTATTATCGAACTCAAAGACGGCGACAATGCCAGCTACAAAGGCAACTACAATGCCTACCTCAAGCAAAATGCCGTCAGTACTGGTACGCAGATGAATGATTTCGAAATGATCGAAAAGCGCATCGTCAACTTAAAAGCCAAAGTGATTGACTACCAACGCCTGAAGGAAAAATCACGTAACCCGGGCACGATTCAGAAGTTTAAGCGCCTCGAAGAGACGTCGCGTAAAGAGTTGGGTGAACTACAGGCGAAAGAAAAACCAACCTTCTGGATTGATAAAGAATCGGCCGCTAACCTCAACTACAAAGTTGCGGCGCAGTACGATAAATTCAAGGCCAAGAATATTCGCATGAATCTGAAAGACGACGAAAGTCGCTCTAAACATGTGCTGGTCAATGTCAAGAATTTAAGTTTGGGCTATGGCGATACTCCCCTATTTACCGGCGCGAATATCGACCTGCGTGAAGGCGAAGCGCTGGAGATTCGTGGCCGAAACGGTGCGGGTAAAACCACGCTAATCAAAGCCTTGCTCGGCGACAAAACTGCCACGCATTTTGCCGGCGATGTGACGCTGGACCATCACATGCGCATTGGTGTCTACGAACAAGAAGTCGCGCCGACCTACTTTACATTGTCGCTCGAGGCCGCCATCGAAAAGATGTACCTCGACCGCAACTTATCGATTACGACCACCAAAATCCGTAACTTACTCAGCGATTATTTGTTTACTGAAGGCGACGGCAAAACACCTGTTTCGCGTCTGTCTGGTGGTCAAAAAGCTCGTTTCCAACTGATTGCCATGCTCGCAAATGACCCACAGCTGTTGATTCTCGACGAGCCAACCAACCACTTGGATCTTCCAAGTATTGAAGAGCTCGAAACCGCCTTGGCGAAGTATGCCGGCGCGACCCTATATGTCAGTCACGATGGCTACTTCCGTGACGCCCTCGGTGGCGACGTGCTGCAAATCGGCAGCGCTTAGTAGCTGAATTCCTGTATCGCCCGTACAAGATCAGCTTGACTGACTTGGCGACTCTCCCCTGTCTGCTTGTAGTGTTTGTAGCAAATATGTCGAGCGCTAAGCAGAATCTGCTCAAAATCTGCACCTGTCATGCCGTCTGTTTGGAGGGATAGGGCTAAAGGATCAATATCTTTTGCGTAAGGTATGAACTGCTGGTCGTCGCGAATGTCGCCGCTTGTACTATCGACTGCGATGGTCGTTTGACGGGTGAAATCCATAAAGGACCGTGTTAATACGGCGGCCCAAATATCAGAACGCTCATTTGCGCTAGGGAGCGCCACGCCGATCTTCTTTAATCGGCCAGAGCGAATGAGAGAATCTTCAATTTGATGAGGGTCAAGATTGGTCACCGCTGCAATGATAATGTTGGGGTGGTTTTTTGTCGCAGCTATAATATATTGATTAAGCAGCTTCTTTACCTCGACGTGGGAAACTGAGTCGTTATTATCTTTACCGGCGATGGCATCGAATTCATCAAAAAATAAAATGTAGGGCTCAGTATGGGTAAATGCTTCGTCAAAAATTGCAGCTAGATTTGTGCCGGATTGCCCGACGACTCCCGTCATAATGTCACTCGATGCAACATGCTGGAGTGCTGCTCCGGTGATTTCACCCGTCAGGGCTTCAACCAGACTGGTTTTACCGGTGCCGGATGGGCCGTAGAGCATAAAGTGACTGGCTGAAATACCGTACATCTCTGCCCCGACCGGATCATTAAACGTATCAACAATGTTTTGAAGTTGCTGTTTTGGATATTCCAGGCCGCCAAGCATACGGAATGACTGACGAGAACTTGCGTGGCGCTCAATTTCCGGAAATGAAGATTCGAGCATTTCCTGCTGTTCAGCAATTTCCTCGGCCGTATGAACTGACTGAGGTTGGCGAGGCGCTGTCAGTGTAATTTGTGCGATCGGCTGCTTCTTTTTCTGATGACCGTATTCGTTGACGACCGCGTCGATAGTACTCGCCCAGATAGTAGTAAAATCTTTGAAAAGCTTGTAGGTATCGGGCGTTTCTGGCGATGTCTTGGCGATTTTTTCCCCTAACTCATGCTCGAGTTCGTAGATACGCTCCAGGCTCAATTCGACGCAACATTGATGCGTCTCGCTTGTCAATTTAAGGTGGGCAACATAGTCTGCACTGAGTGGGATATGAAGTGCGTACAGCTCGTGGGGAAGCGTATAGGTGTCGTAGCCGTTGTCAATAAGTGTGCCCTTGATCGTACTACTAAGAACGTCTTGCCAGGGTTTCGTATCGTCCAGGTAGATGGCGCTGGGACGAAAATGCAAATCGCCTTCGATGCCGACATCACCGTCTGTCTGGACATAACCAATTTGGGCGTCATACACGGGGTGTGGTAGTTCTTTGGCGTAGATGCTGGAATAGAGTGACTTAAAGCTTGTCTCTGTCTCAAGATAGCTGCGGAAGTCCGCAGGCTCAATAATGGAGACATCAACGTAGTTGCCTTTTATGTCATCGACGTTCGGCTTAGGCTGGGATTCGGAATTGCTCATAGGTACGCCAAACTATACTCTTTGTGGCGGCAGCTGGCAAGTGAAAGCAAAAAGCCACCGCAATGGGTGGCTTTTTAAGATGAATGTCGTGCTTACGCAGCGACGGGCTGGATGTTCTTCTCTTTGATGAGACTATCGATTTTCGCGCGGTCAAAACCAAGAACAAGGTCGCCGGCGATGTCGGTGACAGGAACGCCCTGGAAAGCGCCACCGTTTTTCGCCATTAGCTCTTCGTAAGCGTCTTTATCGGCTTCGATGTCTTTTTCAACAAAAGCGATACCTAATTTATCAAGATATTGTTTCTCTGTTTTGCAAAATGCGCACCATGTCGTGCTGTAGATAGTGATTTGTGCTGCGTCACTCATAAGATATAGTTCCCTTTTCTCTATTTACTTTACTATACATTATACACAAAAAAAGACGACGACGATACCAAGTCGTACGAGTCGGTCTATTGGTCGACGCGCTCTCGCCGCGTGAGGTGCCATTTATGACAGATTGGGCAGGGGTAGACGCTGAGTTCCAATGTTGGCTTGACGAGCATTTGGTGTTCGGCCGCTGCCTGGGCGAGCTTTTCGGTCGCGAACGGACGCTTTTGACCACAACTTAAATTAAGCTTAAATTTTTGATGCGGAGGCGTATTGTTTTTTCGGGGCATCTTGGCAAAGTATCCTTCTCCTGCTATAGTATATGAGTAATGGGTAAATCACAAAACGATAGTGATATCACACCAGTGCCGCCGAATAAATCGACGGTCATTTTATTGATTATGACAATGGCAGATACGACGTGGCGCATGTTTCTTCCGATTATCGGCCTTACCATCATCGGCCTGCTGGCTGATAAATGGCTCCACTCGACACCGTGGATTATGAGCATCGCTATGGCTATTGGAATTGTGCTTGCCACGCTACTTGTTCGACAACAACTACAAAGGGTGAAAAAGAAATGATGAATCAATTTGCAATGACTGGCATTCATATTAGTCTCGGCGCTGAGACGCTGTTTACTGTTGCCGGCTTTCCTATCACCAACGCTCTTGTGTTGGGCGCCATTGGCCTGGTTATTTTTTTGTCGATTTTTCTGTATGTCGCCGGCATGATCAAACGCGGTAAATACAACCGCTTCGTGGGCCTGGTGCAGTGGGCCTTTGAAGGCATGCTGAGCGCTGTTGATAGTGTTGTGCCTGACAAAGTCGTGGCTCGCAAGATTGCCCCACTTTCTCTGACGATTTTCTTCTTCGTACTTATTTCGTACTGGCTGAGTGTTATCCCTGGCCTAGGGTCAATTACGTATAACGGCTTTCCTATTTTTCGTAGCTTAGCCGCCGACCTCAACTTTACATTGGCAATTATGATTATCACCATGGTGATGGTGCAAGTTTATGCCATTCGCCGTCACGGTGTTTTTGGTAACATCGGCCGCTACCTGCGCAATCCGTTCAAGGATCCACTTGGTGCCTTTGAAGGTTTCCTGGAACTCATTGGCGAAGTCTCGCGCGGACTTTCGCTGTCACTGCGTTTGTTTGGCAACTGTTTCGCCGGCGAAGTACTGCTACTCATTATCGCCGTCCTGACTAGCTACTTCTCGATTGCTACCCTGCCGTTCTTTATGGCTTTCGAGTTGTTTATCGGTTTAGTGCAGGCCTACGTTTTCTTTATTCTCAGTTTGATCTTCACTTCCCTCGCCATTGATATTCACGGCGGCACTGTTCCCGAGCCTGATCATACGGCTATTCCCACCGACCATTCCCCTTCTGCTCACCTTGCCGAACCGGCTGTGGCTGTAAGAGAATGATACAATTTAAGTAAACAATTACAAGGAGAAATAATACTATGGATAAATTAGCTTTCGGACTGACCTACGCTCTACCTGCACTTGGTGCTGCAATGGGTGTTGGTTTTATCGGCGCCGGCGCACTTAACGCATTCGGCCGTAACCCAGAAAAACTAAGCGACATTCGTACGTTGATGATTACCGCTATTGTCTTCTCGGACTCGCTAGCTATTATCGGTATCGTTGTTGCCATTATTGCGAAATTCATCTAGGAAACGGTAACGCTAACGCAATGACTATATTTACGCAATTTGCAGAAACGGGTGCCCAGTCACACGGCATTCTTGGTGCGCTTGGCATTGACATAAAGATGCTGATTTTTCAGATTGTCGCTTTCATTATTTTGGTGTGGTTTTGTGGTAAATACATCTACCCTATCTTCATGAAAACGATTGACGCTCGTCAAGATGCAATCGAAGCCGGTACAAAAGCTGCGGTCGAAGCTGAGAGAAAAGCGGCCGAGGCAAAAGCTGAAATCACGAAGTTGATGAAGCAAGCACGAGCTGATGCCTCTGAAATTGTTGTGACAGCGAAAGAAGAAGCGACGGCCGCACTTGAGGCGGCCGAGGCAAAGTCAAAGAATCAAGCTGAGCGCATTGTCGCGGAAGCACATGCTCAGCTCGACAAAGATATTCTGGCTGCGAAAAAAATGCTTCATAACGAAACACTCGAACTCGTGGCGCTCGCCACTGAAAAAGTGATTGGCAAAACGGTCACCGCTAAAGTAGACAGTGGCGTGATCGCGTCGGCTGTCAAGGAAGCTTTGTAGACGATGGCATTACGATTGTCTCGTCGTCGCATTGCTGCCTATGCTGCCGATAAATTATTGGGCGGCCAGCCTCGTAGCGCAGTCCTGCGGGAAGTTGCCGCCTATTTGGTAGCGTCCGGCCGTACGCGTGAGCAAGAGTTGCTGGTGCGCGACATCGAGGCGACACTGGCTGATCGCGGCGTGGTTGTGGCGGATGTCGCAAGCGCCTTTCCGATTGACGATAGCATCAAAGCGGAAATAGCCAAGCTTGTCGGCGCTACGAGCGTTGAACTGCGCGAGACAATCGACCCGACGTTGCTCGGTGGTCTGCGGGTAGATATTCCCGGCCGCCGATTTGACGGAACGATTCGACATAAATTAACAGCCCTGCGGGCGAAACAACTGTAAGAGAAAGAGGAATTGACATGGCAGATATTGCAATAACAGAACTCTCGAGCGA
This sequence comes from Candidatus Saccharibacteria bacterium UBA4727, assembly GCA_002404195.1. GTDB lineage: Bacteria > Patescibacteriota > Saccharimonadia > Saccharimonadales > Saccharimonadaceae > UBA6022. The sequence goes on along the minus strand of DHJF01000031.1, from coordinate 11,272 downwards.
ATTGCGCAACGCAATTGCAGGGCTTGAGACAACCGAAGGTCTTGAAGACGTCGGCGTGGTGACTCGTATTGGCGACGGTGTCGCTTGGGTGCACGGCCTACGTGAAGCCGGCTTTTCGGAAATGCTTGAAATCGAAACCAAGGACGGTATCGTTGAAGCATTTGCATTGAACTTAATGGAAGACGAAATTGGTGCAGTACTGCTCGGTAGCGATACCAACGTATCAGCCGGTAATACGGTCCGCTTGAAAGGGACGACGCTAGAAGTCCCGGTTGGCCCAGAGCTTTTGGGTCGCGTGGTTGACCCGCTCGGTCGCCCGCTTGATGGTGCTGGTCCGATTAAAACCAAATTGACTGGACTCGTGGAACGCGAAGCTATCGGTGTGATGGGTCGTAAGTCGGTCCACGAACCACTGATGACCGGTATTATGGCCATCGACGCCATGTTCCCCATCGGCCGCGGCCAGCGTGAGCTGATTATTGGTGACCGTCAAACCGGTAAAACGGCCATCGCCATTGACACGATGATTAACCAAGCCAAGCAAAATACTGGCGTGGTCAACGTCTACGTGGCGATTGGTCAGAAGCTGTCAAAGATTGCCCGCCTGGTTGACCGCCTCAAGGCTGAGGGTGTCATGGAACAAACCATCATTGTGGCGACTGGTCCAAGCGACCCAGCCTCACTACTCTACCTGGCGCCATACGCCGGCACGGCCATGGGTGAATATTTCCGCGATAACAAACAGCACGCCCTGATGATCTACGATGATCTTACTAAGCACGCTGTAGCTTACCGTCAAATGTCGCTCTTGCTCCGTCGTCCACCAGGCCGCGAAGCCTTTCCTGGTGATGTTTTCTACCTGCACTCTCGCCTACTTGAGCGTTCAGCGAAACTAAGCGACGATCTTGGTGCTGGTAGCTTGACTGCTCTTCCAATTATTGAAACCCAGGCTGGCGATATTTCCGCCTACATTCCAACTAACGTGATTTCGATTACTGACGGTCAGATTTTTATGGAAACAGACCTCTTCTACCAAGGTATTCGTCCGGCGATTTCAGCTGGTCTGTCGGTCTCACGTGTTGGTGGCGCGGCGCAAACCAAAGCCGTTAAATCTGTCAGTGGCCACCTGAAGCTCGGTCTGTCACAGTACCGTGAACTTGCTAGCTTTGCGCAGTTCGGTAGTGATCTTGATGCTGAAACGAAATCACAAATCGAACGTGGCCAACGCCTGACAGAGCTGCTCAAACAAGCTCAGTACCAGCCAGCCAGTGTCTGGGAGCAAGTTGCGAGTATTTACGCTGTTTCAAACGGTCACTACGACAAAGTACCTGTGGTGAAGATTAAAGACGCTCAGGCAGCTATGCTGACACGTCTCTGGGCTGACCATAAAGATGTCATGCGTACGCTCACCAAGGGCGACAAGCCGGCCGATGATATCTTGAAAGTCATCGCAAAAGCTGCCATTTCGAGCGCTAAGGGTTTTGAGGAGTAATAGCTCATGGCTTCTCAACAGCAACTTAAATCGCGAATCCGCTCGGTAAAAAGCACCAAGCAGATTACTAAGGCGATGCAAATGGTCGCGGCTAGCAAAATGCGCCGCGCCCAAGATGCCGACAAGGCAGCGACGCCGTATTCGCAAGCTGCCAACGAGTTGCTGACCTACCTGGCGAGCCAGGGTGAAACCAAGCAACATCCGTTGTTTGAGCAGCGAACGGTCAAATCACGTCTGTTGATTGTGATTGCAGCCGACAAAGGTCTGGTTGGCGCTTACAATGCGAACATTGCCAAGGCTTATATTCGTGAGTTACAAGCTGATGACAAGCAGAAGGTTGCTAATAAGACGATTGCAGTTGGTCGTAAGGTGTCGCAATTTGTGACGCGCCTGAAAGATACCGAATTACTCGGCGCCTACGAAAACCTGGCTGACAATCCGTCGGCTAGCCAGCTGCGCGCCCTGCTCGATACGGCAATTGAGCAGTTTATTTCTGGCAATGTCGACGCCGTCGATGTCATTTACGCGAAGTTTATCAGCGGTATCAACCAACAAGTGATGACGGCACGTATTTTGCCGGCCGGCTTTACCGAGACTGAAGTGTCGAGCAGTGTTCGCGATGCATTATATGAGCCATCAGCTGAAGCTGTACTGGATGCCGTTACCCGCCGCTTGATTGGCGCGCAAATTTTCCAAGCCTTCCTTGACGGAAAAGCCAGCGAATATAGCATGCAAATGCTCGCCATGAAGAACGCCACCGACAACGCATCAGACCTGGCAGACGACCTAACCGTCGCCATGAACAAAGCCCGCCAGGCGGCAATTACCCAAGAATTAGCAGAAATATCAGGTGGCGTAGAGGCCCTCAATGAGTAATAAGGAGACAATGATGAGTAAAGAACAAACGGGCATCGGCCACGTTATCCAAGTTGTTGGTGTCGTGGTAGATGTTGAATTTAATGATAAGAATTTGCCAGGCATGTACGATGCACTGACAATTCAACATGACAAAAAAACGATTACCCTCGAAGTTGCACAGCACCTTGACGAGCGCACAGTTCGTGCCATTGCCATGAGCAGCACCGACGGTTTGAAGCGTGGTGACGACGTCATCGCAACGGGCGCACCGATTAGCGTCCCAGTTGGTGCCGACACCCAGGGCCGTATGTTTAACGTAGTAGGTGACCCTATCGACGGTAAGCCTGCGCCAACAGGAAAACGCGCTTCGATTCACCGCGAACCGCCCGCTCTTTCTGAGCAAGCGAACAAAACTGAGATTCTCGAAACCGGTATCAAGGTTATCGACCTTATCGCCCCACTAACTAAGGGTGGCAAAGCCGGCCTCTTCGCTGGTGCTGGTGTTGGTAAAACCGTGCTCATCCAAGAGCTGATTAACAACATCGCCAAGTTTCACTCTGGTAACTCAGTGTTTGCTGGTGTCGGTGAGCGTACTCGTGAGGGCAACGACCTGTACCACGAAATGGCTGACGCCGGTGTGCTTGGTAAGACAAGTCTTGTCTTCGGCCAGATGAACGAACCACCTGGAGCACGTCTTCGTGTCGCCCTGGCTGGTCTTGCCATGGCAGAATCATTTCGCGACGAAGGTAAAGACGTGCTGCTCTTTATCGATAATATTTATCGCTACACGCAGGCTGGCGCTGAAGTTTCAGCTCTGCTTGGACGTCTTCCATCTGCGGTGGGCTATCAGCCAAACCTGCAACAAGAAATGGGTGCCCTGCAAGAACGTATCACCAGTACGAAAAAAGGTTCGATTACTTCTGTGCAAGCTGTCTATGTGCCAGCCGACGACTTAACTGACCCAGCGCCAGCGACGACCTTCGCTCACCTTGATGCGACCATCGTGATGAACCGCGCCCTGACAGAAATCGGTATTTACCCTGCCGTTGATGTACTTGACAGTAGCTCAAACAGCCTCGACCCTGAAGTCGTTGGCGAAGAGCACTATAACGTTGCACTTGAAGTCCAGCGTGTCCTCCAGCAATACAAAGAGCTGCAAGATATCATCGCAATCCTCGGTATGGAAGAATTGTCAGACGATCAAAAGCAAACAGTTGGCCGAGCTCGACGCCTGCAACGCTTCTTTGCGCAGCCGTTCTACGTAGCCGAGCAATTTACTGGTACGCCAGGCGCGTACATCAAGCTAGCTGACACAATTGCTGATGCCAAGGCGATTCTCGCTGGTAAGTACGACGACAAGCCAGAGAGCTGGTTCTACATGGTTGGCGGCAGTCTCGCTGACAAGAAGGACTAGGCGATGATGAACCTAGAGCTTGTTACCCTGCTTGGCAAAAAAGTTGACCAAGATGTTTACGAGGTGATGGTACCAACAGCGGCCGGTGAAATTGCGATTTTTCCCGGCCACGAACCATTGGTCGGCATTGCCGTGCCTGGTGCGATTGCCGTCCGTCACAAAAAAGGTGACGCCGACGATCAGCTTGAGTACTTTGCTATTAGTGGCGGCGTACTTGAAGTCTCCCAGATGCACGTCCGTATTCTGGTTGATGAAGCTGAGAGCGGTGACGATATTATCGAAGCCGAAAGTCAAACCGCACTCGACCGCGCGCTTGCGATGCGTGACAGCGCTAAGAGCCAGGTTGAGCTCGAACAGGCACATCAATTAGTTGATCGCCATACCACCCGCCTTAAAGTGGCTGACTTGCGTCGTCGCCATCGTCGCTAAACGGTAGCGAGGTAGTGCGCCGAATCTTTTCGGTGCGTTCACGCTGCGCAGCATTTTCCAAAATTGCAATCACATAGGTTGCAATATGCATCAAGCGATACGCCTGCTGATCGCTTGATTCGTTGCCCCTGTGGATGAGTGTTGCTTCGGCATAGGCACGGTCACGAATTTCGAATGCTAATGACGGATCTTTGAGTAATAGTTCGTTCCAGCGCTCGATCGCGTCTGAGCTTACGGCGTCGGCGCCAAACACGGCTGCAATGTCATCTTCCGTGACGGTCGGTAACCCAGGTTTCTTCTCGGGTGATGCCATACTGCTTTTAGTATACCAAAACGCATGACCTACTTGCTATAAAATGCGCAATATTTTATAATTAGTAACAGTGGTATTGTAAAATAGCGATGCCGTTCGTTGACAAGCAGGAATTGAGCCACGAAAGGTGGTGAGAGTGCGATGTACTGGATCCTTCGATGTGTTATTGGATTCCTTTTGCGGCGAGTGTTTCGTATCGCATTTATAGGACGGAAAAATATTCCACGCCGAGGTGGTTTTATTGTGGCGATTAACCACAGGGCGATTGTTGATTCATTTTTGATGCAGTTGCTGACCTGGCGGCGCATCACCTTCTTGGCGAAGAGTGAGTATTACACTGGTTCCGGTGTAAAAGGTTGGCTTATGCGGACTTTTTTCCGGATTGTTGCTCGTCCAGTTGATCGAAATGATCGACGGGCGGGACGAAAAGCCATCAAAACCATGAATGAGATAGTCGATTCGGGTGGTGGAGCTGGTATTCACCCCGAAGGTACGCGAGTACCGGGCAGTGACGCGGTCTACAAGGGTAAAGCAAGTGTTATCGAGGTAGCCTGGCAGACCGGTGTGCCAGTTATTCCGGTGGCGGTCATTGGTACGGAGGTTGCTAACCCGAAACAGCCGCGGGAGATCCATATACCTAAGTGGGTCCCAGGGTCGGTGGCACGTTTGTTCGGCTGGTTGCGATATGTGCGCCCCGGCGCGATGATCACAGTGATCATCGGGGAGCCGATGTATTTCTATGAACCTCACCTTTTCAAAGGACATGCTCGTTCAGTGCAGACACGCAGTCTCATGGAGCGTATCGCCGAGCTTGCAGGCGCCGAGTATATTCATCTCGACGCCGAGGAGGCAAAGGGCCACGCTCACGAGGCATAAAGTTGAGGTAGCGGCATTCCCGCCGCTACCTCAACTCCCCCGCTCTTTCTGCTTGTCAGCTATCTAATAATTCACGCACCTCATGGGTGCTTTTTGTATGCATTAATTTTTCACGAAGTTCACTGGCGCCGGGAAAATCACGAATATATATCTTAAAGAACCGTTTGAGTGGTTCGAAGCGACGTGGTTCAAGATCGGTGGAATACTGGTCGAACAAATCAAGATGAAGCCGTAAAAGTTCAACGAGCTCCTCCCTGCTGTGCTCGCGCGCGGTAGTTTCAAAGGCAAACGGATTGGTAAAAATACCACGGCCAATCATCACGCCGTCGATGCCATACTGTCGAGCGAGCTCCTCGCCGTGCTGTCTGTCGCGGACGTCACCGTTGATCGTTAGGAGTGTCTGCGGGGCAATTTCGTCACGTAGTTTTTTAATTTTAGGAATCAGGTCGAAGTGCGCGTCGACTTTGCTCATTTCTTTGCGGGTCCGCAGGTGAACGGTGAGGTTGGCGATATCTTGTTGTAGTAAGTGTGTTAGCCAGTCGCGCCACTCATCGACACTACTGTAGCCAAGGCGAGTTTTCACGCTTATCGGCAACCCACCAAGTTTAGCGGCTGCAATCAGTTCCGCTGCCAGTTCTGGACGGCAGATAAGGCCGCTGCCGCCAGTCTTCACGACAGACTTGTCTGGGCATCCCATATTGATATCAATGCCCTTGTAGCCCATTTTGGCGAGCCCTAGAGCCATTTTCGTGAACTCTTCAGGCCTGTTGCCCCAAATCTGGGCAATCATCGGCTGCTCGTCGGCTGTAAAGGCCAAGCGGCCGCGCGTACTATGCTCGCCTTTCGGGCTGCAGTAGCTGCTGGCGTTGGTGAACTCGGTCATCATCGTGTCGGGTTTGGCGGCATGCACGACCACGTGGCGAAAGACCACGTCAGTTACTGCCTCCATTGGAGCCAGAATAAAGAAAGGTCGTGGTAAATCGTGCCAAAAGTTGTTCATAAATAGGTGTTAGTCGATATTTGCTGTGGTGTCAGCGCGAGCGAGTGCTACTTCGGGGTCCCCAAAGTTATATCCTCTGTCGGTACAGAGATCAATCGTGCGCTTGGCGATTGCCCGCTCAACTATTCTTACGCGGTCTTGCTCGAGCTCTTCCGGGCTTAGTTGCTCGTTGTTATTGTAGTTTGTTGACTGTAAGGTCTCTGCTGTCATCAGATACTCCCGGAATATTTTGTTTTAGTGTATACACTATTATCGCATATTTTTGACTAAAATAAAACGTCAAACACTTGCCACAATCTGTTGATTATGAAAACTGTTTGACGGACAGGAATAGTGCATTTTCGTTGATGTGGTGCGGGGCGTATAGCCCCGCACCACATCGGTGGGTTCTACTTGCCGTGGACTTTCTGCTCTTCCTTGGCTTTGAAGTCGGCGTTCTTGACCGACTGGATGCCGGCGTTCTTGCCTGCATCGACGTAGCCCTGCTCTGTCAAGGTCCGGTTACCCGGCTTGATTTTTGCTGCATCGAGCATCTGCTGTGTTGTTGCCACTGGTACCACGCACCCTTTCAAAGGTGTTGTTGGGACTCTCCATTTAGGAAAGTTGGCGGAGCCGAACGAGTATTCTCAGATGCCCGAGTGGGCATCTGAGAATAACTTGCCGGCTCCAGTCGAGCTGACTGGATTTGAACCAGTGACCTCCGATTATTGCTAATCGGCGCGCTACCAAGCTGCGCTACAACTCGATGACGAGACCTCGAACCCTACGTGGGGGCGTAGAGTCCGAGGCTCGCCTTTAATGCCGTTCATGGGCTTCTGCCCCTCAAGGTGTGTCATGGGGGTAACAACCAGGAGAGCATAGCGCTCTATGAACGGCGGCCTAACGGCGCATTTGCACTATTCCTGTCAATGTGCGTAGCTTGCGCTACGAACCACAAGGCTCAAATAGTGCAAACTCACGATGCCTATAATAGCGCATTTTATGTTGTATGTCAATAGTTTTTACCGTAGCCCGTCATTCTGGATTTGATCCAGAATGACGGGCTCGAAATTACTATTACTCTACTTTATCTTCACCAAGCAAATCAGCCTCGAACGCGACCATACCTTTGTAGTCTTGTGAATAGGCGCTCGTATCGGGCAAATCAAGTGTGATGATTTTTTGCCACACGGCACTGACGAGTCGCTTAAAACGTTCTAACTCCTCAGTACTTGCAACTTCTTCGAGCCGAAGAATCTCACCACTCGTTGTCGGTTCGACGAATTGCAGGCAGCCGTTCGTGACCGTATAGCGGTGGTAGTCACGCGAACCCTGAACAAGGAGTGTGTAGAACATCAGCTGCTGTTTGTACTTGTGCAGCTTTATCTTTTCGTAGTCGGTCTTGCCTGTCCAATTGCGGCTGGGTTTGCCCGTTTTGTAGTCGGTGATGACAATTGTCTTTTCCGTCTCGTCGATATCGACTAAGTCGAGTGAGCCGTTTAGTTTGGCGCCGCCAACGTCGACGTGTTGGTTCGAAAAGTTGAGTTCGGTTTTTTGGGAACCGCTAAATGAATCATACGTGGCCCCGAGGAATATCGTTAAGGCGTCACTGCCCTTTTGTAAATAATGAGCGAAGTCGCTTTCAGATAAGTGCTGGCCATGGAGGCTTTGCTCAAAATCGTGCAAGACATCCTCGATTGGTCGTCGCTCACCTGTAGCAATGAGGTGCGCGTGGGTGTGTTGCAGGGCTTCGTGCACGGCTGAACCATAGGCGGCGGCTGGGCCCATTGCCTGCGGAAAGCGCAGTAAATTGTTCAATAAAAATGCTTCCGGGCCGCCACGAGAAACATCGAGGAAGTTGTTTAAGTGGGTGGCGCTGAGTTTGTAATTTTCGAGCATTGGCTGCAACAGCGACTCCATAGTGGCGTGCGAGAGTGAAACGAGCGGCTCATACCAACGTTGTTCGGCGCTAGCAATGAGTTGCTCTGGCGTGTGCTCTGTGGTGGTAGTCTCAGCCTGTAGACTCGTGTCCAGTAAGAAGCTGGCGCCAAGGGTGCCTTTGCCGTTTTCGTTCGCGAGGCTGTAGCTAATGATCAGGTTCCGTTTTGCTCTCGTCATCGCAACGAAGAATAAACGCAAGCGCTCATCAAGGCTGCCGCCGACTGGTGAGAGCGGCAAATTTTCGGGGTAATTAATGAGGCGGTTACGACTGCGCACACGTTCGCCCCACGCAGTATCGATAGCGCCCGGCAGGTAGACGGTTGTAAACTCCAGGCCCTTTGACTTATGCGCGGTCATGAGATTGACGGCACCAGCTTGCACGCTGACATGCGGTCGGATACTCGTAATGCTACTACCGAGCTGGCGATGCAGGCCAATGAATGCCAAGAATGTTTGCAGCGTTGGCGTTTCGCCTGGTTGGTATTCGCGCAGCTTGTTGCGAATGGTGCGCAGGGCCTCTAGATAAACGAGATATTCATCGGGCGCGGTTTGCAGTTTGCTATGCGGAAAATAATAATCTTGGAGCGGTGAGATAAATTTTGGCAGTGGCGTTTCTTCGAATGGGTCAAGTGCTTCACTGGTTTCGCTGTCACTAACCTGCGCATCAAATCGACCAAAAATAGTATCGAGCAATTGTTCGAGTGGTGTGTGCGGCACCTGCGCGGCAAGTTCGACTAACCAAGTTTGAAATGGTATAAACGTCGGTGTGGTCGCCATGACTTCCATCCATGACGAATGTTGGTTGTAGGCGGTTAAGCTGAGCTTCCAAATATCTTGAGGTGCGAATTGCCACACCGGGTGCGCCAATAATTCCGGTAACAGCGCTTCGACTTGTTTGTGTTGCCGCTCAAATAGGGCAACCACAACTTTTGCAATCGTCTCAAGCAGCATTATCGGCGCAATATCGAGTACGTTGTCGCGCCGTTCATAGTTGACGGCGATGCTGGCTGCACTAAAATATGGCAGTAGGCTGATCAGCTCATGATGACGTCGCGCCAGTACGGCGATCGATTCAGGCGCTTCGCCGTTTTGCAGACGCGCGGTAATCGATTCAACGAGTTGTTGACGCTCGTCGCCAACGGTCTCGGCGGCGTGTAACTCAACTGTCGTCGTGGCGCTGGTATGTGCCACGAGTTGCTTATTAACGCCTTCAATAATACTTTCCAGCCGTTCGTTTCCCTGGGTAATAACTTCGCGCGCTGCGGTGAGGATTGGTTCGGTTGAGCGGTAATTGTCGGTGAGGGTGATAATTCGTACACCGGTGTACAGATCGCGAAAATTAATAATATTGCTAATGTCAGCGCCATGAAAACTATAAATGGCCTGGTCATCATCGCCAACCGCCAGGATATTCGGCTGCCCGCCTGACACCTCGTTATTTGTCAGGTTATAGAGAATGCGCATTTGCGCCAGGTTGGTATCTTGAAACTCATCAACCATAATGTATTGGAATTTTTCTTGGAGGTTAAAGCGTAGTTCCGGAAAGATTTCCATGGCATGGACGACGCGCATAATCATATCGTCGAAGTCGTAGAGTTCGGCTGCCTGCATGCGTAGGAGGTAGTTATAATAAATACTACAGACGACTCGTAATTTCGCTTGGCGCTCACGGGCGGTAAAGACAAACTGCCCAACCTCATTTTTCTTCATCCAGCTGTTACGCCAGGCGGTTACGGGTTTAGTGGAGTTGGTCTCGGCTGCCTGATTGAGGGCGTGGTCGAGGCTATCGCTCATCACCTTGCCAAGCGGTACGATAGTGGGCAGCGCCAGCGGTACGGTTGCGGCGCGGATAATCTCAATCAGTGGTTCGAGCTGGCTGGCGGTCGTTTTTGATAATCTTTCAGCAAAAATGATTGCAAAAAGCGGTTCGACGGCTGTCATAAGGATATCGTTGGCATCAATAATATCGAGTAATTCGTCACTCGTCAGGCCGCTCCGTTTCAGTTCAGAAATAGTTGTCAGCGTATCGCCAATGTGGGTGTACTCACCGTTCATTTTACTGACGAGCGGATTGTTATGGTCGAGCTCATCGAAAATCGTCGAAAGCAGTTGATAGCTGCTGAGCTCGTCGGCCGCCCGGAAATGCGCGCCATGATAAAAATACTGGCTGTTCTGGTTAATCACTTCGGCGCCAAAACTGTGGAAGGTGTGAACAGCAACCTTAAAAGCGTCTTTGCCGATAATCTGGCTGAGTCGCCCGCGCATAGCACTGGCACCGCTTTCGGTGAAGGTTAAACAGAGGATATTTTCTGGTAGCGTGTCTGTTTTTTTCAAAATATTCGCCACGCGCATACTCAGCAGTTCGGTCTTACCTGTTCCCGGCCCAGCAACAACCATGACCGGCCCGTCGATTGTATCGACTGCTTGTTTTTGAGCGCTGTTGAGTTTGGCGTAGCGAGTTGTGAAATCCATTACTCTCTATTGTAGCCTGTTAGTCTTCTAAATCGCTATATATGCCCGGCATAATTTCGTGACGTGTGTCGTATATAGCATCCATTTCAATCTGGCGCTGAACGGCCGCACCCAGTAGTGCATGTTCAACGGTCGAGCGGCTGGTGCTGACTGTCTTTTTAGTAACAGTTTCGATAACGTCGCAGAGATTCGGTTGGTCATTGATGAGCCTCGTATGTGCCTTATCAAAATAATTCGCTTGGTCGTCGAGTTTCAGTAAGTGTGTCATGTATTGCGCTGGGATGAGATTATCAAAATAAGGTTGTTTGGCTGCAATAGCGTCGAGTCGCAGTAAGCTGGCGGCAGCCTCGTATTGAATAATGGCCAGCGTTAAACCATTCCGTGCCCTGTCTATTAAAGTCTGTGGTTGATCCGATCAGTTCTCGCAGTACAACATGACTGATTCTATAAAGTGTCATTGCTCGTTCGATGGTCTCGTGGGCGTAGGCTTGAATACCT
>DHJF01000004.1:20110-28437 GCA_002404195.1 Candidatus Saccharibacteria bacterium UBA4727 | reverse complement strand
CCACCCATTGAGCCAGCACCGTAGACCCACGCACCCGGTTGTTGCGGATTATAGTTAATAGGCACGGTCTGACCGGCGGTAAGCGCACAGTTAGAACTTGAACTTATAGAAGAAGGTTGCGTATATTCCTTGCCTGCGATAGTGTAGCGTACCGTTAAAGCACAGGCGTTCCCGCCATTTGACGTCGACGATAGCTGAGGTGTCATTGCCACAACCACCGCGTTTGTCGTCGCAGTCATGGCATTTATACCGGTCATATTGCCAATAAAAGCCGGCGCAAGCATGAAGATAATACCGACCACTATTCCGACCAAGGTGCCAAATATACCAGAACGTTTCTTTCCTTGAAAAGGATTATCAATACCAATAAAGCCGTCGATGATAAGTAGACCGCCGATTGCCTGCTGGGCAGCCGAAAAACTGACAGGATCCTTTTGTTCGTATTGTTTTAGGAAGCTCTTCGCCTTACGTGTAAGTATACTGAGTATCATCGTATCTCCGAGTCTATATTTTTTTGTTTTTTTGTTTTTGAATCAATAGAGTTATGGGGAGTATATACAAAAAAGTCTTGAGGCGCAACAACACGCTCTACGAAAAAGACACAGACGTTACCCACAGTCTCGAAAAGTTATCCACCCTTCTGCTTATGCTTATAACCTATTAGATATATCACATGTGACATAGGCCGGCCATATGGTCGGTATTGACTTTATGTGATGCTTATGCTAATATAAATCCATGGCACAAGATCAAATTCCAAAACCATCGGCTCTCGCCAAGTTTCCACTCTCATTTGAGTATGACGTTACGTGGCAAGAAGCCAAAAAAGCAGTTCGTATCCGTACTGATACCAACTAACCTCCCTGCGCTATCGTATCCGAGCACCTCTTTATAGGGGTGCTTTTTATATCCCCAATTTTTATCAGTTATCCACTAGCATTTTACCTTGCGGTATGACAATATATAGACATGTTTTGTATAAATTGTTTTCACACGAATACGAGTGTTACTAATTCTCGCCCCCATAAAAAACAGCCCGTCGTCTGGCGACGACGGGCCTGTAGCAATTGCGGAGTGACTTTTACGACATTAGAGCGACCCTCATTAGCCGACAATACACCCGTCTATACGGGCGATGGTCGAACGACCGCCTTCAACCTTGGTCGATTAATTATCAGCATTGGAGCGGCTTTTGCGCATGACGCACAGCAAGCCAAAGAAGCCTCGCTGTGGCTAGCTCAGACAGTCGAGAGCACTCTTTCAACCCAGATCAATACCATCACGCCCGATGACATCGCGGCAGTCACCCACCAGACCCTCAAACGGTTTGACGAGCTAGCAGCTGTGCAATACGCCGCCAAGCACCAACTTATTTCTTCGACGCGTCGTCGCGCTGGGCGACCTTCGCTGCGCGAGCACGGTCCATCGAAGCCCGAGTCGCCTTCTCGGTAACGTCAAACTTATCAAGATATTTACCTAAAAGGAGTCGAGTCTGCGAATTAAAGGCCGAGGCTGAGCTGTAGATAATAGCGGTAAATGGCATCAAAAACCACTGCAAGACCATACCAATTGAGCGGTGGCGCTTATAACGCGCTGGGCGTGGCGGCAGCATTTTAAAGCTCAAAAAGACAGTAATGAAGAGTCCGACCATAGCCACCTGCTGGATATGACTGACGACCTCCGGTAGCTGGTGCGCTGCGATATCAAGGCCCGCATGACTATTCACTAGGAGTGGCACCCAACCGCCAACCGCCACCAAAATAGCCATACTCGCCAGTGTGACATGGCCATCAATCAGACGCAGCAGTCGGCCAAGTCCGCCCACAAACGAAACGTTACGTTCGCGTGTGAAGATACGCGTTGCGACATACGGTACGTCGGAGGCGCCATACGCCCAACGACGGAGCTGAACAAACTGTGCCTTGAGCGTCCCCCGATACGTATCGGTCAGCACAGCGTCTTGATAGATTGGCACATAAATCGGCGTGACTGCGTAGTCACCCGCAAAATGGAAATAACTGCGCCAATACTGATGGCCGTCTTCAACAATCGTGCGTGTACTCCAAAAATTCATTTCCACCAGCGCATCCATCGGTTGTGAGTGCGAGGCGAAATTGCGCAGCGTATGTGGGCGCATCGAGCTAATAATATTCCAGAACGAGTTACCGGTCGCAATCACACGCATCGGTGCTGGTGCATCCCAAATATTATTCAAAAAAAGCGAGACCGGCTGGTAGGACAAGCGCTTGCGATCATCGTGCACAATATACTCATAGGTAACATAATCAAAATAGGTAGCATGCGGGCGATTGTCACTGTCGACCGTCGTAATAATAACGTTTTCATAGGCAATTCCCTGGCTATCGATCCAGGTTTGCAGGTAACGCCCGGCATAGGTAATATTGCCACCCTTGCCGACGACTTCATCGGGTAAGTCTTTTGGATGCTTGACGAGTTCGAAGGCGAAAAATGAATTACCAAACTTTTTTTGCAAACGCAGGGCTGTTTCGTGAATCTCTTTGCCGCCGCGCTCTTCATAGGCTAAAACAACAATCAAATGCCGTTTATCATAGGTCGTGTCGAGCACCGACTGGATGGTTGGCTCTATCACCTCGTATGATTCGTTATATGCGGCAATAATCACCGTGTTGTAGATGTCGGAGGGTTTTGGATAGTTACCAGGGTGAGTAGCCAGGCGCTGGAGATTGTCTTTATGGGCCTCGAAGCCGAAACCGTCAGACTGGACGCCGTGCTCACGGTGGCTACTGGTCACAGGGTCTTCTAGCTGTTCGAGCCGACGACGCCAGCCGATACGCTGCGCTTTATCAAGCCGCTGGCGGCCACCAATTGTATGAGTAGCAATACCAACCGCCTTGACGAGCACGGTAATAATGATCAACAACAGATAGGTCGCTGCCGCTATCGGACTAAAAAACGATAAAACAACAAGTAATAGCAGCGCGCCATAGCTAAGGAGTGCCGGTGCCATTTCAAAGAAACGATACGGCTTAGTGCGCTTACCCATTGGAATTTCCAGGTCAATCATAGATTATAAAAAAGCAACCTTTAGTACTGAGCGGGTCATAATCCAGGCAATCAGAAGCAGCAAAAAGCTCAGACCAATAAACGCGAGTGCAATCTGTCGGCGCTCTTGAACGTACAACTTAATCGTCAGAATGGTGTGAAACGCCGCCAGGCCAAGGCCGAAAACGATAAATGATAGCAGATAGTACCACTTCGCGCGGTAAAAATTCGTTTCGCCAAACGAGGTATAGTGGACCGCTACCTGGAGGTCACTCGGACGCAGCGACAAGCCAACGTAGAGACAGTACGCCAAGCACAGTAAAATGAAGCTACTGAGAAGAACCGTCACCAAACGGTCGACGATAATAAGTTTTAAAGCGGTAATAATATTTTCTTTCATAGCTTTTGTGGTGCGGGTACAGAGAATCGAACTCTGCTCTCGACCTTGGGAAGGTCGCATATTAACCACTATACGATACCCGCGTACCGATGTGTGGAGCCGCTGTCCGGAATCGAACCGGAGACCTACGCTTTACGAAAGCGCCGCTCTACCAACTGAGCTACAGCGGCACGGTTGCATCCTAGCTATTATAACACGAGGAAGCGAGAGTAAAATACAAGCTTGCTTGTATTTTACCGAGTGAGGATGTGTTGCGGCCCGCGTGAAGCGCGGACGATAACACGGGGAGGCGAAAAAAGCCCATGAGAGCTGTTGCGCCAGAGGCCAAAAACTGCTATTATGTTTAAAGTCGAAAGATACTGTGGACTCGTAGTGAAGGGGTTATCACGCCTCCCTGTCACGGAGGAGATCGCCGGTTCAAATCCGGTCGAGT
This sequence comes from Candidatus Saccharibacteria bacterium UBA4727, assembly GCA_002404195.1. GTDB lineage: Bacteria > Patescibacteriota > Saccharimonadia > Saccharimonadales > Saccharimonadaceae > UBA6022. The sequence goes on along the minus strand of DHJF01000004.1, from coordinate 24,580 downwards.
CCGCCAAGAAAAAATACCATCAGATGATGGTATTTTTTCTTGCCCGGATCTGCGATTCGGATTCGAACCGACTATCCCGAAGGGCGCCGGGTCGCGTAGTGCAGCGAAATTATCTGAAAGTTTACTTTTGAGATAATAAGGAAGCGGAGGAGACGAGCTGGCTCGGCGATAATCCGGTCGAGTCCCCTACTTAAAAAACATCGCAAGTCAGCGATGTTTTTTTAAGTGAAGCTCTATTTTGCGCTAAAGCGTTCTTGCACCATGTCCCAGTTGACGACGTCCCACCACGCTTTGACATAATCATCTCGCTTGTTTTTGTAGTCTAAGTAATACGCATGCTCCCAAACATCGAGACCAAGCAGTGGTGCGTCGAGACCTTGCATCAACGGTGTATCCTGATTAGCCGTTGTCAAAATGTCCATATTCGGCTGTAACCAGGCCCAGCCGCTACCAAACACGCTGAGTGACTTTGTCGTAAATTCATCGACAAAGCCTTGGAAACTACCGTAGCGCGCTACGATCTGAGCCGCCAACTCGCCAGTCGGCTCACCGCCACCGTTCGGTGACATCCACTGCCAAAAAAGACTGTGGTTATAATGACCACCGCCATGGTTGCGAACCGCCATCCGGACGGATTCCGGTAAACTCGTCAGGTCAGTCAGGAGACTCTCGAGTGGACGCTCGCGGAGTGCTGGCGCAGCGTCGACGGCCGCATTCAATTTATCGACATAGGCTTGGTGATGCTTGTCGTGATGGAGCCGCATAATGTCGCCGCTGATGGCAGCTCCAAGTTGATCATAGTCGTACGGTAAATTTGGTACTGTATACATTTTTAGCTCCTTCAAGGATTATTTCTAATTATCAACACTTGGAATCGAGATATACTCATGCACTTTGCCAGCTTTCTTCAATGCTGCAAGCTGGGTATTGAACTGTGTCAGTGGAATGCGCATAAATTCGTAGTTCACCTGCGTCGCGCTCAGCGCAACAACCTTCACGAAATAGTAGCCGTCGCCTGCCGTCGTGCGGATGACCGACGAGACTTGCCCAACCTGTAACTTGGCTGCGGCTGCGGCCAGACCGCCATCTTGATTGGCAAGAGGCACCAGGCCAGAAATACCAGTCGTTACCTTCGCGTCACCCTCGCCACCCAGCTGCGTGGCCAGAGCGGTAAAATCAATTGTCGGTTGCTGCTTGAGTAGTTGTGTCGCTTTCGTTTCTTTTTGCTTGGCTGCGGTATCAATCGCAAAAGAAACGTCTTGAAGAAGTAGTTTACTGCGGACATCCTGTCGGTACTCGTCTGGCGACCAGCCTAGAATACTCAGCGCCGAGGCATCATATACTTCCTGAGAAATACGGTCAGTTGAGGTATTACGGGCGTTTTGGGTGACTTCATCAACACGCTTACCGTCGATGGTAATATGAAGCTGCCGTGCAAGCTTTTCGGCATAGGTATTGGCAATAGCGATATCAAGGGTTTTGCGCTTAATATAATTATTTTGATGTTTCCCGTCCGGGGTCTGAAAATTAACCTGTTCACTCTTTTGTAAATAATGAGCCGAACTACTGTAATACATAAGGTATTCGCTATAGCGCACTGCCTCATTGTCAACGGTCGCGACTGGCAACGGTAGCGCACGCGTTACCCGGTAAAAGAACGTACTGGTATTTTGCACTGGGTAGAGCTGCCACCAGCCAATGACAGTAATTAATACAACAGCCACGACCGACACCAAAATTGTCGTCAGTACTAAACGATGCCTGGCGTACTGCATCGGATATTTAAAACGGCGACCACCAGCTAAGATACGCTCGCGATGCTCAGCGACAGTTTCGTTAGTGATGCGCGTCGGAATCGGGGCTTTGGCCGCACGACTCGGCGTTAACTTACGCAGTAACTTCTTCATAATCTCCTTGTTTCTGATCAACCAACGCGGTTGAAACGGCGTCTTGTAGGTCGTTGTAAATTTTGTCAGGGTGGCCTACTTTATGAATCACCAAATCACCGACAAAGGTTTGAATGACAATCGTGCCGAAATCGAACATTTCGCCACTAAACCCAGGTACATTATAGCTTATGTTTTGAATCTTCGATAGTCGTAGCTCCACCACGTCCTTCCCGAAAAAGCCACGCTGAGTATTTTGGCGGATGCGCTGGTCGGTAACGATATAGATTGTAAAATACCACATCACATAGTGGTACAAGAATAAGATGAGTCCGACGACGAAGCCTGCCACCGGAAGTAAAAAGAGCACGAGATTCGACTGCCAAACGAGCGGTGGAATCGCTGAGACTGCAAACGGAATCAGAAACAGGTAAAAACCTTTGCGCATGGCGATAATATGCCGACGAAAAACAAATAAAAGCTCTTCCCCATCGCGTTGTCCATCAAAATCAAGCGTTACGTTTGTTTTTGTAGCTTTTGTCATAGGTGTATTATACCACTACGAAATGAAAGTATAAGTAGGCTTGTTTACCCAACCAAAGAATAAAGAGACTCGACGAGTCTCTTTATTCTTTGGTATCCCGGGCAGGAGTCGAACCTGCAACCATATCCTTAGGACGGATCTACTCTATCCAGTTGAGCTACCGGGACATATACAGATTGTACCATGAAAACAGCGACCCCTTCGGCCGCTGTTTTCCGTCGTTCGCTACCAACTAACGGGTAAACTTCTCGTTAAGAGCCGAGTAATCATACAATTCTTCAGCAGGAAACCAGTGTGGAATCTCCTTCTCGGCGTCAGCAAGATCACCCGAGGCGTGAATCAGGTTTGGAATACCCTTATCGGCACCGTCGGCGTAACTGTAGCTCATGTGAGAAAAATCTCCGCGAATCGTTCCTGGAGCTGATGACTTTGGCTCAGTCGAGCCAACGAGTTTACGGACAAGCTCGACCGCTTCGACGCCCTCAAGAACCATCGCAATGACCGGTCCTTCGTTCATCGTATCGAGTACGTTGTTGAACGTCGCCTCACCACGACGAGTGATAACTTGGCCAATTTCTTCGTAATGCTTGTAGTAGTGCTCCCTGTCCGGCGCAATCATCTTCGTGCCGATAATCTTGAGCCCAACGCGTTCAAAGCGAGTCAGAATCTCACCGACAAGACCGCGCTGCACTGCATCGGGCTTGAAAAGTATTAATGTTTTTTGAACAGTGCTCTCTGAATGTTCGCTCATGGTTTCTCCTTCTATCGTCGTTTAACTGCTGTCTATTATACCCATAGTCGTCCATCTAGGCTATGCTAGATGTATGTATCTCTCCGAGTTAGTCATGGATTATATCGAACACCTCGAAGTTGAAGGGGGGCGCTCTGCTAAGACGGCTGAGAATTATAAGCTCTATATTGAACGTTTTATTGAGTTTACAGATAATACCACTGTTGAGAAGATTACCACAGAGATGATTCGTAAGTATCGACTCTGGTTGAATCGTTATAAGAATGACAACGATGACGAACTCGCGATTATCACCCAAAGTTATCATTTAATCGCCCTTCGTGGCTTTCTCAAATATCTCTCGCAACGCGACATCGCCGCCCTTAGTCCTGATAAAATTATTCTGCCGAAGGTCTCACGAAAACAAGTCACCTTTTTACACTATGATGAAGTTGAACGGATGCTCGATGTCATTCCGCTTGATGATGAAGTTGGTCTGCGCGACCGCGCCATCATCGAACTGCTCTTTTCGAGTGGGCTGCGTATATCAGAGCTCGTTAATTTGAATCGTGACCATATCAACACCACACGCCGTGAATTTATGGTGCGCGGTAAGGGCCAAAAAGATCGTCCGGTGTTTATCGGCGAAGCGGCCGCGCAACGCGTTGACGATTATGTCCATGCCCGGCTCGATAACCTGCCGCCGCTTTTTCTCAACTATAGTCGCCATAATACCGTCACAACCAGCGGCGATTACCGGCGCCTGTCGGCTCGTAGTATCCAGCGCCTGATTAGCCAGTATGCCAAGCTCGCTGGTATCACCAAACATGTTAGCCCGCACACTATGCGCCATAGCTACGCCACGGATTTATTGATGAATGGTGCTGATATTCGCAGTGTTCAAAGTATGCTCGGTCACAGTAGTATCACGACGACTCAGGTCTACACCCACGTGACAGACGAACACTTACGCGAAGTTTATGAGAAGTTTCACAGCGACACTGAGTAATACCAGCTACGGACTCTGTACCGTTGGGTCGCAGGTGTTTGGCGTGTAGCTGGTATCTGTCACGCTAAAGTTTTTGCACAAATCATTTTTCATATCAACCGCTGCTTCTGGATAGACGAACGAGCCAGACAGCTCGACGCGAGCAAGCACACGGCGGAACATATTATTGGCGCGGCCCGTCACGTCAATCACAGGCTGTACTCCATTAAACGCCACTGGTACTGCGCCCTGGAAAAGTTGGACCGAGTAGTGCGTGTCGCTGTACAGTGCGTTAAGACGCAGGAAGGCATTACGGCTTTTG
>DHJF01000004.1:13915-19852 GCA_002404195.1 Candidatus Saccharibacteria bacterium UBA4727 | reverse complement strand
GCGCCTCGAGCGGCGTCGAGATCGGCCAGCTTAAAGCTGTCACCTGTTTGCATAAACTGAGCGCGCACAATTGGTGGTGCGTTTACTGGCCAGACATCAGCTGGTGGCAGTGGTGTCGTAGTGTCAGCGGTTGGAAAATTAACGGTAGCGCCCGATGACATGTCATCCTGTGAGAACCAGCTAATGATAACCGAGTCGAATGGCGACACGCTGGTGAGAGGAATGACCTGCGATTGGCCCATTGGTAATAGTTTTTCATAGCTAAGTGTATCGGCTGTAATTTTGACACAGGTGTAGGCTTGATCTAATGCCGCAGTACCCACCACCGATTCACTGCCCGCGCCCGTCGCTAAACCGGCGGCAATCGTATCACAGTTGCCCGCAGCAATGGCAGTATTCGCGGCTGCGCAGGTCGCAAGAGGTGGTGGTGTCGCACCGTTGCAGGATTGTTGTAAAAGAAGCAACCGCTTTCCGTCCTCTACCCCGGAGAGAGCTGAGTTATACGCACTCTGCGATAAATCATTCGTGGTTGCTTGCGACTGATCGCTCAACATCAGTTTAATAAAACTGAGTGTGACGACAATCATTAGCAATGATGCGAATATCACAATAAAGATTGCGGCGGCTCCAGATTCTCGTGGTCGTAATGGTCCTGTCATAATCACTCCTTTATTGTACCGTATTCCCAGCGTGTGCGATAATATCGAATCGATTCACTGAACAATAATTGTCTACACCTGATAGGCCACTCGGCGGCTTACAGGCCGACTTATCCGCCAACAACTGGGTCGTGTCACTCGTACCGATAACCATTGAAATTGCATAGAGTGCCTCACCGGTCAGTGGTTCACTCGCCGTTTGTTGAATGGTGAAGCTTTGCACAACAAGATCACGGTCGCCCGAGGTCAGTAACTCACTTGCCTGTGCGGCGTCGATTGTTCCAGGGTTCCCCTTGCAGAGACTTGCACCCGGGTCGGCAATCTTCGCAAAACGAACCGCCGCACCACCAACCGTATACTTGTTGAGACTTTGCGTTCCACCAGTGATGTTAGCGCCGTATGTCCAAGCGTACGTATAGTTACCAAGACAAAGACGTCCGCCATCGCCACGTACGACATACTGCGACGTGGAAGGGGCGCCGACGCTTGGCGTCACGTTAAACGGCACGGCAGTGGCAATACTGCGCTGCAAGCTGGCCGATACTGATCGCCCTGCTTGATTAACCTCGCGCAGCGTCACGCCTTTGTTATAAATATTACTAATCTGTATGGTGGTCAACGCAATCACAAGCATCAACATCGCGAGGAATGTCATACTAAGCATCAGTTCAATAATCGTAAAGCCGCGTGATTTAACTTGGGTCATAAAGCCTCACAATCGTTCCTAATGTTACCGGCACGGTACTGCCCGCACCGTCCCAACAGCTGCGTACATGGAAATCAATATACGGCGTCCCTATAATGCCAGCTGGTGACTCCACGGCCTCGAGCCAAATACCATAGGCGTTAGTAATTACACCTGGCGTTGACCCGTCATAGAGCACCTGCGAGAACGGAGGCAACGACCCGCCTGCTGGCGGTAACGAGGTGAGGCCAGACTGCTGCGGCACGGCAGTCTGCGCATTCATAATAAACGGCTTACTTGTACCGCCGGGTAGCTGACACTGGCCGGCGTTCAGTTGTCCAAAGGTTGATGCGGTTGCCACTAGGTATTTAGTCTTAATGTCAGTCCACTGCGCCGCAGTACTGCCAGCGGCGGGTATCACTCCTCGTTGAAAGCCAGCCACATATGCCTCATGAACATACTGAAGAGCTTCGATTTGAGAGTCCATCTGGGCACGAACGAGTGTAATCTCAAGCGCCCGCTGCACAGTACCCGTCCCCTGGTTCATCACCGCCAACGTCGTCACGGCAACCGCCGCGAATAATGCAAACGAAATCATGACTTCGATAAGAGTATCGCCTTTTTCTAAAAAATGATCCGTGGTTAGTTGCATATGCTGGTACTTTCTAGCGGTATTTGAATGCCAGCCTGGCTTGTCGTCGCTGGGCTAATCCGTACCTCCATGCGCTTCGCCGTCGAGAAACCACCCGGATCAACACATAAATCGCGAGCGGCGACGTTATTCGCTCCACTGACGAGTGCTAGGAGACCACCAGCTGGCGGCGGCGCCCCTGGTGCGGTGAACGTCATAATTGAGCCACTTTGCGGTGAACGAATAATTAACATCGAAAACTCAAAGGCGTTGGTCGTGTTTGGACTTACCACCTTTGCACCCCACGCAACCGTATCACTGTCTCCGCTCGTTGAACTCACACCCAACTTGTAGGTTTGCAGCTCCGCAAGATCGGTCATTGCTGGCGGTACAACAAAGTTACTTGCGCGGTAACCCACGACATCGACAGCCGAAAGATCGGCACCGTTAGCGGCCAGCGTCACCAAGCGACCCATAATCATACAATCGCTCGTACCTCGTGCTTGCGGTGTGGCGTCAATTGTCGCGTTGACCGTACAGCCTTCGACTCCCACGCGGTCGTTGAGGGTGTTCGACACTTGGTCGTACTGGTTTTGAATAAATGATTTCAGTGAATTAACACTATCCCGATAGCGTTGCTGGTTAATCGCCGTGCTCGATCCAACCAAGACGGCTGTGACCATTGCGCCACTAATAGCCAGCACAAGCATCAGCTCAATAATCGTAAACCCGTTATGATGTCGGTCTGTCATGTGGGTTCATTATAGCATAAGCCTCTTGGTACAGTAAGCACGTTTGACTACATGTAAAATGTAAAATACCAGGCAATAACTCGGCCGCCCCAAAGCAGCGCGATAACCGTTCCGAGGATGAGAAGCGGGCCAAATGGCACACGCGTTTGGCGGCTAATCTTGCCCGCGAGCATACCAGGAATCACTACCAGACAACCAAGTAGGTTGGCGGCAAATAAGGCAATGAAGGCCAGCTGCCAGTTGCCAAGCAACAACGCCAAGGCAAGACCCAACTTCACGTCACCAAAGCCAATCCAGCGGCCTTTGGACACCAGCCAAATAATCAAGTAGAGTCCACTCAAGATAAAAATCGCAATTCCCAGATTCACAAGAGCGCCAAGCGTATTGTAGGCGGTAGCGAGGCGAATAATCGCGACGATTGTCGCCACGACGGTGAGTGGCCATACGACTTTGTTCGGCAACAAGAACCACTTAGCGTCATAGGCACATAAAATCGCCAGAAGCACGCCAGCAAGCAGCCACAAGACAAACACCGCAACCTGAGGGGTCGTCGTTAGGGGGTTTGGCCATGCCAAAAATGACACCACGAAGAAGAGCGCCATCCCTAGCTCGATAATCGGTTCGAACCAGCCGATTGATTGGCGACAGTAGCGACACTTGCCGCCAGTCGACACCCAGCTAACAAGTGGCAGTAAGTCATACCAAGCCAGCGTATGATGACAGTGCAGACAACGTGAACGGTCTGCTCGTATGGTTGCTTTCGTCAGTGGCAATAGCTTTTTATATTCTTTTCCGTCCACTTTTTCACCAGCGGCTTTATCTTCCACTAGCTGCCTGGCACGCAGCCGCCAGACAGTCGCTCCGGCGAAACTTCCGAATAAAAGGCCGACGACGGCCAAAATGAGTGCAATTGTTATATAGTCCATGCGCCTATCATACCGTATATGGTTAGAAAATGGAAAACCCCGAGCTACCTCGGGGTTTTCTGTGCCAGTGGCTATCGTGTTAACTAATTGTTAACGCAGACAACACCACCACCTTCAAGCTTGAATTGTAGTGCTATTTTTTGCGTACCGGCTGCAGTAAGAGCAGTGTCTGTTGCGCCACATGTTGACCCTGGATTGGAGTAGATTATCGACGATGTATCGTCAAACACCGTATTCGCAGGTATTGGTCCGGCTTTGATAGAATAATCCGTTCCATCAGGATCGGTGAACTTATCACCTGCCGCTGGAGTCAAGTAGGCAGCGATAAACGCAGTACCCTGAGCGACAGTTGCGAGAGGTGGAATTGCATTCCGGTTACTTGACTGGTAGTTATTAATGGCCGTTTGCACGCGACCAATGTCGTTCTTACGCTGTGTATCGCGTTGACCACGCTGCAGTGCAGGTAACGCAATAAACACCATCAAGAAGATGAGAGCCGCAATCGCCAGTACCAACACAACCTCGATGATTGTAAAGCCTTTGTTGTTCGTTTTCGGTACGTTCATAAAATCTTTTCCACCTTTCTATGAACAAAAATTATTGTGCGTCAAAACGCTTAGGCTAATAGTAGCCTACCTCTTAGTTTTTGTCTAGACATTGATGCCGTTTACTAAGCTGTAGATTGGGAACAAAATTGCCCCTACCATACCGCCGGCAACGACCGCCAGGACAACCATCAAAACCGGCTCAATCAGCGTCGAAATAGTTTTAATTTGTTCGTCGAGCTCGTCTTCATATACCTGGGCTGTCTTGCCCATCATCTCATCAATCTTACCTGACTGTTCGCCGATACGAATCATTTGTGGCACCAACGGCATGATATAATCTTCAGGCTGCAAAGCATCAGATAGCGCCTTACCGCCCTTCACTTTTTCGGCAGCGTGATCAATACTTTTACTAATCATTGTATTATTAACCGCCTCACTCGTAATGCGTAGCATGTCGAGCATAGCCACACCGGTCGCGAGGAGTGTTTGCCCAGTCCGGGCCAGGCGCGCCATATAGAGCTTACGAAACAGCTGTCCGAACAATGGGACGTTCAGCTTAAAGAGATCTAGGGCGCGAATACCACTCTCGGTTTTTAAATACTGGCGTAAGAAATAGATACCGGCGCCAGCAATAATCAAAGCGATCCACCAGAAATGAATCAGAAAATCAGCCATATTCACCATGATTTGCGTCAGCAGCGGCAACGGCTTCTTGAGGTCGTGATACAGCTTCTCCACCTGCGGCACCACCGTGAAGAACATAAAGCCCATCACGCCGAAAATCACGACGAGAACAATAATCGGGTAGGTCAACGCACCTTTAATCTTACTCATAATAGCAGCGTCTTTTTCTTGTTGCGCCGCCACCCGGCGCAGCGAATCATCCAGCGTTCCCGATGCCTCACCAGCGGCAATCAGTGCCAAAAAGACCTTGTCGAAGACTTCGGTATGTTTTGAGAATGACTCAGAGAGCGACTTACCACCCTCTACCGAGCCGATAATGTCACTGACGACACCTTGTAAGCGCTTGTTCTCGGTTTGCTCCATTACCGTGTGCAAACTTTGCGTCAGCGGCAGGCCAGCGCCAATCAGCGTCGCTAATTGGCGCGTAAAAACGATTTTGTCTTTCGTGGTAATACGACCAGTCAAACGGTCCATCATCGAGCCGTTTTCATCAACCTCTTTGATGTCAAGCGGCACAAAGCCCTGTGCAATTAGTAGCTTAGCGGCCGCGTTTTCCGACTCGGCCTGTACGGTCGCCTTGGCAATCTTGCCAGTTGAGGAATCTTTAGCTTGATAGGTAAACGTTCTCATGGTTAGCCTCGCATTAATCTTTCAAACTCGGTTAAGTCGACGGCGAAGTTACGGGCTTCGTCATACGTCACCGTCCCACTTTGAATTAAGCTGACCAGTGTGCGGTCCATGGTTTGCATACCCTGATCGGCACCGGTTTGAATGACCGCATCAAGTTGATGCGATTTACCTTCACGGATAATATTACGAACAGCTGAGTTGGCCACCAAAACTTCGGCAGCTACGACGCGACCACCACCGATAGCCGGCACCAGGCGTTGTGAACAAATTGCCATCAAGATGTTTGATAACTGAGCGCGAATTTGCGGCTGTTGGTGTGGTGGGAAAACGTCAATCATACGGTCGATTGATTGCGCAGCTGAGTTGGTGTGGAGGGTGGCAAACACCAAGTGCCCGGTCTCGGCAATGGTGATGGCGGCTGA
>DHJF01000004.1:0-13748 GCA_002404195.1 Candidatus Saccharibacteria bacterium UBA4727 | reverse complement strand
TCGTAGTGCACTTCTCGCTGGACGATGACTGATTTTTTCGATTTGTGCGTAAACTCGATTGGATCTTCAATCGTAATGATATGGTCGGCGCGTTCGGTGTTGATTTTATCAACCAAGGCCGCCAGCGTCGTCGACTTACCCGACCCGGTTGGACCAGTCACAAGGACAAGACCGCGTGGATAATCAGCAAAGCCCATGACCACTGCCGGCATTCCGAGTTCAGTGACAGATTTAATTTCGTTCGGAATCAGACGCAGGGCGGCGGCTAAGTTACCGCGCTCGTGAAAGGCGTTGACGCGAAAACGCCCAAGCGTACCAAAGGCAAAGCTAAAGTCAAACTCTTTGTCTTTGAGCAAGATTTGCTGCTGGTCTTGATCGAGAATGGCAAATACCAGGGCTTCGACCGCCGGTTCGTCAAGTGGATTATAGCCGGGGATTGGCTGTAAGCTACCGTCAACACGCAGCATCGGGGGTAAGCCGACCTGTAGGTGAAGGTCGGACGCCCGTTTTTTCACGACTTCTTCGAGTAATACTTCGATTCTCAGTTCTTGGTTGTTCATTGCTCCACCCTTCTTATGCTGTATCTGCCGCCACGCGGTTTACTTCTTCTAATGTTGTAATGCCCTGTAGCGCTTTGAGATAGCCGTCTTGACGCATGGTAATCATCCCCTGCTCAACGGCCAATCGCTGAATATCACCGCTGGTCGCCCGTGCAACAATCAATTGTTGAATCGACTCGTTGACGTCCATCACCTCGTAGAGACCAGCACGGCCAGCGTAGCCATGCGGCGTTTGTGGTGTATCGCGGCCCTTGACTAGAGTATAAGCGCTTTGGCCTGCCAGGGGCAAGTCTTTATAGCCTAAATCTTCAGAAACACGAGCAACGTCTTCTTTTGTCTTTGGGAGTAAGTGGCCGACCGTCGCCAGAATCGTTTGCGTTTCAATCGGTGACGATTGGTAGGTGTCGCGCTTCGGCGAGACGCGGCGCACCAGACGTTGACCAATAATTGTATTCACCGTACTGGCGATTAAGAATGGCTCGATGTCCATATCCAGCAGACGCGGCAACACGCCGGCGGCTGAGTTGGTGTGCAGGGTGCTAAATACCAAGTGACCGGTTAGCGCCGCCTGCACCGCCAGGCTGGCCGTTTCGCCGTCGCGAATCTCTCCTACCATCACGACATCGGGGTCCTGGCGCAAAATCGAGCGCAGGCCGTTGGCAAACGTCAGGCCAACGTCGGCATTGACCTGAATTTGGTTAACACCGTCCATCTTGTACTCAACCGGATCTTCCAAGGTGACGATATTCACCGTGTCGTCTTTAATCTCTTTAATCAGGGCGTAGAGACTGGTTGACTTACCTGAACCGGTTGGACCTGAGGTGAGCACCATACCGTTTGGATGACGAATACCTTTACGAATCGTGCGCAGGGCTCGTCCGGCGTAGCCCATTTGCTCGAGGTCGAAGCTATTGCCCGATTTGTCGAGCAGACGAATCACCACTTGCTCACCCCACACCACAGGGCTAATCGCGATACGAAGGTCGACTTCTTTGGCGGCAACTTTCACGGTAAACTGCCCGTCCTGTGGAATACGGTGTTCGTCAATCTTGAGGTTAGATAAAATCTTGATACGGCTCACCAGCGCCGGTTCGATTGATTTTGGCAGCTGCATAATCTCACGCAGCACACCATCAACGCGACAGCGAATCTTGAGCGCTTTTTCGAGCGGCTCGATATGGACGTCGCTCGCCCGTGATTTAACGGCATACTCAAGAATCGTGCTCAGGGCCCGACTAATCGGCGAGTCCTGCACGATCGTCTTAATCTCACTGTCGCTCGCCCGCGAAGCTTCTTCTTGCGAGACCTCAGCTGCCTCGTCGACGCTCGACAAGTCGGTGCGGTATTGGTCAAGGACGTGACGCACGCCGACCTCTGAGGCCATAAAGACCTTCAATGGACGCTGAATACGGTTTGCTAGATAATCAACCGCCTGGACGTTATTAGCGTCGATCATGGCGACCGCCAGTCTGTTTTGCACCTCAGCCAGTGGCACCGCCATAAAACGCTCGGCGATATCTTCAGGTAGCAATGTCAGCACCTTCTGATCAATAATACTATTGCTCAAGTTAACATACGGTACACCCGAGACCTGTGCGATAGCATGTGTCAGGAGTTCATCATCGACGACACCGCTTTCGGTAAGCAGCGCGAGTAACGGCTTGCCGAGCTTCGCCGCCTCGGTCACCGTTGCTTGTAGCGCCTCTTTTGAAACCAACCCCTCATCGGTGAGGAGTGTTGTTAGTTTCTCTTGGATATCATCTGTCAGTAATGCCACGCGGCGACGCTCCTATTGTGTGCCTTGAGGTGACGTACCTTGGCCAACAATCACTTCGACGGTTGGATTAATGGCATTCTTGTTAAAAACGGCTGGGTCCGGACTCGTCACGGCTGAAGAAATAGGATCAGCCACTTTCACTGTGACCGATTGAGCGCTCTTGCCACCGAGTAAGCTATTAGCGACAAAATACGCCACTAGTACACTGATTGATGCAATTAAAATTATCATAGCAATGTCTGATTTTTTCATGGTTTTTCCACCTGATCCTTTAATTGAACGGTCACGGCTGGTTCGTAGTAGGCTTCGCCGCTGACGGTGAGGACGATGCGTTTCGACTGCATTTCAACTTTCAAATTGGTGACGTTAATGGTGCGGATTGAGCGCTCCAACTTCTGGAGTAATGTTTTCAGTGCAGAGATATTGGTGCCGTCCGTACTTACCGCGAAACCGAAGGTAATCGTACCGTTAGCTGACGCTGCCGTACCGCCGACGGGCGTTGCCGTCCGCGTGGTAGCACTCGAGGCATCTTGTGATTCAACACCAGCAACTGGATCGACATTGAAGGCCTCAACCTGCAACGATGGGTCATTCAGGAAATATTGCTGCAGCGATGAGCCAAAAGCAGATGAGTTCGCTTCTGACGGCAAGGCGTCAAGCACGACGCGAATTGGCTGGGTCTCACCTGGAACCATCGAATCGGTCAGCGCTTGGTTGGTGTTCATGACCTGAATTTGCTGCTTTAAGGTAGCGACGTTCTTGATGTTTTGCTCGAGCGTACTAAGCGTGTGGCCTTTGACGGCCAGTATCTTCTCATTAAAAAGCCCCCGTTGCGTGAGCAAAACCGCCACCACGATACCAATGCCAACTAAGGCCGAGGCGCCGGCAACCCACAAAAACATTGTGCGATTCGCTTTACTGATCTGTTGACGCTTACGTAGCGCGACTTCTTGCATTGCCATCTTAATTACCACCTCCTTGGACATCCTTCGCTTTTGGCGTAAAGAGACTACTCGGTACGCCGACAAACGAATCAGTTGCATTAGTTTGATTTGGGGCAACAATCTTCGCGTCTTGCACCGTCCGACTAAAGAGCGCATCCGGGTACGTAAACGAGAGTGTAAAGCGTACGACCATTGCACCGCTCGCGTCTTGACCGTAGCTGCGACTAGTATTGCTGAGCTGCGAGGCGAGCGGCACAGAACATGTATACAACTTGTCGGTCTGTTGCTTGCAATCAGTACCAGCACTGGTTTGAGAGTAGGTGAACTTGGTGGCACTAATTGTTTTTTCAAACATTTCAAGCGCCGTAAACTGGTTGGCTGCTTGTGCTTCAACCGTAATCGTTTTCGCTGCCGTGTCGAGCGAAGCTTTGGTAATACCAATGCTATTTGGAGCGGGCGGGTTGATTGTGGTTAAAATATCAAAAATACGTGAATCAATATTCTTGGCGTCATGCAGTGCTGAAAGCTTACTTAGCTGATTCTGAATCGTTAATGTATTCGAGACATCCGGCACGCTCGAAAGCGCTTTACTTCTATCGCTAATGTTCGTATCGTAATACAGCCCACGTCCCGCTTGAACGGCAAAGACCCATAAAACAAGTAGCACGACAACTGCCGCCACGATGATACCAATAACAATCGAGAACGAAATCACCGTCGTACGCACGCGCTGCGCCCGCAGCAGTTCTTGCTTAATATCAGGAACAAGATTAATTTCAATCATGACTTGTTATTCCTTTGGGCCAGGCCAACAGCTGTTGCAAACTCTGTGGCAATTGCGCCCAATTGCTGTTGATCACCCTGCGCCACGCGTACTTTTTGCCACGGGTTGGCTTGTTGTGAAGCCACGCCCGTTTTGGCAGTGACATATTCACCAAATTTTGGAATCACACTGGCGTAGCCAGACAACAAAATGCCGCCGACCGGGGTGTTTGGGTAGCGCGTCTGAAAGAACTTAATTGATTTCACCAGCTCAGCCGCAAAACCTTCAAGCACCCCTTCAACCGCTCGGTAGACTTGACCCTCTAAACGGTCTGGCGCTAGGCCGAACTTGACGATAAACTGACGAGCTTGATCTTCCTGAACGTTCAGGTTCTGCACTGCCGCCTTCACGAGCGAGTACAGGCCTGTTGGAATCGTCCGGACGAGCCGTGGCGAATCGTTGTAGGTAATCACAAGGTTGGTGGATAGTTCACCGACGTCGATAATCAGACGACCGTCAGTAATACCGGCTGGCAACAGCGAGCGAATCATGGCAATTGGATCTGGTTCGGCTGCAATAACGTTAAGGCCAAGACCTTCAACAAACTCAAGGCGCTCTTCGGCGTAGGCATTAGCCGTGCTGGCAAGCAATACTTCTTGTTGCTGAGGATTGTGCGCCGATTGACCAAGCAGCGCCCAGTCGACCTTGGCTTCGTCGATTGCCATTGGAATATACTGATCAATTTGGTATTTAATCGAACTGCGCAGTTCCACCTCGGGCATCATTGGCACGTCAATAACGGTCGTGAAGGTTTTTTGTGATGGCAAACCAATCGCAACGTTTTTGGTCTTAATACCACTCTGACCAATGGCGGTCATAATGATTTCACCAAGACGGTGCTCTGATTCTTTGGAGCTGGCTGCGGTCGTCTTAATGTCAACCGGCGCGTAGCCGTAATGTGCCAACGTCCAACTATCGGGGCCACTATTAGATAGCTGCACGACGCGTACCGCATTGGTACCAATATCTAGTGCAAAAAAGTCGCCCACGCCTTTTAGTAATGTCATATTAGTCCTCATTATACATAAGCTTGTTGAACTATAGCAAGGCTTTTCTGGTAAATCATCAAAAGCGCGGAGCTGCTTCGGTCAACTGATCAGTCTGCACTCTACCCGACTGCGTTGTGGTGTTGGCCGCCCAGAGGTAGGTGTCGGCACGTAAATTGAACGTTTCGGCTGGGACGTCGGCAGTTGCCAGGTCATCCGCACCGGCCGTCCGACGCAGATAAAGACTATCAGTCATAACTGGTCCGTTGATCGTCAGGAGCGTGTCGCAAATCGTGCTCGTAAGGTCTGCCCCGAGAGGGACATCAGAACATGTGTTAATCATATTACCAGCGCCAGTCGTGAGCAGCCAGGCGTTCACGTTCTGAGCCGCGCTGCTAATATTGATGGTTTTGGCGATAATAATTAATTGTGGCAGCTCGCTGAGGCCGGCGAAGGTATCACTCCCACTCGGAGATAAATAACGAATATCACCAGCAATTGTCACTGTTCCACCCGCCGGAGCAATCAAGACAATAGAGGTACCCTTCAAATCGCTGGCGTTGAGGGTCACGTCGTTTGAGGTCAATGTGTACGTACCAGAAGCGTAGCCGCTAAGCGACAGCGACGCGGCGCCAATGGCCGGCTGTGACGGCGCCACGACTGGAGTCGAGCCGGTAAACTGCGCCGCAACGCTCGGCATGGCCGGCAGCGCGTAGTTACCGTAAGAACCAACCGTATTATTCGCAAATGTCAGAAGGTTGTGCCCTGGCTTTGACGTGTTCGTACCCCCGGCAAAGCCAGCACCAGACGCAAAGTTATAGCCAGCATCAGGGTTTGACCCAGTCGAAAAGGCCGCATACTCCACCCAGCTGCCAAACTGCGCAGCACCCCTCGTACTTGCACTCGTCATGATTCGCCCCCGAGTGCGGAGATCACCACCCCAGATTTGCAGCTTTGGGCTTTTTGCTATCACCACGCACACTGCCGGACTATGGCGCCACTCGCCCGCTGGGCTTGACGCACCGTATGGATTGACGGACAACGCAAAACATATCCTCGTTCCCGGCGGTTTATCCGGGACGGCGATATTAGTTAATTGCTGCGCCTGAATCGTCGGATCGTCCCCGCTGGCAAATGCTTGATTGCCCTGCTTAACAATATTGCAGGTGTTGGCTGGGCTGCCATAATTAATACACGGCAAACTGGCGCTTTGCGTTTGCGTTTGACTAATCGCCCCACCTGGCGCGACAATCGTCTGCGTCAACTGCCAGTCACTGCCTGCGCTTGTTCCGCCCGTATTATTGACGTGTGGTGTTGCCACTGCAATCGTGCCACCAGCCTCAACGACACCGCTTGGGCCCGAAATACTAGGAGTGAGGTCGAATGGCGTATACGCAGGAAATCCATTAAATGTTCCCAGGACATTGGCACACTTCACCTCAATCGCAAAGACGGTCGAGCCGGCAACTTGGAAATATAACGCACCAGAAAAATTTGGTGAATTAGAAACCACTTTCGCCATATCCATATTGAAACCACCGTCAGGAAAGCCCGCCATATTATTATCGAGCCACACCGAGGCCGAGTTTTGCGTAATGTTATACGCAGGATCCCACGCCATCGTTAGGCTAGGATTACTCAAACGGTTAAAGAGATCCGCCCACTGTGCAGGGGTAATAGTAGGGGAACCACCCGAATTATCACCAAGTGCAAGATGCACAACGTAGGCAGCGCCCATTTTCGTCCAGGGGTCGGCCGACGCATTGTAAGCGACAAGTTTATTATAAAAATCTGTTTTTGAAAACGTATTCGCTAACACATCAGGGCCACCAACCCACGCGCGTGGAATCACGTAGCCATAGCTAATAGCATCGACGTTCTGAATATTACCGGCATTAGGTGATGGCGCACCTCGGTGCGGCAATAAGGTGACGTTATCCACTGGGCATTTATCATTGTAATAGGATCGGTATGTCGTCTGCAAGTTCCACAGATCATCCTGAATACCACAGGCTGGCGGGTTGTAGATTGCCTGCGCCTCATCAACCGGCTGCAGCACGATACTCACCAGGCCGACACTGACGAAAAAAGCCGCAACCAGAAGTGTCCGTACGCCTATTTTACTCACCATCATGCGGACAGCTCTTTAATCGCTGCATTCAGCTGCATCTTGATATTATTTGGGCCAATCATTGGCATATTTGAAGGAACCGCCGCAAGCGCCTGTTTGTAGTACTCAAGTGCCGCCGCATTGTCACCTTTTGCCTTTGTGATATCACCGAGAAGTTGCAAGGTCAGAAAGGTCTCCTTCGCTTGATTAGCCTGCTGGGCGGCGGCAAGTGCGACATCGAGTTTGTCGGCACCCAACGCCAGTTGTGCCTTAGCAGCCAGTAGCCCTGCTTGATCGTCTTTACTGGCATGAAGCTTAATCTGCGTATCGTAATAAGCCAAGCCTTGATCTGTTTGATTATTCGCCTTAAAATCCTGTGCTTTTTGAACAATCGCACCCAAATCCTCACCCTTAGATGCCGCCTGACCTGCCGTCGGCACCGCATGGCGCGGCACAAAGTAGTAGTATTTGGCACCGGCTACTGCGGCCGCTGCGACGACAATCACGATGACGAGAATAATTAGTACTCGTTTTGATATTTTTTTTGTCTTAGTTGCCGTACTAAATAATGCCATATGTCGAAATTCGTTTCCTTAAGTATAAGCATAATACAGTCATCGTTATGTAGCAACAAAAAACACCGTATAAAAAAAGAGAGCCGAGGGCGCTGGAAAGTGTGGCTGCTTGGTAAAAACAGACACAACAATTCCCAGCGCCACTCGGCGTACTCATTTCGTACTACTACTTACTGCTTACGCGTGTGTCGGGTCGTAACCCAGACGAGAGCGGATAGCGAAGGCAATTCCCGCCACCATCAGGAGCAAGGCTCCGGCGATGGTCCACGGGGATGGTCCAGCTTGTGACTGGGCCGCCGTATGGAAGTTGCCACCACGGTTGCCCGTGTTGTTGTTCGCGGGCAGCGCTACCGCCTGCGTTGATGTTTCGACTACTGCCGTCTGCGACGTTGTCACAGCTGGTGCAGATGACGCTGGCTGCGTCACCGGCGGAGTCGAACTGGTGGGAGTGGAGGTTGGCGTTGTGGTGGGTGATGCCGTCTGCGTCGGGGTTGGCGTAGGAGTCGAAGACTCGCACACGGTAACCGTCACAGACAACGCCACGCTCGTGCCGTCATCACCCGTGACGGACACCTGGTGGGTGCCCGACGGGAGACTGACGCTCAGTACTCCTGATGCGCCATCGGCAAGCGTGACAGTCTGGCCACCGAGGCTATAGACGACGCCCTGGTGAGTGTCGTCAGCCGTGTTGGTGATCAGCAAGTCCACCGAGGTGGACTCACCCTCCTTGACACAGACAGGCTGGTCTTTGAGTGCCAGCGTTGGCTGTGCCGCGACTGGCGCCGGAGGCGTCACGTCGCAGGACACAATCGTGAAGGGGACGGGGTTGGTAACACTGCCCGCCGCACGAAGTGCGAATGAGTAGGTCCCCGGCGGACGACTGATGTCGATCCGAGCCGTTTGGCCCGCGCCGACTTCCACCGTCCGAACGATGCCCTGACCCGCCAGAATCTGGTAGGAAATCCCGATGTTATTCGGGTTCATGACATCGAACGAAGCCACGCCTTGCCCGCCCGGTTGGGCGCACGTCGGTGGCCCTGCCGGTGTAATCACTGGCGGGTTGTTCGTGGGAACGACTGGCCCCTCGACCTTCAGCGGGTCTCCACACGGGTTGTTCGGCCCGAGGAATCCCTGCAGGACGTCCTTAGCCTTGACTGAAGTATTATCCCAGTTGAAAGTCTGCACGTCCGGCCCTTTAAATCCGGTAGCGATGATGGTAACCCCCGTTGTCTGGTTGACAAGCATGGGGGTGACAATCGCCGCCCCTGTTACTGCGACTTTCATCGTGCCTGCGATAACGCCGGGCGCCGTCTGCGCAAGTGTAACCGTTACACCATAGCAGCCGTCCACCGCGGCAACCGCAGGAACTGCAGCCGGAGTTGCAGCCGAAGCTGCGCCGACCGTCAACGAACCCAGACCGAGCACCATGCACCCGACCGTCAAACTAGCAAGTCCCGTACGAATCTTGCGATTCATCGTACTCACATCCTTTCAGTAAGTGATACAAAATGATGTTGGATACCGCAGTCGAGCAACAAAGCTCGTCCGGGCGATGCACTCGTCAAGACACGTTGTCGAGACGTACACATTTATGTGATAATACCACTCTTTTGCTATTTTGTAAATACCCCTCTGTTACCTTTTTGCTCTTATCTGTTATAATAGTCAAATATGAGTCTATCTATCGGCATAGCCAGGACGTAAACCAACCTACAAACCGCCTACCCTTTATGCTGACAATCCCCCTGCCATCCCCGGACCGCGGTCGAGCAGGCTACTCGAAAGAATTTCTAGAAAAAATAGTTCTAAATTAAAACCACCCCCCGGTTGGACTGGCCTTGTTTGGTACCATGCCGTGTTTTACTAAAAACACAAGGTAATTGTGACTACGGGCGTGTATGCATCGACAATACTAATCTCTACGAGGTCGGTCACGGTCTAGAAACCCCGTATACTGTGAGAGAAAATCTATCTCAGTGGGCAGCCCTCCCACAGCTGTTACTATTGGCCGCTTACCCATAGCCCTACCAGCGTACTTGCCAGTGAGAGAAGGAGGGCTGTAAATCTCCAAGTAACTGCTCTGCACCAAGAAGTAGTTGAGCATTTCAGCCGCTTTTGGTGCGAGATTGACGTGGACGCCCTCCTCGAGGCCCGCATCAACAGTTAATAGCAGGGCGTGATTTTTTGAGAGCGGAAACATAACTTCATCAGCGTTGGCAAATCCGATTCCTCTATGGTCGTCATATATTCTTCGTAATACAATCGGATGGTCACTCGTTAAGAAGGTTGGGACGTCATAATAATATAAGTGCCAATGAAATCGCTCGACTAATGTCGGCGCAACGTGCTGCATACCGCTATGTATCATCGGGAACCACATATTGCTCACTGGCACAAGCTCGTGTTCTTTTATACCTGTTAGTATCGTCTTCCGGTAAGCCTTAACTGCTTCGTCGCTGCTATCGCGCCCCATAGTCGTGAGATGCTCTCTAATTTTATCTGGCTTATTTGCAAGGTTAAATAATTGAATCGAAGTGAGTCGCCCTGTCTCAAGCTCAAATCGCCTTTTCGCCTCAGGGGTTCTCAAATACTGAAAAGCCATATAATCAGCGATGAGCAGCCTCTCTTCGCCTTGAGGTACATAGGGAAATATCGAAGTCATATTATTTATAACTTTTATGGCAGGTTCCTCTATCTCCGCGGCAAATGCACCCTCTAGGCTACCGTCTTTCTCACCGTTATCGTTTGTGACTGTATAAAGGCCGCGTACATTAGCTGTGTTCTTTGTCCTGATTGCCGCTCGAACTGTTCCATCTTGCCGATTGATTACGTCAATACGTCCATTATCAGCAAACTTATCTAAGTAGGCCTTCTGCACGTAATGGTGGCGTGCATAGGCTTGATTATTGTTATCGGTCACATCAATCTCTCTTTCTGCGCCCAGGACGTACTGGTGTTCGCTGTGCAGCCGCTGGCACTCCGGGACCCGGTTCAATATAAACTTCAGCCTTTACGTGCTCCAGGCGTTTAATAAGCTGATGCATTGGCACTCCGGTACACCTACTTTCTTCTAGCAGGTCAGCGATATCATCACCAGATATCATGTGTCCTGCATCGGCCTCAAGGAGTGTACCTACATGAAATGTGGCACTCTCCTCATTCTCCGCTCTCCGCATTACGCTTAAGAGTCTTTCAGTATCCACATCGTCGACAGCACCTTGCATACCCATGCCGTATGAGTCTCTCCTTTTGAACTGCGGGTCTTTGCCCTGCTCAATATTCAGCATCCAAAGCTCATAATCGCTTAGCTTGATATGTCTGTCTGAGTAGTTATGAAGCGGTCGACCATCCACTCTCATCTGAAAGTGATAGTGAGGACCATGCTTACCATCCTTGCCCTCGAGGCAGCCCTGGGCTATTGAAAATGACCACTCGAGATTATCACACTGTATAGTGAGAGCCTTAACCTTGTCACCATCATGCTCCTCACGTAGGTCATTAATGTGTCTGAGCGGAGTCTCAACGTTAACGTACCACCGCAAGAAAGCTTCAATTCTGTCATACGTGAAGGTCTCGAACAGTTTCTTGAAGTGCTTCTTACGAAAGCCATCAGGTAAGAGTAGCCAATGCAGGCATGGGACCTCTTCTTTGAAGCTCGTCAGTGACTCCCCACACTGCGAGCAGCGACCCAACTTTACAGCCTCCTTAAACTCCTCAAAATCACGGGCGGTTTTTTCACTCTCGTCCTCGTTGATTTTCTCTATTTCCTCGTCAGTAAATTCGCTCATACTAGCTATATAATATAACCAAGACCGGAGAAAAGATAATGAAAAATACACAACACCCCAAACTCACACCGAGACAAGCAACTTACATTGAAGGTTACATGTCTCCTAATAGTGCCACCTTCGGCAATGCCTACCAAAGCGCAAGACTGGCGGGCTATAGCCATCAGACCGCTCGTAATCTCAACCACCTTAAGCCCGAATGGCTATCGGAAAATATCGGACGAATAGCTACAGAAGCCATATCGCCAAGCGAAATTATGAGCGTACTGACCAACATCATTCACGATAGTTCAGAGCCAACTATCGTTCGCCTAAAGAGTCTAGAACTGGCGATGAAAGCTTACAGCATGACAGCACAGCACCGCGAAGCAGCACCAGCGACAGTAACGTTGAGTGTTGATTTAACGAGCGAAAAATAGCTTATAGAGCCGCAAGCATCTGCTTGAAACTCATATACTCCGTCTCGAGGTCTTCACTATCTGTATAGTCAAGCCTTACGAGGCTATCATGCACGCGACTTGACTCTGAACTATTGGTCCAGTCATCCTCTAACAATTTAGTTAACTGTTCATTTTTATACTCAAGTACTGCAATAACAAAGGCTTTGATGCCGGTAATAGCATGGAGCTTCTCAGCTTTTGCAGGGATACTCTCATCAAATTTAGCACCCGACCCATCACGATAACGACTCTCTATTTCCTCACCGAGAAGATAATCAACAGCCAATGCGCAAAAGCGGCCATAGTCTTCGTCTGCCATCTTACCGACAACCTTTTCGATTAAAGGCCGAAACTCTTTCATGTTTTTATACTGCATAACCTTGAGCTGTAGGTAGTTAGTATTGAATTTCTTAATAGCGCGTCCTTTTCCAAACATAACTGTTATCCTTTCGGTTAAGGCGGACAACCAAAAAGCCCGCCATGAGCGATAGCCTTTCGGCTACCCACTACTGTTTCCAATAGCGACAACGGAAAGAAGTACTCACGACGAGCTGTTTCTTTCCGTTGATTTGTTGACCATACCTTCGCTTACGCGTGGCTCTAGGCCTAGGTGGCATTACCACTTGTCAGCCATTATAGCATCGCTGTTACATTGAGTACTACTCGAATTAACTGATAAGATAAGTACATGAGTAAATACGCATCAAATACCGCTGGCGTAACCGGTCCTGTTACGGACCACGACAATCACTTATTGGATACATTCAACGATAAAGACTTCAAATACGACATATCATTACTACATGCATACATAAAGCGACACCCTCACGACGAAGAACAAATCACCGTGATTCACACAAGCCTCCAAGAGAAATGGAAATTAACGCCTGAAGAATTCGGAATGCTTAGCATCGGGCAGGTCATATACCTCGCACCGCCAATCGCAGGCGCACGACTTTCATTTCATCCACAAACATTGCTACCAATCATCGAGCTCGACCTGAATGCCTCGGAGGCGCAGGTACGTAGGGCCTACGAGCACTTCAACCGTTTCAGAGTACAATTCGGAAAGTATGCGACCAACGCTAAACCTGTAGCATATCCGTATGCAACACGTGCCGTGTTCAAGGGCTTAATGGAGAACAAAGACTACGATGAAATCCATCGGGAGCTAACCAACCCCGACTCAACCCTATACGACGTCCGCGTTGCTGGTATTTTTCATACGCCTGGTGAATTGCGCACGTATTATAACAAGCACAAGCCTAGACGACGACACGCTTAAAGGCGTCATTAAACGGTTCGTTTGAATCCTAGTCCCTGGACAACAATTGGGACATGAATACATATGAAACAAATGGCAACCAAGTAACTGGCAATAGATACCAATTGACCACTTACCAGAAGAAACAATTGAATCCCTCAATCGAGGAAGTAGACAACCTTGCTGACGAATTAGCGAACGAATACAACAACCCCGACTTTAGGACTTGGTATTGTTTACTCATCAATCAATTTGGAGCCGATGAAGTGCGCCGATGGCAAGCGCTCGTACGCACCGGTAACTATCCGGCGCGCCTATTCAGCTACTACGCCAAACAGGCCACTAACCTCCACGGTGCCTATGAACCGAAGCGCAAAGCGTTGCCACCGCAATCAACCCCGCAACCATCAAGAGATGTAATACCAAACGATGATGAAGTAGATACCTTCACCCCTGAACGATTTAGAGTCAAGCTCGATGA
>DHJF01000030.1:11534-13838 GCA_002404195.1 Candidatus Saccharibacteria bacterium UBA4727 | reverse complement strand
ACTGACGTATAAATCGGTGCATCCGGGAATAATTTGTGGATTTCAAGCAGTAACGGCTCCGCTCCGCCCATGTTTGTTAGCCAGTCGCTCACCAGGGCGATTTTTGGCACTGCCATTATTTGGCTCCGCGTTTGTGGAGTACGACGCCAACCGTTTTAAACAATATTTTGATGTCGAGCCAAAACGTCCAGTTTTGGGCGTAAAACAGCTCGAGCTCGATGCGTTCGTCAAAGCTAAGGTTGCTGCGACCGCTCACCTGCCATAGGCCGGTGACGCCCGATTTCACACTGTGAAGTAAGGCAGTGCGGCTCGGGGCAAACTTGGCTTCTTGGGGCAGAATAGGGCGTGGTCCGACGAGACTTAAGTCGCCCTTGAGAACGTTGAAAAACTGGGGCAACTCGTCGAGTGAGGTGCTACGTAAAAACTGTCCGAAGCGGGTAATACGCGGGTCGTGCTCGACTTTACGGTTAGTCTCGTACTCCAGCGCGAGATCTTCGCGGCCCATCTCACGAAACTCAATTGCGGCGTCACGTTTGCCGTAGCGGGCACCCATACTACGAAATTTAATGAGGTTAATCGGCGTTGAGAATTGACTGAGGCGTTTACTGACGTAAAAGATTGGGCCACGATTAAAGATAAGCTGCAGGGTCATCAATACGATGAAGACTGGCGACAAGACAATAATGAACAGGAACGACATGATGGCGTCAAAAATAACTTTGGCAATTGCGCCCCAGCCAATCAGAGGTGTTTGACTGACGGTAATCATCGGATAGCCGAGGAATACGTCAATAGTGTTTTTTCCCGCGTAGAACTCAGCTTCACCGGGGATAAAGTTGTAGCTGATGTGATTAACCTGAGCCGCTCCAAGGATGCGTTGGTTACGATCGGCCGAATCGTAGAGATCGGTTTGGATGATGGTGGTAATGCCGAGGCTTTTAATTTGCTTGAGAGCCACGTCCACGGAGGTAAAGTGAACAACATCAAGGCCCGACGGGATAATTTTTTTTGGTCCAGCAATCGCCACGATTTTGTATCCGCTTTTGTGTGTTTCGGCTAAGCTATCGGCAATATCACGGGTGGCGTCGCTATTACCGACGACCAGGACACGACTAATGCCGATGCCGAAATGAAAGAGGACGCTCCGAGTGATACGCAAGATTTCACGTTCAACAACGATAAAAATAAAAGCGATACATAACGAGTAGACGGCAACAAGGCGGGCCGGGAATAACTCGTGCCCACTGGCATATTGCCAACCAATCACCATCAGAATACCGATAAACGTACCAATCGCCACCTTGCTCCACTCAACCAGGCGGCGGTTGTAGGTGCTTGATTTATAGAGTCCAAGTGAGGCAAAGATAAGAATCCAGAAGGGGACAATGAAGGTAAAACTGGTAAAGTACTCACGGGCATACACGGGGATGAGAAGTGGACGGGGGTCGTACTGAACACGGACGATATAGGCCAGGCCAAAAGCTGCCAGCAAAACGAGAAAATCGGCGAAGATAAGAATGAGACTATAGAGTTTAGTGTTCTTGGAAGGCATTTGTACTGCTATTGTACCATTTTTACAGGTATACTAAGAGCAATGAAACTTCATCGATTAGAAAAGTTCTATGCAATCACTATACTTGTGATTTTTGGTGGGATTGTACTACAGGCGCCACTTAGTGTGGGGCTAGGGACGTTATTCCCCGACTACAGCTTGTTGATTAAGTCGTGGAAAGAGATTTTGATGGTACTTCTGGTGCCAGTTGCTTGTATTTTACTATCTCGCCATAAACTGTGGCCAGAACTTATGCGCGATTGGGTTTTTCGCTTGATTGTGGCCTACGTGTCGTTGTGTGTTATCGTAACGGCGCTGCTGTACCAAGGACTGTCAGCAACGATGGCGGGCCTGGCGATTGATTTGCGTTATATATTGTTCTTTGGTCTTGTGTATGTTTTGCTACGCATTCGACCTGACTATCGCCTACGTATGCTGGTAGTAGGAGCGATTGGCGCCATGGTGGTGGTTGGATTTGGTGTGCTGCAGCTCTTTTTGCCGCCTGATATTCTAAAATACATCGGCTATTCAACACATACTATCGTGCCGTATTTAACGGTTGATAAAAATCACGACTTCATTCGAATTAATAGCACACTGCGCGGCCCTAACCCGGTAGGGGCTTATGCAGTGATTGTACTTGCGACACTGACCAGCTTGCTTGCGCGCCAATCTGCACGGCTAAAAAAGCCTGTGCGGCGTTGGGCGTTTGCGGCTATGGCACTCGGCAGCTTGGTTGTACTGTGGGTGAG
>DHJF01000030.1:681-11282 GCA_002404195.1 Candidatus Saccharibacteria bacterium UBA4727 | reverse complement strand
GTGGCGCGACGCATATCTATGCGTTGGTGGATCATTAGCTGTGTGGTGGTGTGTGCGCTAGCTGGCGGGTTGCTGGCGGCGAAAGGCACTTCATTTGTTTCGAATACACTGCTACATGAAAATCCACAGGGTGGAAGTAGTGTTAGTTCAAATCAGGGCCACGCCAAATCGCTACAGACTGGTTTTAGTGATTTATTGCAGCGACCATTTGGCGTTGGCGTCGGTAGTACCGGTTCGGCGTCACTGTACGGCCAACAGCCAATAATTATCGAAAACCAATACTTGTTTATCGGCCATGAGATTGGTTGGATGGGTGTCATATTATTTACATTGATATTTATATTAATTTTGGTTCGTGCTTGGCATGGGCGATATGATTGGTTGGCGCTCAGTGTTTTTGCGAGTGGCGTTGGCCTAGCGATTATTGGCTTATTGTTGCCGGTGTGGGTGGACGACACCGTGTCGGTTATCTGGTGGGGATTGGCGGCGATTGCCCTGGCCTCCCTGAAAACGAAGGCGACGCTATGAACGAAGCGGCTCGCCCAACAAAGAAACAACGCGAACTACTGAGCTTTATCGACGGCTTTATTAAAGGCAACGGCTATGGCCCTAGCTACCGTGAGGTGATGCGCGCCCTCGATTATAAATCGGTGTCGACAGTGGCGACGCATATCGACGGCTTGATTACCCGTGGTTTTTTGCGCAAAAAAGATAACTCAGCCCGTACGCTTGAGGTTGTAGCAACCGGCAATACGCCTGTTGTAGGTAGTTATGATCCGCTGCAAGCTATGTTTGAACAGAAGCTCCACGAGCTACGCCGTGACGACAGCGAGGAAAGTCGCCACAACCAGGCAGTGCTCAAAGAAGCGATGGCACTGCTCGGCATCGCTGAAGATACCGACTTGTTATAAGAAAAATATGCGCGTTGTGTTTAAGGTATAGAGCACGGCGTTTGCACCGGCAATCTTGATCGCAAGTTGTCGCCAGCTATAACAGTGTGACAACCAAGCCGTAAACGGTATAATAGATGAGTAGGCAACTACTCATCTATTTTTATGAACGAAGATATTACCCCACGACGAGGAGCAGTGCGCTCATCATCACGGCCACTCGCAGCGCGGCCGCTGACGGTTGCGGCCCGTCAATCAACAGCTCCGTCGCCAATCGCGCCGGTGTCGTCGTTGGCTCCCGTGGACGAACCCAACGCGGGAGGAACAGAAGAATTCGCCGCTGAGGTATCCCAACTGCCCCCACTTCTTCCAGTGCAGCCCATTATGGTCGACGTACCCACTACTTCCGCCGCTCAGCCGCTAGCGCCGAGCCGACCAGCATCATTACAAGACGTAATTGTTGTGCCGAAAGTGGTGAAACGCGCGGCCGTCGCTGAGGCTGAGATGAAACCTGACGTCATGACTGTGGCCGAGATGACACCGCCACAACCGCCGACCATGGACGCTCCAGAGCAGGCACTCGTCCCAACGCCGTCAACGAGCAAGAAAAAACCATTTTTTAAACGTCTCTTTAAGCGCTCATCGCTCACGATGCTCGCTATTGTCCTTATTCTTGGCGCAACTGGCTATATTAGTGTTGACGCCTGGCTGACGAATAATAAACTCAAGTCGCAATTAACAACAGCGCCGACAGCCTCGGTGGCACAGGCGGCCACCAAGCATCAACAGGTCAACGAAGGGACCGATACGACACCGTTGCCCGTCAACACGCTAGCCAGTTATAAAACGGCGGCCGATGCACCGCGCGCCTTAACGATTACCAAGCTCGGTGTGGCGGCGCGCATTATGCCAATGGGCCTTAACAAAGATAATAGTATGCAGTCACCAGTTAACATCAACGATAGTGGCTGGTATACCGGAAGTGCCAAGCCGGGAACGACCGGTGCGATGGTGATTGATGGCCATTCGAGTGCAACTAATTCAGCGGAGCATCTAGGGCTTTTTAATAATCTCGACAGTTTAACGAACGGCGATATTGTGTCAATTGAAAAGGGTGACGGCAGCAAGCTGTCATATAAGGTGGTCTTTAAAGAAACAGTTAAACTAGATGCCATCGATATGCACAAGGTAATGCTGCCGTACGGTACCGCGACAGAAGGTCTCAACCTCATCACCTGCGCCGGCCAGTGGAACGCCAAGAATACAACGCTTGATCACCGCACGGTTGTTTATACCGAGCGCATTTACTGAATTCCTTTCCTGCAGTAATTAGGGTGTAGGACGCCTCCCTTTTTGATTCAAGAGATGCTGCAACGGCGGTGAGTCGCTACGGTAGTATTGTAAATATGCAGATTATATGTTATAATGAAAATACAATGCATACCTATGACGATTCAACAGAATTTCGCCAACGACGTTCGAAGATTACAACGAAGATATCCGAACGCCCCTTTGTGCGTGACGCGTTAACAACACCTGAAGCGCGCATGGAGTACTTTCAAGGCCTCGGAGCAGATGGCTTTGTCGATGTACTTACCTCCGCGAACAGGACACTTATCAAGGAACATAAAAAGAGTGTTCTCGTCAACGAAAACTACAATTTTATTATCGATGATGAAGATCCCGCCAATACCTTTCACGTGCTTCCTGCGCCAGAAGACAAAGTACCACTTCTCAAGGAACTCTACGAAGTCGCGCGCTCTGTCTCAGAGTCTCAACTGACATCACCGGATCACATTGCCGCCCTCATTGGGTTTGGGATTAATGCAATCCACCCTTTCAACGAAGCGAATGGGAGGACCGCCCGAACTATCTATGCGTTGCTCGGCGCAGATGAGACACGGCGCAGCGCAATGATCGAGCAGGCCAGCCAGGGTGCTGAGAACGGCGGAGCCTATCTCGACCCTGCAACCTTTCGGCAACCACTTTTAAATATGATGCAGCGTATGCTCAAAACCCACCAAGATGTCGATGGAGAGCTTGTCCCTTTAGTCTACCCAGCTATATCATCGCGTACACCCTTTCAGGAGGTTCAACCGACGAGCCGAGCGGCCACATTTGACACCTCCCAGCTTATGGAGTGCATTTTTCGTGATCAATTTATGGCGCCTATGGTCGCCGCCATGGTGGCGGCGCGCACCGACGTGAGCTGTACTGATAAAGTGCTCAGAGATTATAATGGCACGGCACAGACATTTGATATATCCACTTTCTTTGAAATAGCGTCAGAACAGGATATGGAAATTCTAAGAAACTGTTATCGAGCTATTAGTAATGAGTACGCGCTGACACTTATTGACGTCATGGCTGGACGAATCTTAAAGGAAGACAGAATGGTTGTAGCAACCCATCAGTACGGTGCATGCGCTGCAACAGCGCCCCTTCTTATTACAGCGCTGGCGCGTGGTGATATTAGTCTTGATGCCGAAGGGTATTCAACGCTTGCAGAAAAAGTTGCAGCAAACGACATCATTCAGCTAAATTAAGCTACGGGCATTGGGCACTTGACCAACCAAGTAATTAACAGGTATAATACACCTTGTACTTTGAAAAATCGACATCCAAACTCTTGGCAGTAGTCCGGCATAGCTCAGTGGTAGAGCGGATCGCTGTAAATTGCAGCCCGTTAGCGTAATCTAACGGTGAAGAACGGGGTGAATTGCGGGAAGGCTACGTCTTTTATAGATAGGCTAATCCGCAGCCAAGCTTTCTTCGTAAGAAGATTGAAGGTTCAGAGACTATTCCGCAAGGAAGTACTTACCTAGACTTCGGTCTAGGTTGGGAAGCGCCCCGCACCCTAGCTTTTAAAGTGGGTGATGAGATAGTCCACGCCACTATGAAAATAGTGGATTCGTGTAACGATTAGGTCGCTGGTTCGAGCCCAGCTGCCGGAGCCAAGAGTTTGTAAGTTGATTAGGTACGAGCATGAAGCTGTTGGTAGATACTGTCGACAGCTTCTTTTGTATGTAATGCATATCCTAACAATGCGCAAGCTAATACTATTTCATCCGGTCGCATAACCTAACACATTGTTTGACTATACGTGAAAAGATACATTATATTATTATATTTCACGTATAGTCTATGTTATAATAGATATATGATAAATCAGATTACCAAAGATCGCATTGCGACTCTATCTGAACGGTATATGCAGCTATCGAAAGAACAACCGGAAGCTGTCCGTGAGATTGCCTTAGCCGAAATACCAGAGATGGTCTATAACAGTAATGCAATAGAAAACTCTACTCTAACTCTCAAAGAGACTGAAGACATCCTTTTTCGAGACTCAATAAAAAACGATCACGATGTTCGCGAAATATACGAGGCGAAGAACCTGGCTCGAATCACCAAGTCATTATTAGATCGTCCGAACGAGTCGCTTACTGTGGCG
Organism: Candidatus Saccharibacteria bacterium UBA4727; assembly: GCA_002404195.1. Taxonomy (GTDB): domain Bacteria; phylum Patescibacteriota; class Saccharimonadia; order Saccharimonadales; family Saccharimonadaceae; genus UBA6022. Next base: position 6,938 of record DHJF01000030.1, on the reverse strand, counting down.
TTTCTCTTAGATTTTCACGGGAGCCTATTGACGGGGATACGAGATGACTGGGCTGGTCGGTTTCGCAGTGGACGAGAATGGGTACGCGTCGGCTCTCACGTTGGTGCAAATCCTGACTTCGTAGCGGGATTCATGAGTGAGCTCGTAGCAGATTACAATAAACAAGATAATCGCTACTTTCTCGACAAAATTGCATGGTTTCACGCTGAATTCGAAACCATCCATCCATTTAATGATGGCAATGGACGACTAGGCCGTGTACTCATAAACCAGCAATTGATGCAATTAGGTCTTCCACCTGTCATTATCCAAAATAAAAGTAAACGTACGAGCTACTACCCAGCCTTTGATTCGTATCGAACGACTGGTAAGTTTGATGCTTTTACTGAAATTCTTGCGAGCTTACTTATTGAGTCGCTCTATAAACGCATTACTTTAATGACGGCTTCAAAAATTATAACCGTCTCTGTCTGGGCAAGGGCTAATGGTGTAGCGGGGAATGCAGCTCTAAACAAAGCGAGTCGCGGAACTATTCCGGCATTTCGAATGCGCGAGAAGTGGATGATCGCTGCGGATTTTAAAGAAGACTAGCTATTGATAATGGATAGGGTTGAATGAAAGTGACGTGAGTCTGACTCATGTGTAGTAGGAGTTCTTAGTTCGAGCCCAGCTGCCGGAGCCAAGCATAAGCACTATGATGAAAGTCATGGTGTTTTTGTTTCTGGCTATGCTTGCAGCAGTAATGCGAAACGTAGTTTAATAAACTCCAATGAATAATGAAATCCAGCAAGAACTTACCGTTAAGGAAAAGTACGAAAACTGTAAGGGCTTTGAGTGCCCTCGTTTCTTGGGAATTACTAGAGAGCACGAAGACGGAACGAGATACTTTGCAGAGGGTGACCTCGCCTATACAGCTATGGTCCTCTGTAATAACTGGGGAATTGGTTTAAGTGATGGGAATTGTCCCATTAAACCTGTTGATGTTGTTGAAGAAGAGATTTAATTAAGATCAACGAGTCGTCGTTGTAATCCATACTTACGGTTCGCAACTCGTCCGCTAGTGCGAGCCAAGCCATAGTAGATGAAGTCAGAACTGTTAATTTAGTTCTGACTTTTTATATGCCCAAGCTAGAATTGAAACTGATCCATTAGTCTACTGAATATTCCCATCCAGGTTGCCATGATTTTGTCTTTCGCCAATCGTTCGAAATTGCTTCTTCCCAAGTATGGTTATTTAATAGCACATCCAGAGCAAGCTGCGGTGCTTGGTGAGCGACAATTGCAATATGGCTATAGTTGAAGGTATTAAGGTCGTCGAGAAAACTTTTAATTCGACCTTCTACGTCTTTATAATTTTCGCCTAAAGGGTAGGGTTTTAATATGTACTCTTGCTCACGATCCTTTTTAAATTCTACCGCCGGCTTGCCATCGCACTCTCCATAATTGCATTCTCTAAGCCTCCAATCTAAAAATATTGGAAATTTATTATCAAAGAAAAGATCTGTGCTCTGAATTGCACGTTCTAGGTCCGAGCAGAAGACTGCATCAAAATCCCGATATGATAAATCTTCTCTTAGCGATAAAGCTCTTTTAATTCCTTCTTCTGACAGCTTGCCCTGCATCCAACCAGTGGCAAGTCCGTTTTCGTTGTCTTCTGTAATTGAATGCACAAAATAAGTTATCTTCATAGGCTAATTCTAGCAAAATCTTGCTTAATTAGGGTTATAACTTCCTCTATCGTGGTGAGGCAAGAGCTTGTAGGTTGATGAAGTATAAAAATAAACCCGCTAATGATAGCGGGTTTATTTGTTGATGTACGTATCGGTAGACTATAACGATAACCAGTATGGACTTTTTATACATCAATGCGATACAATTCTGACCATAGAGGTAATCAAACAAGAAATAATATGAGTATAGAGTTTGTTGATAAAAGTACCGATAACAGTTTTTCTCATCAGGGGATCGAGATACAGTATGCTGACTTGCCCGAACAATTAGTCGAGCAAACAAGGGATGGTCTGACGGCACTCTCGGGAGGTGATTATTTTTTCCGGGTGACCGTCGACTCGAATCAAGTACCAGTGGCGCCAGTACTCTGTATTCAAGACAAACACCAGCCGTATAAAACTAAGGCAGCCTATCAGCTAGCCAAGCTTGATACGGAAGCATATGACGACCATACGACCTATGGGGGTATCATTCCTGACATTGAAGTTGGTGGGCACTACGGCATCTATGCGCCAAATCATGGTGATGGACAAGAGATGTTGCAATCCCAGCCCCTTGTCCTCGACCCTTATGCGCGGGTCACTTCACTGCTTATCGAAGACGAAGAAGGAGGCGCGCAGCGCTACTCGGTCGTCGAGCGTGCTGGCGTGGACGGGGTGGAGCGGCCAGCTCATCCAGAGATAGACCCGAGCAGCCGTGTTATCTACGAAGCCCATATCAGGAATTCCACTATGAATCACCCTGATGTGCCGGAAGATTTGCGAGGTACTTACCTTGGTTTTGTGCACGAAGCGCACCTCGAGCATCTTAAAAAACTTGGTATTACGACGGTTGAGCTCTTGCCTATTTTTCAGTTCGATTCGCGCGATTCAACGATTGCCGCCGGCGCAGAAAACTATTGGGGGTATGGTTCGACGAGTTTCTTCGCGCCACATCCTCACTATGCGACTGAAATGAGCCAGCAAAATCCAGAACATATCGCTAACGAAGTAAAGCTGATGATAGATGTGTTGCACGCAAATGATATCGAGGTTGTGTTGGATGTCGTCTACAATCACACCAGCGATAAATTTCCATTTAAAACCCTCGACAAGTCTGGATACTACCATGATGATAACGTCGACTACACGGGATGCGGTAACTGCATTGACGGGTATTCCAAGCAGGGTGTTGAGCATATTATTGACTCATTGAAATATTGGGCAAATGAGGTTGGAGTTGATGGGTTTCGTTTCGACCTCGCTGGAGCGTTGGCGAAAGATAAGTATGGCATGGGCAGGATTAGCGAGCACCCATTATTTAAAGAGATAGCAAACGACGAAGTGCTTGGCAAAAAAGTGCTGATTGTTGAGCCATGGTTATGGGGCGACATTGGAACCAGCGAAAAATTTAGAGACAACGGTTTCGAAGAATGGAGTCATGAAGTACGTGACACGTTGCGAAAACTTTGGGTGAGCGGCGAAGCGAAAGATATTCGACATTTGTCGGAGATCATGGCGGGACTTGCGAGTGGTCGGGACTCGGGCACGGCGTCGTGGCCCATTAACTTTATTACCGCGCATGACGGATTTACGCTGGAAGATCTTGTATCATATGGTCGCAAACATAACGAAGCAAATGGCGAAGAAAATCGAGACGGCAGCGATAGTAATTATTCAAACAACTTTGGAGTCGAAGGTCCAACGGATGACAGGGAGATACTTGCGAAACGCGACAGGGCGAAGCGGAACCTAGCCGCAACCTGTCTCCTCGCCTGGGGAACGCCGATGGTGCTGGGTGGTGATGAACTGAGTCACACCAAGTACGGTAATAACAACACTTGGAATCTGAGCACAGACGATATGGATCGCCGTGAGCAAGGCGAGTCTGCGCAACATCTTCATTGGGCATCGCTCAATAGCGACAGAGAAAATAATTTTAGTATTTTCATGCAAAACCTGATTGCACTCAGGAAGCAGTGTCACCTGTATGGAACTGGCCAGGACATGGGAGACATCGCCGGTAGTCCGATTGGTGAAAAAGGAATAGACTGGCTCAATAAATCAGGCCACACGATGACGCAAGAAGATTGGTCCAGTGCCGACAGGGTATTTGGTATGTACTCTTCGGGGCTGGTTGGTGGTGGAGGGAGTATGAGTATTCTTCATTATGTAAACGGTGGCGACAGCGACAAAGTAGTTGAGCTACCTAAAGAATCGAGCACTGCTGGTGACTACGCGACCATTCTCGATACCAGTACTGGAGAAGTACTTATCGATAACCCTCAGCCTGTGAGTGCCCAGTTTATTCTTAGGGCAAATTCGCAGGTTGTGTTGGTGCGAGAAAGTTCGCGGTTGCCGCCAGACTATTTCGTACAGAACGAGGCTGTTCCGAGTCAGAGGTTTGTGAACTCGTTCAAGCATGCTAACGTGCTACGACATGACTAAGGGAGGTCTTATCGCTAAAAGAGGGCGATAGACGTGATTGTCAGCCGAATATTATCTGTTATTACGGCGACGAATAGAGACAAACTAACCAATACCTATGGCTGCAGTCGTCGCTATCGCTCCTTTTGTTAATTCTCTAAAGATTGATGCTTTGAATCTTACGCGAGGTGAGTCTATATAGTGTGTCGTAGATACATTCAAACTAGCTGGTTCGGTGTAATGAATGAAGCTAAATGTGTTTACATGTTTTCATGAATGAATGGAAGAGTATAACGATCCAGCTGCCGGAGCCAAAATGATTGCATGAAGAATATCCTCTAACGAAGGATTTTGTTTATGCTTAATTTGAACTTACGCCTACAGTGATCTATACTATGAATAGCTATGTGGGTAAAACAACAACAACAACGACAACAACCAGGCTTTACAATTGTTGAACTACTCATTGTCATTGTCGTAATCGGTATTTTGGCGGCGATTGTTATCGTTGCGTATAGTGGGATACAAGCACGTACACGGGATAACGTACGAATAAGTGACCTAAGGGATCTTCAAAAGATAGTAGAACTTTACAAAGCAGAGAACGGATCTTATCCTCTGCCGGCAAACGGTTCGCTACAATGGACAGGTAACTGCGTAACGTTCGGTAGTGTTACGAGTTATATTTCTGGGGCATCTTCTATCGTTACTTCAAGGCTTCCACTTGATCCAAAGTGGAAGAACACTGATGATAAGTGCTATCTATATAAATCTGACGGCACTGATTATATGCTTCTTGCTTGGAAGGTCATGGAGACTATCTGTGGTGGAGACCCGAGCAATGTGTGTAACTCAGATCAGATTCGATCAATGGATCGTGCCGTGACGCCGAATGAGTTGTCGATTGCCGTCTGGTCGCCAGGTGCAGTCAACTGGTAAGGTATTACCTTTGAGTATATGATCCGGCGAATGTCGTGAAATTTTACGAAGGATCATTTTTGGCAAAATTAACAAGCGGAGGAGCATAGCGACCCGGTTGCCGGAGCTAAAATGACTATGCTTAAATATCTTCTTGTTCTTCTAGGCCTTACATTGAGACCCAGCCTCACTAAGTTAATGCGGCATATGAACCTCTTTATTCTAAATACCTTAATAAATTAGGCTTATAATTCTTGTATGAACGATTATCTAAAACATATGTTTCTTGGAATACCGGTCTATACGTGGATTCTACAATTGTTGTATGTTGCTGTAGCCTTATTGATATTATTCGTCTTTGTAACGGTACACAAAAGGACTACTTTGGAAATTGTATCGTTCGTGATCATTGTTTTAGTAGTCGATGTGATTTGGCGTCTTGCCATTAGATAATGAAAATATAAACTAACAGCCAAGGAGAGGCTATTAGTTCAGAGTTCTTAGCTAGCAGTTTCGCAGTACGTTTACTAGTCAATATCATTCAGTGACTTGCTACTAAATAGTGAAGGGCCTCTTTCCTACTTTACCTAAAGTTAATGTGACAACACTATCTTGAGAATAATTCCAATACCTATTTCTTAGTCTATTGTTTTATTATTGTAAATGATTTACAANNCAATAATAAAATGACCGAACGTTTAACGCGATACGTAAAAGATGTCGAGGATTATCTTAAGAAAACAAGACACTCTAGTAATGGTGAGATACTCGAACACTTACAAAAGAAGTACGCTGATGTTAGTGCGACAACCGTCCATCGCATAACTACCCGTCTTGTTGAACGCAGTAAACTCTCCTTGGCTCCAGTGGCAAAAGGCAATGTCATGCGATTTGACACAAGCTCCGAACCACATGACCATTTTTTATGTAGCAATTGCGACATGTTGCGCGATGTAAACGTAGCCGATGGCATTCGCCCAATTCTTGAACAATCTATCGGTGATGGTTGCAGTATATCTGGCAACTTGGTCATAACAGGGTTATGTAAAAAATGTACTATGGAGTTAAAAATATGAAACCAGTTATAGTAGATGTTCGTGAGCCTTCTGAGTATAAGACGGGGCACGTTAAGAATGCGTTGAATATACCACCTAGTGATTTGATGGCTGGTGCGAAGAAACTAGCACATGTGGATAAGGAGAC
>DHJF01000030.1:0-479 GCA_002404195.1 Candidatus Saccharibacteria bacterium UBA4727 | reverse complement strand
CCTCTTGTGCTGTATTGCCGCACGGGCAGTCGTTCGAATGTCAGTATCCAAATCTTGCGGGGGCTGGGGTATACGAACCTTACTAATGGCATTAACAAGCAACAGGTAGAGGCAAAGTACGGCCTATAGCTTTAAGCACCTTCTTAAAGATTATCTGTTATTACGACGACGAACAGTCGCGAGCCACCAACACCAGCACCACCGACTGTCACTACCGCCGTACCCGCACCCGCTCTGCTTATCACACTCCTCCGTATGCGCATGTTGTCACTACTGTACATATCTCTTACGGTTATAACAAGAGGAATACCGTGTTAGTCTAAGTATGAGTCAGAATTATTATGTTTAATTATGTTCAAACTAAAGGTCTTTTTGTTATACTTAAGGTAATATGTGGGTAAAAAGTAAAAACGCTGGTTTTACAATTGTCGAACTTCTTATCGTGATTGTTGTGATCGGTATTCTCGCTGCTATTGTAA
>DHJF01000043.1:328-18790 GCA_002404195.1 Candidatus Saccharibacteria bacterium UBA4727 | reverse complement strand
GAAAACCCACCACCGCACGCATCGCCAAAAAATTACCGCCATCGCGGCGATTGTCGCACGGCCAACATTTCTCCGTCTGTACGGCCTCGTCGCCGGTATTACACTCCTCGGCACTACGCTGTACTGGTCAGTCCTGGCCAGCATCGTCCAACAATTCAATGCCGATCAGCTGATTGACCCGTACCTGTTCGAGCACGGTACAACATTCGAACAAGCAGTTTTTCCTGGTCAGCATAGCTTCCTTCTAAAATGGCCGATTTTCCTCCTCGTCCAGCTCTTTCACAGCACGCCGCTCGCATACGCCGTCGCGACCGTCGGCGTCAGCCTCCTCACCGTTGGCGCACTGGCCTATATGCTCTATCGCATCGATCGCCGACCCGTCGTCTATGGCACGTTGTTTCTCGCTCTCGCCGCAGCACTCCTGCTTGTGCCCGCCGAAGCCTATCCCGGTGCACTGCTGCCCGTCAATATGGCGATGTTGAGCACGCGCAATATCGAATATATCGTCTATATCGTCAGCTTGATTTTTCTCATCAAAACACCACGCCTGCTCCACTGGCAGACGGCGGTCGCTGTCGCTACACTTGCACTCCTGGTCGCCAGCGATAAGCTCTTTTTGGCACTCAGCCTAGGCGGCGGACTGCTCTGCGGACTCCTGGCCCTCATCACAAAACGACGCCAACTGGTCCAGCTGACGCTCCGTTGGCTTGGCGTCGCTGGCGTTGCCGCCGGTCTGGCCTTTGGCCTGCTTGCGCTCCTCGGCGGGCTTCATGTGACTGGTTTCGATACGAGCAGCGGCGCAAGCCCCTACGCCATCAGCCTTAGTCTGAAGAATATCATTCTCGGTATTTGCTATAGCATCCTCGGCATATTCACTAACTTTGGCGCCAACCCTGCCGCGAATATCGTCGTGCTAAAAGATATCCCCAGCGCACTGTTTCGCCAAGTACATTCGCCGACAATCATCAGCTACGCCATCAACACTTTTATCGTTGGCCTCGGCCTTGTCAGCTGCTGGCGTGTTGTGCGTCGAGCTGTCGTATCGCCACCCGTCACCAAAAAACGTCCGAAAGTACAACAGGGGAGTGATACACCACAGCTGCTATCGCTTAGTCTTATTCTGACGACAGTGGCGGCCATCGGGGTGTTCATTGCAAGCAATCATTACTATGCAGTCGACGCGCGCTATCTGAGCATTGCGCTGTTCGCCGTCTTTACTGCGGGCGCCAGCACACTGCGCCGCACCAAGCCAATGCCGGAACTCATGGTCGGTATCGGCTTAATCCTCACGCTCGGCATGTGTCTGGGTGCAGTCACAACCTTTCGCACGACCAATCAATCCCTCGCCGCACTCTCACCGATAGAAGCGAAAAACGACCTCATTGCAACAGCCCTCACGCAGCATAAGGTCAATACCTTAATTGGCGACTACTGGCGAGTTGTTCCTATTAAATTTGAGCGATCGGCACCGCAAACTGTCCTGCCGCTTAGCAGTTGTCTGGCGCCACGCCCTAATTTATTTAGTCGTGCCTGGCAAACCACCGCCACCAGTCACAGTTTCGCCTACCTCGTCACACAGAAAGCCAGCAGTACCGGCTATCCAGGATGTACTACCGAACAGATCATCACCGCCTATGGCCGGCCAAGTGCGAGTCAAGTAATCTCAGGAACAGTCGTGCAACCAGAGGAAGTGTTACTTTTTTACGACCACGGCGCGAACCGGCCGAACCGTCACACGCCAGCCACCGTTCTACCGCAGCCAATCGCAAAATTACGCGGTATAACCTGCCAGGGGCCCACCACTATCATGAACATCGTTGCCCACCAAGATGATGACATTCTATTTATGAATCCGGACTTACTGCACGCAATCAGGCAAGGGGACTGCGTCCGCAGCGTCTATCTGACAGCTGGTGATGCCGGCAACTCCAAACTGTACTGGCTTGGCCGCGAAGAGGGCTCACGCGCCGCTTACGTATCAATGCTTGGAATTTCTCAGCCAAAATGGGTGACCCAGACCGTTAGTCTTTCGAGTACCAGTTACGTTTCAATATCGAAACTACAATCAAACTCACAGATATTCCTTATTTTCCTCCATCTCCCCGACGGCAACCTCGACGGCAGCGGCTTTAGTGACACTAAACACCAAAGCCTCCAGAAATTGATCACTGGCACCATTCACCAAATCAGCACGGTCGACAATCAGTCGCGCTACACATCAGATGAGCTCACCCAGGCGCTCGTCACCCTTATGCAGACGTTTCGTCCTACCGAAATTCATACTCAAGCGCTACGCAACCTCAGCGCTCGATATCCTGACCATAGCGACCATATTGCGGCCGCCAACTACGCCAAGCGTGCCTATGACCTCTACGACACCACACATATCATCCCGACTGCATTTTATATCGGTTATCCCATTCGTGATCGCCCTCAAAATGTCAGCGCTCAGGACCTTCGAGATAAAATAGCCACTTTCTTTGCCTACGCCGAACACGATAATGGTACCTGTGAATCTGTCATCTCGTGCAGCACCATGGCCTACGGATATTACTTGACGCGCCAGTATCAAATGACCGATTAATACAGTAGTACTTGTCGAAAGTGCTGTATTTTGTCATACTAACCATAAGAATCATCATCTAAATAGGGGAGCACCCATCTCACCACTCGAACTCACTCGTTACTGGCATCGTCGCATCTGTATGGCGACACTTTTAGGTGGGCTCGTCGTCCTCGGACTCTACGCCTGGGCGCATTTTTCAGGCGAGACGCACAGCATGGAAGGCAGCTCCTTAATTAGTCAAAATGTCACCATCACTGCCAGCATTGCTGTTGTTTTTAGTTTGATTTTTGCAATATGGACACCAAAAAAGCTTATATTGCCCACTGCGATTGCTGCATTTTTACTGCAGGCGAGTATGGTGGCCTACCTCATCATCACCACTGGTGGCATCACCTCACCCTTTATTGCGCTCTGGATACTGATTAGCGTTTTTGCTGGAATTTTCGGTGCCTGGGGTATTGTGCCGTTGTTTGTAGCGATTAACGCCTATATGGTGATGCAGTACCTCAGCCTAGGCATTACACGCGATACCATCATTATGTTCGTTCTGGTTGGCGACCTGCCGCTCCTCGCCAGCTACTTAATCTGGCATCGTGCCGCCCCGAAAGCGACCGACGACGACAAAGCCTACCGAGACCTCGCCAGCGAATTAAGCCAAGTCGCCAACAAATCCGAAGTAGTCATTAACGCTATTGCCGACGGCGTCATTGCTATTAATAGCCAGGGCGTCATTCAGCTCATCAACCCAGCTGCCCAGCAAATTATCGGCTGGGGTAAGCAAGATGCGCTGGCGCTTGATTATAAATCGGTCCTGCAGCTCGTCGACGGGGCGGGTGGCGAACTCACGCCCGCCACCGATCCAGTCGCTCAAACCCTGGCGACCAACAAGCAAGTTGCAATCGACACCCTCAACCTCCTGACTAATTCGCAAAAAAAGATTCTTGTGTCGGTGATTGTCTCGCCGGTTGGGCAACTTGGCTCAGGGGCGATTATCGTTTTCCGCGATATCACCAAGGACAAAGCCGAAGAACGCGAACAGGCCGAATTTATTAGCACTGCCAGCCATGAAATGCGCACACCAGTCGCTTCAATCGAAGGCTATTTAGGCTTAGCCCTCAACCCTGCGATTGTTCAAATCGACGAAAAAGCTCGCGATTATATCAATAAAGCTCACGAATCCGCTCAGCATCTTGGCCGTTTGTTCTCGGACCTGCTCGACGTGTCTAAAGCCGAGGATGGTCGGCTATCAAACAAGCCAAAAGTCACCGATGTTGTCGTGTTCACGCACGATATCGTTCAGGGATTACGCCCTCAAGCCGACGCCAAGGGCCTCCGTATGCTCTTTAGGCCAATGCCCGACGACGACGCCAAGGAAGGCGACCGCACCCTTAGCCCCGTCTACTACGTCAACGCCGACAACGATCACCTCCGTGAGATAACCGCCAATTTGGTTGAGAATGCTATCAAATACACGCCGCACGGTGATATTACAATCGATGTCACCGGCGATAACGATCATGTCACCATTAGTGTCGCCGACAGTGGTATTGGCATCCCGAAAGAAGACCAGGTTCACCTTTTCCAGAAATTTTACCGCGTCGACAATAGCGACACGCGCGAAATCGGTGGTACCGGGCTAGGGCTGTACCTATCTCGACGTTTGGCCGAGGCCATGAATGGTCGTATTTGGGTCGAAAGCGAATACAAGCAGGGGAGTACGTTTTATCTCTCACTTGACCGTATTAGCCACGAAGACGCAACCCGGCTCATTGAAGCCGCCACCACCGAGTCGGCAGCGCAGCCAACCCCCATACAGCCTAGTTTCGCTACTGAGCAAGCCTTAGCGCCACAAGCAGCCCCAACACCTCCACCGCTCGCCGCACCTGCCATAGCGCCTGTCGTCATGCCTACAGCAGCACCGACAGCGCCAGCAGTTGCCTCGCGACCAGCCGCCGCACCATCCATTCGCACCATGCCAAGTTCAGCGCCACTGAGTGTCATTGAGCAAAACGCCGACCAATACGTCCAAGCAACACGCCATAACATGAATATACCGCCGCGTGTCTAGCAAAACCATAAGTGCTATGGTATTTTCACGCGCGCTTCGGTACAATAGGGGATAATATGACCAAGATACTACTCGTTGAAGATGACAAAAGTTTACGCGAGATTTACGGCGTTCGTTTACTTGCCGAGGGCTACGACATCGTCTCAGCTGGCGATGGCGAAGAAGCGCTGGCTATGGCCATTAAAGAGCGTCCTGAACTTATCGTCAGCGACGTCATGATGCCAAAAATTAGCGGCTTTGATATGCTCGATATCCTGCGCTCGACCACTGAAACAAAAGACATCAAAGTGATTATGATGACCGCTCTTTCAAGCGAAGACCAACGCGCTCGCGGTGAAGCTCTTGGCGCCGACCGCTACTTAGTCAAATCTCAAGTTGGCATCGAAGATGTCGTCCGAACTGTGCACGACGTGCTCGGTGATGCGCTGGCTCCTGCGCAAGCTGCCGCTCAAACCTTTGGGACACCTCCGCCAAGCGCACTTCCGTATACGCCAGCTCCTGCGCCAGCACCGCGCCCAGTCGCACCAGTGTATCCGTCAGCTGCACCAGCTGCTACTCCTGCTGCGATGCCAGCTCCTGCACCACAGCCTATCGTGCCGCCAGCTCAACCAGTGGCCCCAGCGCCATCACTCCCACTGCCAACTGCGCCATTTTCAACACCGCGCCCTAGCGGTCTTGGCGACCGTGTCATTAACCCGATTCCTCAGCCCGCCTCGACGCAGCCGGATATCGCCAGCATGATGAGCCAAGAGCTCAATGCAGCCGCTCCCGCCGCGCAACCGGCGCCTGCGCCTGCTCCACAGCCACAATTCACCCAGCCAGTCGCACCTGTCGCCATGTCGCCAACACCGACGCAATCGTCCACTTTCATCACGCCAACCGCCCCAACTGGTAGTAACTTTGCGCAGTCAAGCGACCTGCACGGCGCCGCAAATATTACCTTCGAAGAAACGCCACTTCCACCGACTATCGCACCGCAAGCACCGACAAACCCTCCTGGCATACCTCCAGCTGGCGGCGTCCTCTAACCGTACTTCCAGTACAAATGTCGCACCTCTGTCGTGCTACAGCCTACGGCTGTAGCACTTCTTTGTCTCGGTGTCGGGTCTGACACGCTCAGCTCATCGTGCTATAATACTCTAGAATGCCAACACCTACACCCGACAACCCCGAATCGCTCCGTCTCAATAAATACCTCGCTCTTCAGCTAGGTGTCTCGCGTCGTGAGGCCGACCACCTGATTGAAACAGGGCAGGTGATGATCAACGGCGATACCGCACCGCTCGGTGCTCGTATCCTCGACACTGACGACCTAAAAGTCAGCGGTACGCCTGTTAAACGCGATACCGCCTTGCAGTATATTGCTTTCCACAAACCCGTCGGCTATGTCTGCTCACGCCGTGCTCAGGGCGAGCTACCGACGATTTACGAATTACTTCCGCCTGAATATCACGACCTTAAAACCGTCGGACGACTCGACTTTGCAAGTTCCGGTATTATTCTCCTCACCAACGATGGTGACTTTGCCTACCGCATGACACATCCCAAATTCACCAAGGTAAAAGTCTATAAGGTTCGACTCGATAGCGACCTCGAGCCTCTTCATCAGCAAATGATTAGCGATTACGGCGTCACCCTGGAAGACGGCGCCAGCAAGCTGATGCTTGAACGCCTGTCTGAAACCAATCGGACCGAATGGCAGATTACCATGAGCGAAGGCCGCAATCGTCAGATTCGTCGTACCTTTTTGTCACTTGGCTACGAAGTCAAGAAGTTGCATCGTACCAATTTCGGACCATATGCACTGGGTGATATAAAGCCTGGACAGTTCGAAATCGTCGATATGCGCTAGGTGATATATTGACTTCTTACACCTCTGGTGTGATAGTTTTCTTGTTCTCGTAACTTAGCATCGCCGACCTGTCGGAGGCCAACATGAGCACCGAATGTGTTATTTGTACCCCTCAAACCGTCATTTGCGACGGCACCAAGAAGCCTCGAATATCATTGCGCGAGACTATCGCCGCGCAGTTGTAACTGCGCTCGTACTGCCTGCACGAGGTGAAATTCTCGCTATCATGCCGGGTGGGCGGTTACCTTCGACTGCGCGTGCAGCGAAGGGTCTCAAGAGCGTATGATGGCCAAAATAATCGTTGGTCTTGGGTTCTTCAAGCGGGCGTTCAATGTTCCAGACCGCATGGTCGACCCGAACGACCGCGAGCATTATATTGTCGAAAAGCCGCTCATCGGTGGAATCATTCACCGACCAATCAGGACATAATCAATAGCTACGAGAATTCTGCCTCGTCCCAGACACCACGCCGGTGTTAGGGGCAAGGCGTTTTCTTTAGGAGACATGCTCCTGCGAGAGGGGAGTCATATAGCGCCTCCTCATTTTATCTAATAAGGTTATATAATAATGTATTTGTCAAGATGTGCCATATCTGTTATACTGGAAACAAGTTATGGCATCAAAGTTACCAACAGTAGCAATCATTGGGCAAGCGAACGTCGGTAAGAGTTCGCTTTTTAATCGTATGGTCCGCGCTCAGCAGGCAATCGTTGCCCGCGAAGCCGGCACCACCCGCGACAATGTACTTGGTCGTGTCGAACACAAGTTTCACAATTTCTGGCTTGTCGATACCGCTGGTCTGAAAGACGCCGCTGATGAATTTGAAGCCTCTATTCAAGAACAGATCACCGAAGCCGCCGAAGCCGCCGATGTTATCCTCGTCGTGGTTGACAGCAGTCAGTACGCCAGCGACCAGGACAAATTTGTCGCTAAAAAAGCCCTCCGTTCCAAAAAACCAGTCATTTTGGTCACTAATAAGGCCGATCTAAAAGACAGTCTGCCAACCGACGAGTTTAAACGTCTCGGTATCAAAGAAATCCTCCGTGCCAGCGCCGAACACAACAGTGGTATTATCGAAATCCTCGACTCTATCGTCGAACTTATCCCAGCTAAATTCGAAGACACACCAGACGATATCCTCCGTGTTTCACTGATTGGTCGCCCAAATGTCGGTAAATCGAACCTCTTCAACAGCCTGGCTGGCAAACAGCAAGCCCTCGTCGCTAACATCGCCGGCACCACCCGCGACGTCAACCGCGTGTCGATTCGCTACGGCGCCCGCGACATCGAACTCCTCGACACCGCTGGCATGCGGAAACCCGGTAAGCAAGAAGTCGGCATCGAGAAATTCTCCGTGCTCCGTACGCTGCAGGCGATTGAAGAATCAGACGTTTGTTTCCTCCTCATGGACGTTAACGAACTCAACGTTCAGCTTGACCAACGTCTGGCTGGTATCATCGACGAAGCCGGCAAAGGCCTCGTTATGGTCGTCAGCAAGTGGGACAGTGTCGAAAATAAAGACGCCTACACCCGCGACGCCCTAGCGCCAACCATCGCTCGTAACTTTAAGTTTACCCCATGGGCACCACTCATCTTTACCAGTAGCGTCACAGGGCAGAACGTCACCAAGTTATTTGACCTGGCGCTCGACATCGACGCCCGTCGCAAGCAAGAGATCAAGACTCGTCAGCTAAACGAGCTTCTCCAAACGACAATCCAACGCCATCCACCAGCTGGTCTTAAAAATACCCACCCAAAACTACGCTATATGGTACAGACCGATGTTTCACCACCTTGGTTTGTAATTCACGGCAGCAACCTCAAGTTCATTCACTGGTCATACAAACGTCACATCGAACGTGTCATGCGTGAAGAGTTTAACTTCGCCGGTACGCCAATTCGTTTCAGTTTCCACGACGAAAAGCAGATCAAAGCCAACAAAGAACGTGTCGCCCAAGGCCTTGAACCTGTCACTAAAAAGTACAAAGAGGCCAAAAACCTTGAAGCCGCCAAGCAACTGGCCGCCGAAAAACTAGCTGGTGAACAAACCGAAGAAAAGAAATAACCCCACGCCGGGGTTATTTTATTTCCAAAAAAAAGAAACCCCTCAACCCACGAATGGGTGAGGGGTTTCAATTATACGCAAGAAGGACGACCCCGGGGGCCGCAGGCTGACGGAGACGGAGATTAAAATTCAGTTTCCATCTCGCGAATCTCCGCATCGAACCATTTAGTCGGGGAACTGTCGAGCAACCCGAGTTCCTTTTGGAGATTCGTCGGCAGCGTAGCTGTCAAATCCTCGTCCTGGGGAACAGACTCGGCCTTGCCAGCTCCTGAATTGGAGATAACGACGATAGACTCCCGGCGATTAGCTAAGATTCCGTCGAGTCCCTTTCGAAACTCTTCAAGACTCAAGGCTGCCGACAGCTTAGATGCGTCACCCTCATGCGAGCTTTGGTCAGACATGGTATCTCCTTCGATAAACGCGTGCGATTTGCACCAAACAGCTCCTACCGGCAGGCAAGAACAGCACCACACTCTGCAACTTCCAGAGCGCAGCGCTATCCTCACCAGGGAATATATCGTACGTATAATTGAGTGAAAGGTGCCAGGTGTCTACACACCGCTAGCTCTGCATTATAGCATAAATAGCATTATTTTGCAATATCACCCCAGTGCGTCATTCTGGACGCGGTCCAGAATGACGCACAAAAAAACTACCTCGCCATAACGACGAGGTAGTTTAAATAGCCGAGACTATTACTGATTCAAAAACGCGCTGAGGAGGCCGCGGCGACTCGAGATGTAGTAGCCGAGTGAGGCGACAACCGAGCCAAGTCCAGCAACGGAACCAAGTGCGCTACCAACGCCAGTGTGTGGCAGCTCTGGCGGCGTCACACAGTTAGCGGTGTCTTTTGACTGCGTAGAGCTATCGAAGTCTTTTTCGTTAATCGTCACAATCGTGTGTGTTTTAAGATCACATACTTCTATCTGTACCGGTGCGTGGCAATTCGCAAGATCTTTTGACTGCTTGCTGCTGTCAAAATCAGCTTCTTTAATCACAATTTGCGTAAAAGTTGCGAGGTCGCAAACGACAATCCGTTGACAATCTTCCAGATTCTTTGAGTATTTACTGCTGTCAAAATCTTTCTCATCAATGGTCACAACTTTATTTGTCGCAAGCTCACATACCTGAGTGTTCACAACCGGTGGGGGCGTCACCGTAAAAGCTTTCGTACAATTTGCCGAGATTTGATCGCCGAGGCTCGTCTGGACCGTTACCGTCGCGGTATAGTCGCCAGCTTCGCTGTAGCTTTGGCTGATTTGCGAATCGACGCCGCTCGTCGCAATGACTTGATCGGTCACTGTCGTGCCGTCCTTGGCAATCACATAGTGAAAGCTGCTGACAGTTGCACCGTTGGCGACACTGGCCTTAGCGGTGAAGGCGAAGCTCGTACGAGAGATCTGCTGCACTGTGAGGCTATCACAGGCTGCTGCCGGCTTTGGTGGGGCAGGTGGTGGTACGACATACACAAGATTGCCACAATTAAGGGTAACGGCAAACCATTGGCCGTCAGACGCGCGCGTGCCAATCAGTGCTTGCTGCACGAACGGCTGACTATTGGCATCTCTTAGAAATGGTCCGGTGTAAATAGTCGTGCCAGTGCCAGTAATCGCAACGGCGCTACGCCCCGGCGTCCCCCAGTTCAGACGACCGAGCGTATTGATTGCACCGCCAAAGTCGTTTGTTTGATAGGTGCCCATGTGGGTATTTGCAAGATCAGCGCGGGTCACGCCAAACTGCGTATAAATCTGTTGCAGGTCGCTATGGCCAGCTCCATCGACGCCACTGTCATACACCGCCAAAAGATCGGACGTGCTCGTTACGCCCTGGTAAATGATGTTGTCATTGTTATTTGCCGTCGATGCAAACGCATCACCAGGTGCAATGGGGAATATCCCTGCGGTGAGCTGCAAAACAAGTGCCAGCGACGCTGTCGACATAATCAATCCCTGAGTAATCTTTTCCTTGCGCAAACGAGTAGCATAAAAACCAACGCGGCGCAGTTTCGCAACTATATTCATAAACCTCTCCTCCATTTAGTGGTTATTCTCTCTCCAAAACCTCACATGGTTCTTATTGTTAGCATACCATAAATTAAAGCTTTCAACAATATTATTGCTTGGCTGTACCGCTTATGTTCAGGTGTAGTACGGCGAATGCTACAATAGAGACACTATGAAAATAATCTTTGCTCAAGGCAACCCTGGCAGTCAATATAAAAATAGTCGTCATAATGTCGGCTTTTTAGCGCTCGACCAGCTCGCTGAGCATCATAAAAAAGAATTTACCAAAAAACCCAAATTTCACGCCGATATCGCCGAATTTACAGAGGCTGGCGAGAAAATATTGCTCGTCAAACCTACCACGTTCTACAACGAAACCGGTCAATCGGCGCGACTCCTAATCGATTTTTACAAGCTCAGTGCGACGGACGTCTTGGTAATTCATGACGATCTCGCACTGCCATTCGGCACCATTCGCACTAGGCAAAAGGGCAGTGACGCTGGTAATAACGGCATTAAGTCGCTCAACGCCCACCTCGGACAAGACTACACTCGCATCCGTGTCGGTGTTGGCAGCGAACTACGTGAGCGTATGCCCGATGCCGATTTCGTGCTTGGTAATTTTAATCGTGCTGAATCCGAAACTCTCGAGACAACACTTATTCCAAAAATAGTCGAGTTAGTGCATGAGTTTTGCGCCGACACGCTCGCTACCACTAGTCACAAATTATAAAAAAGACTCTCCAAATGAGAGTTTGTTACGGAGCAGCAGCGAGGAACTCTAAACATTCCTCGCCACCGCCCCTAGTGTTGTTAATAGCCCTAATGACGCTTGTGGGCGTTTATTGCGCTCCCAATTGCCGCGACGATTGTCAGGACGAATCCGATTGTCAGGATTACTGTCCAAAAAATGGGTAGCGACCAGCCCGTAGCAATGCCGACAAGGCCGATCAGCCCAAAGGCAAGTCCCCAGCCGAGTAGCTTGAACATGACATCTCGAGCTGCAAAGCCAATAACGACAAACACAATCATCATTGCGTAAAACATCAACGATGGTAGGTTTGTAAACAACAACGGCCAGTCCCAACCGGGACTTAAGTCCGGGATAAGATTCATTGCTCATCCTTTCGAGCGATAGACGAAACGAACAACTTGTATATTATACGATAAAATACAAAAAAACGAAAGGCGCCACAGTCATTCCGGGTCGAGCCCAGAATGACGCTTTAGCAAAAGCCTATACGCCAAGTAATGTAATTACATAGCCCACAACAATAATGCCAATCACCAGCATCGCGGCCTGAATCGTACCGGTACGACGCGGCTGTTCGTGAATGTCGGGGATAATATCACTGGCTGCCACGTAGATAAAGAATCCGGCAGTCATAGCCAGTAGCGGACCAATCGGCAAGTGCACGTCAGTACCAAGATAAAAAACAACCAGCGCCGTCGCCAATGTTGCGGCAGCCGTCGCGACATTTGCCAGCAAGACTGTCTTATCTTTCCAGCCTCGTGACAGCAGTAGGGCAAAGGTACCGAGCTCCTTGGGAATCTCGTGCGCACTCACCGCTAGCGTCGTAATAATACCGGTCGGTATACTCACCGAAAAAGCCGCACCAATCGCCAGGCCATCAATCGCATTGTGCATAATGTCGCCAATCACAATCAACCGACGTTGTTGCTGATTTTGATGCAGTTTACTGTCATCGTGTTCATGGTGGTGGTGGAACCAGCTTGCGCAGCGTTCCAGTACAAAAAAGAGGATAAATCCAGCCAATGTCCAGAGCAACAGCGTGCGCGGACTGCCAAGATGGAACGCCTCGGGCAGCAGATCGAAAAAAGCCGCCGCCAGCAGCGCACCAGCACCAAAGGGGAGCGTCAGTAAAATCGCCAAGTCGCGGCGTTTCTTCGCCCGCAGCAGCGCCAGGCCGCCAAGCAATGAAAGGGCACTGCCCGCCACAATCGCTAAAACAAGATACAAAAGTGTCATAATCTCTGACTATGGTAACATAAACGACCGCTGGCCTGCCACCCCGCAGCGGTGAGCGCTCATATGATTCACTCTATTTGACATCATTTTATATTTATGCTAGAGTAGATACAATTTTGAGAGTCACCGCTTGTCGTTGTTGTACTCCAGAAGGGAGTTTAACAAGCAGTGGTTCCCACCGATATGATTGAAGGTAGGTTATATTATGTCAACGTCTTACAACCTCGAACTCGCAAACCGAATCTCAAAGCGGGCAGCAGCAATTACGCCACTCTTCACAAAGATGCGGCGCGTTGCCGCTGACCGTCAGATTGCGTTTCCGATGTCGGTGCAGGTATTCCCAAGTAGCCTTGTAGCCCCGCCAACTGACACGGTCAACTCCTTGGCTATCGGCGGGATTTTCCTCGACAGGTACGTCCCACCCGCATCCAATGTCCTCCCTAAAGGCGTCCAAATGTCTCTAACCGAGGCGGGCGACGTCATCATCGACGACATCAGTACGACCCCTCCTGTGGTTAGGCGACTCAGCGACACCAGAGTCACCTATGTCGCTGGCACTTTCACCGCCAAGGACCTCGAGAACATTCTAAGGACCCTGGACGACGTTCACGCGCAGTTGCGCGACTTTCAGATGGCCTACGGCCACTCGACGCCTGTCCAATGGATCATCGACCATCTAGGTACGGAAACCACCGCCTGAGCTCCGCCCGCCCCTAGGGTCCACCACCACACTTTATTGTGTGGTGGTGGACCCTAAAAACATGCCCAAAATATGTACGTTTGACAAAATGGAAGAATATAGCCATACTCACACCAACTCGTCGAGATTCGACACCCCCACGGATTGTCAGACTCCGAGTTGGAGTTTGACAATCCGGGGCAACCACAAAGGAGCACTCTCATGACCAAGCAAGCCACAACCCATGCCCACCACACTGCTTGGGGTGGACAACTGTCCAAGGAAGACAAGGCGGACGGCCTCGCCCACCTATTCAATGAGACCTATCAGGTCTGCCACGCAGTCAGAGATATCGCCACGTTCGCCAAGAGTGAGATAAGTGAGCTCCCTGAGTATCTCAACATCGAGAACCTCGTGCCATCCAGGGTCGTCAGGCGCATCAACAGCGAACGGGGCAGGGCGATCGTCCAAGAATGGTACCAGCGACGCGAAGAGAGCTTCGACTTCGTCGTCACAAACTGCCCGCTCGCAACCGATCAGCCTGAAAAGTTCACGACCGACCAGCTGTTCCGCGTCTACAGCCGGGCGGCTAGCCTGCTGTCTGACCTCACCGCAGGTCTGTACGAGGGACTACTTAAAGACCGTGCGTGGTCCTAGCCCCGACGCTCCACCCAACCCGCCGCCCTCAAAAGCGGCGGGCGCGTCATTTCTAAGCATTTTTGCACAAAAATAACCCCCAGATTTCTCTGGGGGTTATTCGTCTATTCTATCTTAAATGGATACCAGGTAAGGGTGGGCATCACCTGATATCCATTTACCCTTCAACCCACCCGTAGGGCATAGCGTGACCCACCTCACAACATGGAGGTCCGCCGGTTAAAGGGATTAGTATACGCATCATGCCTTTCGAATAAATTCGGCTTAACTAGTGGAGGGTAGTTACTAGTAAACAACATGACACGCAACCTAACATAAGTTAGAATAGGGGGTATAAGGTACGTTTGGTGGATCTCGCAGATTCAACCAACTGTTCCAATATTAGCACGTATTTGACATAACGTCAATACCTTTAGGAATAGCTTCTACGAGAATCGATAGAACCACCCCTG
Organism: Candidatus Saccharibacteria bacterium UBA4727; assembly: GCA_002404195.1. Lineage (GTDB taxonomy): Bacteria > Patescibacteriota > Saccharimonadia > Saccharimonadales > Saccharimonadaceae > UBA6022. The sequence continues at coordinate 4,458 of DHJF01000043.1, read as the reverse complement.
ATAAGCACAACTATTTACGCATCTTAAGCTCTATTCTTAACCCACCAAAAGAGCTTTTTTACAAGGGGACATTACCCGAAAACAGAGTGCCGCGCGTCGCGATTATCGGCACTCGGCAGCCCACCCGATACGGCAAAGAAGTCTGCCATATGCTCGCGTACGATCTTGCCAAAAAAGGTGTCCCGATTATTAGCGGACTGGCGCTTGGCATCGATGGCATCGCGCACCAGGCCGCGCTCGAGGCTGGCGGCAATACCATCGCGGTACTGGCCAATAGTGTCGACCAAATCTATCCACGGACCAATCAAGGTATAGGTGAAAATATCCTTGCAAGCGGCGGAGTAATCCTGAGCGAATACGAGCCACCAACCGATGCCCGTGATTTTCAATTTTTAGAGCGTAATCGCATCGTCAGCGGCCTGTCCGACGCCGTTATTATCATCGAGGCCGCAAAGCGCAGCGGTACGCTCGCCACCGCCACCCACGCTCTAGCGCAGGGCAGGGATGTTTTTGTCGTGCCAGGTAATATTACCAGTCCGCTGTCGGCCGGCTGCAACGCCCTACTAAAACAAGGTGCCATGCCGGTGACCTGTGCGCAGGATATCTTAGAAGTCATTGCACCGCAGCTGCTTGAAACGCAGACCAGCCTAGCACTGGGTGGCTCACCACTCGAAAGCGCAATTATTACTCATCTGCAAACCGGCATCCGCGACGGCGACGAATTATGCCAGCTGCTCGATGTGACCCCAGCCGAATTTAATCAAGCGCTGACGATGATGGAAATTGACGGTATCCTGCGCCCGCTTAGCGGCAATCAGTAGACATTGAAGTAATAGACAGTACCAACAAATAGTGATATAGATATAGTATTGCGTCGAACCTCGACGTGGCAATATCCATAGATTGCATCAGAGGTTCCGCACGGACTTTTGATACTTACCAGAAAGCAGGTAGAACATGCCTCAGCAGACAAGCCTCCCGACTATTGCCGAAAGAGCCCTTAGCCGCTACGACACCGTCCAAGCAGCCCGAAATGGAATGCAAAGCGACCTTGCCGTCCTGGCGAGCAAAGCACTTTCTTCGCTCCATAGTCAACCGGAAAACGACTACTCCGATGTCACCTTCACGTCCGTTACCAGAGCAGAGTCGGGAGTCGTGGAAGTACTACCCAGCAGGATTCACACATGGCGCATCCCGAACACTCAGTACTACCTGCCCGACTGGCAACAGGGGACCTACGATAGAGACTTCTTCACTCTCTCGCTTGAGTACACCATCATCGAGATGACCGCCCGTGGTGCCGTCGCTATAACCTTCACTGCATTCGTCGAAAAGTGCAACCGCTTCGAGTACGTGGGAGTCTGCCGAGGGCTAGACGAACTCAGCGATCCCACCCAAGCAACTCCCGCAAAGAGGGGCGACGGTCAGGACAACGACTGACCTGCGCGAATGGTGCTACCGTATCAAAAGTCCTTGGCCATCACGCGATGTGATGGCCTTTGACTTTTCCGGCATGGTTGCGTATAACTAATCACTGTGTTTAGCTAACATAGATAAACATAAGGAGCATATGAGCAAGAATTTAGTCATCGTCGAGTCACCAGCCAAAGCCAAAACCATCGAGAAATACCTTGGGAGTGACTTTCATGTGCTGTCGAGCGTCGGCCATATTCGCTCTATTGTAAAGAAAACCAAAGACGGTACGCCGCCAATTGATGTACAGAATAAATTCGAAACTATCTACGAAGTTGACCCAGAAAAAAAGAAAACTGTTGCCGAACTGCGCCGCGCCGTCAAAGACAGCCAGGAAGTCTGGCTCGCAACCGATGAAGACCGCGAAGGGGAGGCAATCGCTTGGCATCTTTGTGAGGTTTTGAAACTCGATCCGGCCACCACTAAACGAATCGTTTTTCATGAAATCACAAAATCTGCCATTGAAGAGGCGGTCAAACACCCGCGTACCGTTGATATGAGCCTCGTACGAGCCCAACAAGCCCGCCAAATCCTGGACCGCCTGGTTGGTTTTGAGCTGTCGCCGGTCGTCTGGCAAAAAGTTCCCGGCGGCAAGTCCGCTGGCCGCGTCCAGTCGCCAGCGGTCCGTCTGCTCGTCGAACGCGAGCGCGAAATCGACGCCTTTAATGGTTCATTCCAGTTTAAGGTCACCGCCGAGTTCACTCACCAGGGCGCAACAGTAAAGGCCGAACTGCCACAACGCTTCGACACTGAAGCAGAGGCTCGGGTCTTCCTCGAAAGCCTGCTAGGTGCCTCATTTACCGTGGCCGACATTACTACCAGCCCAAGCACGCGTAACCCTGGACCACCGTTCACGACCTCCACCCTGCAACAGGAAGCCAACAGCCGGCTCGGCTTTGGTGCCAAAGCCACTATGGGCAGCGCCCAAAAGCTCTACCAAGAGGGTAAGATCACCTACATGCGTACCGACTCGGTTAACCTAAGCGGGCAGGCAATCGCGGCAGCGGCAGATTATATCAAAAACGCCTACGGCCCACAATATAGCCAGGTCCGCACCTTTAAGACAAAAAACGCCAGCGCCCAGGAAGCCCACGAGGCCATCCGCCCGACCGATATGTCCGCCGAACGGGGCAGTAGCAACGAATACGACCAAAAATTATATAATCTTATCCGTACGCGTACGTTGGCGAGCCAGATGACACCCGCCAAACTTGAAAAAACCGTCGTTAAAATCGCCATTTCAACCGGTAAGCTATTATTCGAAGCCAAGGGTGAGGTTATTATCTTTGACGGTTTCTTAAAAGTCTACGGTGGCAGTAAAAAAGACGCTGATATTTTGCCAGCCGTCAGCAGCGGCGACACGCTAGCGCTCGATACTGTTATCGCCCGTCAAGTCTTCGCTCGACCACCAGCCCGCTACAGCGAAGGTAGCTTGGTGAAGAAGCTCGAAGACCTCGGTATCGGCCGTCCGTCCACCTACGCTACGATTATTAATACCGTCCAGGTGCGTGGCTACGCCGAAAAAGGCGAAGGCGAGGGTAATGCCCGCGATGTCATCGTGCTTAGCCTTGGCGACAATCAAGTAGAACGCGAAGTTGTGCAAGAAAAAACTGGTGCCGACAAGGGCAAGCTAGTCCCAACCGGCGGCGGACAAGTCCTCAGCGACTTCCTTGAAAACCATTTCGAACAAGTTGTTGACTATGACTTTACTGCTACCGTCGAAAAAGAATTCGACCTCATCGCCGACGACAAGCTCGACCGCAATAAAATGCTGCTCGACTTCTACACGCCGTTCCACGAACTCATTACCCAGTCTGGTGGCATTGACCGCAGCACCGTGGCGCAGGCCCGTGAAATCGGCATCGATCCCAAGACAAAGAAACCTGTTTTGGCTCGCTTTGGTCGCTTTGGCCCAATGCTACAGCTCGGCGATACTGCCGATACAGAGAACAAGCCGCAATTCGCACCACTGCCAGCTGGCACGAAAATTGAAACGGTCACGCTCGAACAAGCACTCCATGCTTTCCAGCTACCACGCACTCTCGGTGAAACCAAAGACGGCGAGGTTATTAAAGCCAACGTTGGCCGCTTTGGCCCCTATATCCAAGTAGGGAAGCTCTTTGTCAGTATTAAACCGCTCGACCCCCACGACATCACCCTCGACCAAGCGCTCGAACTCTACGCCGAAAAGCTCAAAACCGAAGCCGAAAAGAACATTGCCGACTTTGGCGACGGTATTAAGGTCCTTAAAGGCCGTTATGGCCCCTACATTACTGACGGTGCCAAAAATGCCAAGATTCCTAAAGACATCGAGCCAAGCGAGGTCACACATGAGCTAGCAATTGAACTACTTGCCAGCGCCACGCCAGCCAAAGGCCGCTTTGCACGCAAGACAACCGCTGCCAAAAAAGCACCAGCGAAAAAACCAGCTGCGAAAAAGAAGCCGGCTGCGAAAAAAGTCACTGCTACGCGCAAAGCAGCCAAGTAGCCAAGATACGCAATAAAAGCGTGTCGCTTATGCTATCATCAGTAGTATGACGCGCCGACACATTCTTGGTTTCACTCTCGTTGAACTCATCGTTGCGATTACCATCATTGGTATTCTTGCTAGCCTTGCAATTGTTAGCTTTGGCAACTGGCAGCGATCGACGCACGAC
>DHJF01000043.1:0-202 GCA_002404195.1 Candidatus Saccharibacteria bacterium UBA4727 | reverse complement strand
AGACGCACGACAACGTCGTCCGAAGCGATATGCAGCAAGCGATAGCCGGGCTCGAATCATACCGAAACTTCAAAAAATACTACCCGCCGAACCTCGCCGGGACGAACTTTGCTGCATCGGATGGTGTCGCGTTAAAACTCAGCACCAACGCACCCTTTATTGGTACCTACGTCAACCTATCGCCAGACGAGAACGCACAACT
>DHJF01000001.1 GCA_002404195.1 Candidatus Saccharibacteria bacterium UBA4727 | reverse complement strand
CTATATGTTTAGTGGGTCGACCATTAGAGCCTACCGCACAGTCACCCTGGAGAACCTAATGGCAAACAAAAAAGACCTCCGAAGAGATCTTTTTGCAATAATCTTGGTTGAGCGTGTGAGTTAGGTACGCAAAGACACGTCTATTTATTCGATTTCTGCGCCAAAAAGACAGCGTACGGTACACTCTTATTGCCACGAGTATATCCTCTGTATGCTTCACAATGTAATAGTTTTAAGCCTAAACCCTCCAGTATCGTCGAAACCTCTTCAAGAGAATGGCGGAATACTGTGATACCAGAGTCTGGAAAATACTCAATCACTTTAGTCTCGGATTCATCCTGGGCTACTTCGATGGTAAAGACAATAACCCCTCTATCTTTTAGGCTCGCAGCAAGCTCTGTAATCGTGCCGCGTAGGTTTGTTGCAAATTCAAGCACGCCTATCGCCTGAATAACATCCACACTACGCGTCAGGTCTTCGGTAGGAAGCGCCTCATTTATGTCACCCAATCGTACGTCACTTGCGCCAGTGGCGGCGCGTGCTACCTCAATCATTGCGGGGTCGTGGTCAATTCCAACCACCGAAGCGCCTTTTTCTTGATATCCTTTTACAGCCTGGCCTGTACCAATCCCGACATCAAGAACGAGTGATCCAGATACAACGAAGCCTTCTACAAGACGCTGGGCACGCTCGGGCGAATCCCATCCGGCCTCTGCCGTGTCTTCGTCGTACGTGAGAGTTTCGGGATGTATATTAGTCATGATTGTAGTATAACAAATGAGACCCACATGGGTCTCATTTCAATATGTCGTATCTGGCTGGGGTTAGTGGATGTGTTTCAGGAAATGCTGTGCGTAGAGTGATTTGATTTAGTTAGTGTTAGTCGACGCCTCAATAATCATAATCGGGCAAGGTATCGCCCATAGCTTCACGTTGTTTTTCCCATTGAGCACGTAGTTCTTCTATCTCTGCTTCTTCTTTTTTCTTATCGCGCGTATCAAAGTCCCTGTCAATAACCTGCACCCAAAAATCGCTAGCGTCATGCGCCATCTTCAAAGCGGGCATATAGTTTTCCTGTAGCCATTGCTTATAAGATGCGATACTAACCGTGTGGTTAAGTGTATTTTCCAATAAGCTTGTATACTCCTCGTCAAGTTCGGCTAGTTGCATGTACGCTTTCGGGGCATTCGCGACTATACTCCATGCGGCATCAAGCTCTAACATGCGTCGGTGTGTTTTATCAATCGTGCCATTTTTATCGCTGCTAATCTCGGCGGATATGCTATCGTCTATCTTTGCTTCGAAACTGAGGACTTTTCTACCGATAGCATTCGGCAATTCAAGCGCGCGTTGAAACGCATTGCATTCAGTTTCACCTCGATAATTAACGATTGATTTCGCAAATAGTCTTCGCTTTCCCGCCGAAAAACGAAGAGCAGAAGGGCGGAGCCTCTCCTGGAGCTGTCTATCCTCATGACTCATGTATAATCCTGTGGCAGGAAAGTTGTAGCTCCATTCTGGATTATCTTGAACATGATAAAGGTGAGCCGCAAACGCGGGATCGATTGTATGTTGGAGTGGATCAAATAATGCTCCTACACTTTGTGGATTCGGTTCGACGGGAACCCTGTAGTCGTTTTCTGCTTCCAAAAAAACGTCTCGAATCTCATCAAGGCCTTTAGAATGGCTTGGATAATAAGTAAAAAGAACGTCGACATCGCTACGTATATTTGCCGTGCCAAGTGCAGTTGAACCATATACCATAACACCACCGATTGAGTAACTTAAAGCATCATTTCTAAACTTATCAAGTATAAATCTCCCCGCAGCACGATGCGCTCCAGGTTCAGGTACGTCATTCTTCTCGACTGTCTCAGGGCTGAATATCTTTCCCATAGTATGGGAGCATTATGTTTGATGATAGTGAGTTACGCAAGCATAAGCAAAAATGACCTCAAAAGAGGTCATTTTAAGCATAATCATCTTGGCTGGGGTGGAGGGATTCGAACCCCCGAATGCTGGTACCAGAAACCAGTGCCTTACCACTTGGCGACACCCCAATAGTGTCGGTGCTGCGCGTGCCAGCATTACGAATTGTACCATTTTCTCTGTACTGGCTCAAGGGCGTCACTACTATGAGGATGATGTTGGCGCGGAGGCGGACTTATTTTCTATGCCGATTGCAGATAATATACCACCGAATATAAGTAAGGCTGCGCAGATAATCATACCGACATGAAAGCCGGCGAGCGTAATGCTGTTGCCGATAAAAATACCAATAGCGGCAATCGCCAATAGGCCAGCGATACGAGCAATGGCATTGTTGATGGCTGAACCGATGCCGGCTTGAGCCTGTTCGATAGAGCCAAGAATGGCTGAGGTGAGTGGCGCAACGGTTATAGCCAGGCCAAGGCCAAAGACGAGAATACCCGGCAGTAGCTGCGTGAGGTAATCGGTTGGCAGTCGGACCGATAGCATGAGAAGTGTGCCCAGGCCACTAATAATTGGCCCGAGTGTCATAAATAGGCGTGGTCCATACGTGCCAGACAATGCCCCAAAGCGCGACGATAGGAAGAACAGGAGAATCGTGACGGGAATTGAGCTCATGCCAGCCGCAAGGGCTGAGTAATGGGCGGTTTGCTGCAAGAAGATAACGAGCAAAAAGCCCTGGAGCGATAACGCCCCATAGATAAAGAAGGTGGCAACATTGCCGACGCCAAAATTACGCGTGTGAAAAAGCGATAATGGTAGCATTGGCTGCGGAGTGCGGCGTTCGTGGACAATGAAGCTCGCCAGGGCGAGCGCGCCCAGGCCGAATGTGGCGTAAATCAGCGGACTGCCCCAGCCGTAACGGCCTTGTTCGATGAGCGCGTAGACAATGCCACCGAGTGCGACAATACCGAGCCAAATGCCATGAGTATCAATCTTTTCGCGTGTTGTCGTGCGCGCGGTAACGACGGTGCGGAGTAGCCAGAGTGCGACAGCGATGGGAATGACATTGATAGCAAAGACAAGGCGCCATGACATGAAATCGACCATCAGGCCGCCGATGAGTGGCCCGACGACAAAGGCGATCCCAGTCCAGGCGGTCCAGCTACCAATTGCTTTTGCTTGAGCCTTGCCCGAGAAAGCACTAATGATAAGTGCCAGCGAGCTGGGGACGAGTAAGGCACCGGTAACACCCTGTAGGCCACGAGCGATAATAAGAATGAGGCTCGATGGTGCAATCGCGCAGGCAAGTGACGTTATTAAAAAACCGTACAGCCCAATAGTGAGAATCTTTTTGCGACCAAAAATATCCGACAGTGAGCCGGCTGCTAAAATGAGCGTTCCGAGTGTAATGAGGTAAGCGTCATTCACCCATTGTTGAGTAAGGAGACCGCCACCAAGTTGCCTGCTGATAGCCGGCAATGCTACGCCAACGACCGAACCGTCTAAAAAAGTGACAAATGATGCCAGGATAGCGATAAAGAGAATCAATTTTTGTTGTTTGGTCATGTAGGTAGTATACGCCCTAGTTACGGTAGCAGTGGGCCGACGGAGAGCATAATACAGAGTGCGAGAATGGTGGTCATAGAGAATTTGAACATGCGCCGCGCCCAAGCGTCGTCGTCACGCGCGCGTTGGCCGATAATGGCAAGATATAGCCAGTAACCACCGAGGAGTGCCATAACGACAAGGTAAGTGATGCCGGTGTATCCGAGCGGAGTCAGGCTAAGCGTGGCGATGACGTAGACGATGGTATATAGCAAAATGTCACGTTTGGTACGTGGGATGCCTTTGACGATAGGGAGAAGTGGGATGTGAGCGGTTTTGTATTCCTTGTAACGATAAATGGCAATCGAGTAGAACTCGGGGAACTGCCAGGCAAAGAGAATGACGAACACGACGAGCGCACCAATGTCCAACCGGCCACTGACAGCACAGTAGCCAGCCAGAATTGGCATGGCACCAGAGATACTACCTACCAGCGTGCCGTGAATCGAACGCCGTTTAGATAAGGCACCGTACAGCCAGACATAGGTCACAAAGCCGGCGAGGCCAATACCGACTACTAACCAGTTTGTCCAAAGAATGAGGATGAGGGTACCGATAGTACCTAAAATGACCGCAAACCATACGATATGCGGACCAGGAATACTGCCGAGTACCGATACGCGCGTTTTAGTACGCTCCATCAGACGATCAATATCTTGGTCGAGGTAGTTATTGAGGACGCAGGCAGCGGCAATAATGAGAGTTGTGCCGATAGTCAAACTGACAAACAGCCACCAGTCAACATGACGGGTGATACTAAAGCTCGCCAGAAGGAATCCGGCAACGGCCGTGAGGGCGTTGCCGTACAAGACACCAGGCTTCGTGAGCGAATAGTAACGCTTTACCGTCTCCATTATAGTCCTGCTTGGTTGTCCATGTATTTGGTCATTTGCTTGGGAGTCATCATCATACGGTCGTTTAGACTATTCATTATCCAGAGCGAGCCAACAACGACGATAGTCAGAATGACGAGCATAAAAATCATCGACAAAAACTTCCAGCGCGGGCGTGTATCGGAGCCGAGGTGGAGGAAGAAGAAGAGCTGAATGGCACATTGCACGAGAGCCAGCGCAAGAATTGTCCATACAGCCGACCAGCCATCGAGGATATGGTAGGTCACCACCCAAAAGGCGAAAAGTGTCAGGCCGATTGACGATAAAAATCCAACGGCATACGAAATGAGTGTGCGATTATTTTTCATATACGGAGTGCCCCCATGAGGTAAACGACGGTAAAGATAAAAATCCAAATAACATCGAGGAAGTGCCAGAACATACTAAACAGCGTGAGGCGGCGTACGACGTGCTTCGTAAAGCCGCGGTGGATGACTTGCCAGACAAGGACTCCTAGCCAAAGCAGACCGATGGTGATGTGCAGTCCGTGCGTACCAACGAGTGTAAAGAAGGCAGACAAAAAACCGCTGCGCGCCCAGCTATCGCCGTCAGCGACGAGCTGGGCGAATTCACGAATCTCAAAGGTTAAGAAGGTGAGGCCAAGAGCGGCAGTGAACCCAAGCCAGAGGAGTGCCTGGCGTTTGCGGCCGGCTTGAACGGCGAGCATTGCCAGGCCGCAGCAGAAGCTACTTGTCAGCAGGATAAGTGTTTCGGCCAGCGCAACGGGCATGTTGAAAAGGTCACCCGCCGCCAGACCGCCAAACGTATTGCCGTGTAGGACGGCGTAGGTAGCAAACAAGCTACCGAATAAGAGACAGTCGGTCATGAGATAGACCCAAAAGCCGAACAGTGTTTTTTCTTTGGCGGCATGGTCGAGGGGGGGTATGGCGGCGGTGTCGTTCATGCTAGTTGCTCCTTTCTGGGCGTATCAAGTTTTTTAAGTTCTTCGGCTGAAATAGTGTATTCGTTATCATCACGTGATAAATGAATAATCAAGATGATAATAGTTGCGAGGACGCCAGCAATGGCGAGCCATGCCAGGTGCCAGACGGCCGCGAAGCCAACTAAGAAGCTGAGGCCACCAACAATCACACCGACGCCAGTGTTCTTTGGTAGTTTGATGTCGGCATACTGCTTCGGCTCGTGGATTTTGCCCGATTGCTTATCTTCCCAGAATTGGTCACGGTCGGTAATTGTCGGAATGACAGCGTAGTTGTAGAACGGTGCTGGTGAGACGGTCGACCATTCAAGGGTACGACCATTCCAAGGGTCACCGGTGGTATCAAGATTCTTTTTACGATTCTTGATACTGAAGAAAATTTGCAATAATTGACAGACGATACCGAGACCGACAATCATCGCACCAACGCCGGCAACGATAAAGAGTGTTTGCCAGCCGTGAATCGAATCGTAGTGATCAAGTCGTCGAGTAGCACCCATCAGACCAAGAATATAGAGCGGTCCGAACGCAAAGATAAAGCCGATAATCCAGCACCAGGCGGCCGCTTTGCCGAGGCCTTCGTGTAGACTAAAGCCGAAAATCTTTGGGAACCAGTAGGTGACGCCGGCGAACAGACCAAAGACTACGCCGCTAATAATCATCGTATGGAAGTGGGCGACCAAAAAGAGGCTGTTGTGGACTTGATAGTCGATGCCGGGAATCGCCAGCATGACGCCACTCATGCCACCGGTGGTAAACAAGAAGACAAAGCCGAGGAACCAAATCATCGGGCTAGTGAACTTGATGCGTCCGCGGAACATCGTGAAGAGCCAGTTGAAGATTTTTACCCCAGTCGGAATGCCGATAATCATCGTCATAATGCCAAAGAAAGCGTTGACGTCTGAACCGGCACCCATGGTGAAAAAGTGGTGGAGCCAGACGATAAACGAGAAGAAAGCAATTGCGCTGAGTGCGCCGACCATAGATGCATAGCCGAATAGTCGTTTGCGCGAGAATGTCGCCACGATCTCTGAAAAGACGCCAAACGCCGGCAACACCAGAATGTAGACTTCAGGGTGGCCCCAGGCCCAAATTAAGTTAACGTACATCATCATATTGCCACCACCGTCAGCGGTAAAGAAATGCATACCCATTGAGCGATCAAGGTAGAGCATGCCAAGGGTGGCGGTCAGAATAGGAAAGGCGAAAATCACCATCACCATCGTAATTAAAACACTCCAAGAAAAAATTGGCAGACGCATCATTTTCATGCCTGGCGCACGCATTTTAATAATCGTGACCAGGAAGTTAACGCCAGAGAGCAAGCTGCCGACACCGGCAATTTGCAGGCTCCAAATCCAGTAGTCAACGCCGACACCCGGACTGTAGGCCAGTTCTGAAAGTGGTGGGTATGCCAGCCAGCCAGCCGCCGAGAATTCACCGAGTACCATGGGACAGTTAATGATAATCATACCGGCGGTAAACAGCCAGAAGCTGATTGAGTTTAGGAATGGAAAAGCGACGTCGCGGGCACCAATTTGTAGTGGCACTACAAGGTTAATCAGGCCGAACATCAAACCCATGGCAACGAAGAAGATCATGATTGAGCCGTGGGCGGAGAAAATCTGCTGGAAGGTAGCGGCGTCGACGATACCGTGCGACGAACCAACCGATAACGCCTGCTGGACACGCATCAGCATGACATCGGAAAAACCACGAAGCAACATAATAGTTGCCACGATTAAGTACATGGTACCAATCTTCTTCGGGTCGAGTGAGGTAAACCACTCCGCCCACAGCCATTTCCAGCGCTTGAGGTAAGTAACGAAGCCAATCAGGCTGCCGAGGGCAAGAAGCATGCCTATACCGGCGCCAAGGGTCATGGGCACGTGCGGGATAGCATTCAAGGATAATTTTCCAAAAATAAAATGCAGTAGGTCGTTCATTAATTTGTTCCCATATTCATTGTGCTCATATCCATACCTTCCATGTGCATGTGGTCCATCTGTGCTGCCTTAGTGTCGGTTGTTGATTTCGTCGCCGATGTTGTCGGCATCATGTATTTCATAACAATCGTATCATACAGGTCACTCGAAGTAGTACCATAGGAGGCGACGGGGTTGTTGGTGCTATCTTTCGCTAGCTCGGCGTACGTAGCGTGGTCGAGCTGCTGCGGCGCTTTTTGGGTTTTTGCAACCCAGGTGTCAAAATCATGCTGTGAACTAGCTTTAGCGATAAACTTCATGCCGGCAAAACCCGCGCCACTGATATTGGCTGATGAGCCTTTGTATTCACCAACTTCGGTAGCATTTAAATTTAGTTTGGTAATCATGCCTGGCATGGCGTAGAGTTGACCACCGAGCTGTGGAATCCAGAACGAGTTCATCGGCGCGTCGGCTGTCAGTTCAAAGGTGACCGGGGTGTTGACGGGGAACTGTACATAATTAACAGTGGCGATATTGCCTGCGTCGGGGTAGATAAAGAGCCATTTCCAGTTCAGCGCTACAACCTTGATGGTCATTGATTTGGCGTGAGGGTCGAGTGGCTTGAATGGGTCGATGTCTTTGGTGCTGACCCAGGTGACGATCGATAGGATGAGAATAATGACAATTGGAATACCCCACCAGACCGTCTCGGCGATGCGATTAGTGCCGGCATTTGGCGTATAGCGGGCCTTGGTGTTGCCCTCGCGGTAGCGCCAGGCGATGGCGATGGTCATCCCGAAAACCGGTATCATAACGAAAAAACCGAATAGAAGCGTGAACGCCATTAGATTACGCTCTTTGAGGGCGACGATGCCTTTGGGGTCGAGCATTGGGATATGGAGGCTGCCGACGTAACGCACGATGACGACAGTCAAAATAATGACGACAAGACTGGCTAAAATGACTTTGCTATATTTACGCATATAAAGGCTTTCGCATAGTGCTTTTATTCTAGCACAAGCGTTACGGTTTGGTGCCGCCGAAGCTGATTGGCTGCCGGGCTTTATGGACTATATGTGTCTGTCGACGACCAATGTGACGAATTTTTCCTCAGCCGATACTATTCCGATTTCACACCGTGCGAAACTCTTGATGATGATTCAGGCATTGGCATCACTTGCGACGGTGGTACTGGCCGCAGCGCGGGCTATTGGCATCTTGCAATAAAAACGTTGCAAAATCCACATTCTTTTCACATATTTTCACGGCGTATAGTAGAACCATAAGCGACTCTAATAAACGCTTACAAGGGGGCTTCCTATGCGAATGTCAACAAAAACGCTTGCGTCACTACTACTGGTTACAGCAGTAGCAGCAGCAGTACCGGGTATTAGTCGGATACCAGGCAGCAAGCGCCGTCAGGAGTCGCAATTCGACCGTTTGTTGCAGCGTCACGACCGCAAGGGTGAATTGCGCGCTGATGTACTTGGGATTGATGCTCAAGCGTTTCGAACCCTACAGAAAAAGTTGACCTTTGAAGAGATTGCTAAAAAGCGTGGCTTTGGGAATGCACGTGCCTTTCGTATGGCGCTACTTGGTAAACTAAAAAACGAACTCCATCAGCGTGGCTGGACGACACACCGGATCGAACAATATATGACAATGCGCAGTGGCCGAATTGGTTAATGAAATACGACACGGGGCGTAGTATACTGGCTGTATGATACAGACGATTATTAAGCTCTGCGCTGATGGTGCGCTCCTACCAATTATAGCCATTGCTGGCTACGCGCTTCTTTTTCTTGTGCCAAAAGGTCATCGATTCGAAGCTTATACCCGTATTCTTATGGCGGGCATGACAGCCTATCTAGTCGCGAAACTACTTGCGGCTGTGTATCAGCCAAGCGGCGAACGACCGTTCGAGATACTGGGCGTCAAACCAGGTGCGCTCTACCTGCAAAATGCTGGTTTTCCGTCGGACCACGCCTTATTTAGCGCCTTTTTGACGCTCGCCGTTTGGTTTGAGACGCGACGAAAAGGACTGACGATTATCTTGGCAAGTCTCACCGTGATTGTGTGTATTGGCCGCGTGCTCGCCCTGGTGCATACGCCACTCGATGTGATCGGCGGAGTGCTCGTGGCGTGCGTTGGCACATTATGGTACTTGCAGACTAAGCAAAAGCAGGTACAACAGCCACTCGCCAAAACTGCAAAAAGCTAGTACAATGATGCCAATACAAACGAGGAGTTGAGAATATGGCAAAGGTATACAGCGAAACAAGACCGTCGGCAATACTAATGACGAGTCCGAGGCGAATGTGGCAGACGGCACTCGTCGGCGTGATTGTCGGATTGATCGCTTGGGGCATAGCGTGGCTGTTTGATACGTATTTATATACCATTGTTCTCTGTCGTGGTGATTTAGTCGCAAAGTGCACCTCGGCACCACAGTACGCCGAAGTAACGGCCGGCATTATTGCGGCCGGAATTGGTCTATTTGCCCTTGCTAGGTTGCAAATTTTCCGTCCACTACCCATTGCAATTGCTGCACTCATCTCGCTATGGGGGCTGTTGCTTTTAACAGCACCACTGTCATGGCTCGGCGCAGCTCTCGCTACAGCTATTTTATACGGACTAGCGTATGCCTTGTTCGGCTGGGCGGTGCGTATCCGCTCATTCCTGTTTGCAATGGTGGTTGTGATTGTCCTCGTCGTGATTGTTCGTATGACAATTGTTGCATAGTGTTACGCGCCGAGTAACGGATGCTATACTATGAACATGAATCTGATTATCCTTATTTGTGTACTGGTGGTTGTTGTCGTTGGTTTTTGCCTTATCGTTGTGGTGTTGAACCAACGCCTGCGTGAGCTAAAAAATAGCGGCTCGGTTGATATGATGAAGGCCGATGTCACGGAGCTGTCGCGCACGATTGCGCTGCTACAACAAAACATGGGCGACAAAATGGAGCGGAGCAATGTTGCCATGCAGACCTCGATGCAAAAACAACTGAGTGAAAGTGCGAAATTGGTGAGTGACGTCACGCAGCGCCTGGCAAAACTCGATGAAACAAACCGGCGAGTAATTGATGTCGCCGACGAATTGAAGACATTGCAAAATGTCCTGCAAAATCCAAAGCAACGCGGCGTATTCGGTGAGTATTATTTAGAGTCAGTCCTCGATAATATTCTGCCGCCAAAGCAATTCCAGATGCAGTATAAATTTACCAACGGAGATATTGTTGATGCTGTGGTGTTTTTAGAAAAAGACCAAGTGCTGCCGATTGATAGCAAGTTTAGCCTAGAAAACTACAATCGCATGGTGGGCGAAAACGACAAGGTGAAAAAAGCGCAACTACTGGCGCTGGTACGCAATGATCTTAAAGGCCGCATTGACGAGACCAGCAAATATATTCGACCGAGTGAAAATACGATGGACTTTGCCTTTATGTTTATTCCGAGTGAGTCGCTTTATTATGATCTGCTGATTGGTGATGTCGGTACGGGGAGTAGTGCGCGTGACTTAATTGAATATGCCTTTCGTGATAAGAAGGTGATTATCGTTAGCCCAACCAGCTTCATGGCGTACCTACAGACCGTGCTGCAGGGCCTGCGCAGCCTGCAAATCGAAGAGCAAGCCAAAGAGATTCAGGTGCGTGTTGGTCAGCTTGGGCGGCATATCAGCGCCTACGATAGCTTTATGCAGAAACTCGGTAGTAGTCTCGGCACGACGGTGAATCATTATAACAATGCTCATAAAGAGCTTAAAAAGATCGATAAAGACGTGGTGAAGATTGCCGGCAATGAGCCGGGTGTCGAGCCACTGCTTATCGACAAGCCACAGAGCGATGAATAGACGATAAGCTTGTCGCAATGTCATTCTGGACTCAATCCAGAATTCAGTCGTGATAGATTAGTATCTTGCGCCCTGTTTTAATCTCCACACTTCTTACCACCCACCCCTCCGCACCCGTTCTTCTCTCGGGCGCACTCTATGGGGAGCTATAAGCTCGCCCATGGCGTTTGGCTCGCTCCGCGACAAGTTCCACTCGGACAGAAGAGTCCGAAGGGCTGGCTCACGCTAGCTACAGCACATAGTGTCATCAATAGAATCCCTTTGCCATGAGCCGCGCACTCCTCGTGCCGAGCCAGGGGCTGTGAGCGACCCCGAGAAGCAACCAGCCACTTTCGTCGAATCGTTCGCGAGGACGTGTCTTTTTCAATTAAAACGGTTTTGGTACTTTTGAAGCAAAAAGTACAAGGGCTTTGTTTCTTTCCAGGAAGAAAGGATGAAGGAAGTTCAGCTGATGAAGTAATTACTGGATTCTGGATCAGGTCTAGAATGACGGTTGTATACAAAAACTCCCCGTCGTGGTGACGGGGAGTTTTAAATCGAAATAATCTACGAAGCGATTATTTTTTTTCAGCAGCGCGGAGGTAGTCAAACAAGACAAATCCGATAACTGCACCGATAGACGTACCAACAAAGTAAATGGCGATTGGCCAGATGCTTGTGAAGTTGATACCTTGAAGAGCCACAGCGACAGCTGGGTTCAATACGGTCGTTGCGCTAAGGTAAGCGGCAGCTGAGCCGGCAACCATCAAACCAAGGAATAAACCAAGGCCAAGAGTGAGGGCAGCAGTCAGGCGCTTTGTCTCACGACGTAGGGCGCTTGCAGCAGCAAATCCGAAGATTGCCATACCAACAAGTTCGCTCCAGAAGATGAACCATTCGTGGTCCTTAGGAAGTGCCGCGACCTTGAACAGTGCTGGCGCATTGCTGTAGGCAGTTGTAGCTTGTGGTACCGCGTGCACGAATGCGCTAAGCAGAGCCAACGCAAGCATTGCACCCAAAACTTGGGCAACGATGTAAGCGATTGCACGCATACCCGACATGCGACGTGTTACCCATGCACCGATAACAAGCGCAGGGTTGGCATAGCCACCTGAGATTGTACCGATCGCGAGAACAACACCAACTAATGCAAATAATACATAGAGTGGCTGACCTGAGCTAGCGATAACTGCGCCTGCGAAAATGAAAGTTCCGATGAACTCAGCGATCAATGCAGCAACAAGTGGTGTGCGCATCAAGCCAAGTCGTCGGGAGACATTTCCAGTACTGGCAGCGCGGTGAATCGGGTGTGATTCTACGGCTTTGACGGTCGTTACTTTTGTTGTATTTTGCTTCTTGGCAACCGACCTGTTGGTCGTCGATTTCTTTGCGTTTGAAGCGGCTTTCTTAGTAGCCATGTATTTCCCTCCTTATATATAGTGAAATATGGCGTAAGTATAGCATATTTTTCTGATAATAAACACGAGTGCTATAACGATGGACAAATGTGAGATTGGTACAACGAATGCTACAATGATGGTATGGCATTATTTATTCGACAAGACGACAATCGAACCGAGCTACAGCAACGACTAGCGAGTGAACTTCAAGAAAAAGCGCGCAAGCGAGCGCAAGAAGATAACAAGCGTCCGGACGGCGTGAGTGATTCCGCCTATATCAAAGGGACGGTCGGAACGACCAAGCACGCGTGGGTCTGGGTTCTCGTGGTTGTTGCGGTGGTGATTGGTATATTTGTTTTGATTGTGACGACGCACTAAACTGTCGTATACTAATAAATAGTTATGACAAATATTGAAGATCTACGCCAAACACTTTTTGCCCGTGTGAGCGCGACGAATGAGCCGCGTGAAATTTTGAAGGCCGCAGAATTAAAACAACTTTATACAGTCTTACCGACACTCGATCCAAGTGAGCGCGGTGCGTATGGCAAGGCAGTTAATGAATTAAAAGTTACATTGGAAGCGGCAATTGTTGCGCGTGAAAATGAACTTGAAGATGCTACAATCGAGCCCCTTGATGTGACCGCACCGTGGGATGTAAACAGTGCGTTACCTGCGCTTTTACCAACCGAGCAAGGTACGCAACATCCACTGACACGTGAGCTTGAAAACGTTATCGACATTTTTACCCGCATGGGTTTTGAGGCAATTGAATCACGTCAAATTGATGACGACGAGCATATGTTTGGCGCACTTAATTTCCCAGCGAATCACCCGGCGCGTGACGGCTACGATACCTTTCGCACTGAAGAGGGTTTTATTCCGCCAGCCCACACCAGCACGATGCAAAATCGTATTTTAAAAGCGGGCAAGGCGAAGCTTGAAGCCGGCGGTCATATCGCGGCCGTTAGCTATGGCCGTGTTTTTCGTAATGAGGATGTTGATGCCACGCATGAACACACGTTTTATCAGTGTGAAGGTGTCTATGTCAGTGAGACGGCTACACTTGGTGAAATGCTTGGTACTTTGCAGGGCTTTTTCGAAACCTATTATGGTCAAAAACTGAAGATTAAAACGCAACCTGGCTACTTTCCGTTCGTCGAACCGGGTCTGGAGTTTGCAATCGAAAAACCAGCAGCGCTTGGTGGCAAACCAGGTGACTGGCTCGAGATGCTTGGCTGCGGCATGATTCATCCAAACGTCCTACGGTCGGCTGATATCGACCCAGAAAAATATCGTGGTTTCGCGTGGGGTGGCGGCATTGAACGGCTTGTCATGTTGAAATACGGTATTGAAGATTTGCGTCATTTTGAATCAGGTAAGTTAGCATTTTTGAGGAAGTTCGCATGATTATTTCAGTAAATTGGTTAAAAAAATTCACCGACATTGATGTGTCAATCGATGAACTCGCAACGCTTATTGGTGCGCGTCTCGTTGAAATTGAGACAGTGGTTGATCTTGGCAAAAAATACCAAGAC
Source organism: Candidatus Saccharibacteria bacterium UBA4727 (assembly GCA_002404195.1). GTDB lineage: Bacteria > Patescibacteriota > Saccharimonadia > Saccharimonadales > Saccharimonadaceae > UBA6022. The sequence continues at coordinate 38,478 of DHJF01000001.1, read as the reverse complement.
GTCCTTGTCGCGCAGGTTGTTGAGTGTGCCGAGCTTGAGGGCTCCGACCACCTCAATGTTACGAAACTAGACGATGGTGGCGTTTGGCTAAATGTTGAACGTGACGACAATGGCTACGTGCAAGTCGTGTGTGGTGCGCCCAATGTACGAGCTGGTATTTTGGTTGCTTGGCTACCACCACAGTCTATCGTGCCAGAGACGGCTGATGACGCCGAACCATTTGTTTTAGGCGCACGTAAACTCCGTGGCGCCATGAGCAACGGCATGATTGCCAGCGCCCGTGAACTTGCGTTGTTTGACGAACATGACGGTATCTTAGAGCTTGATACAGACGCTGCGCCCGGTACGAAGTTCGCCGATGTCTATGAGTTAAATGATTACTTACTTGATATTGAAAATAAGTCGCTGACACACCGACCTGATTGTTTCGGTATTATTGGCTTTGCGCGCGAAGTAGCGGCGATTCAGGGCAAACCATTCCATACACCAGAATGGTTAGCACAACTGACGCCAGATTTTGGTGAAAAACAGGGTGATATTATGACGCCGACAGTGACGATTGACGATCCTGAATTGTCAGCACGTTATCAGGCGGTTGTACTCTCGGGTGCTGATGGCACTAAAAAAACACCACTCTATATTCAGACCTATCTTGCTCGTGTGGGTGTGCGGCCGATTAATGCGGTTGTTGATGTCACGAATTATCTTATGATGCTGACTGGTCAGCCACTTCATGCCTTTGATTACGACAAGTTAGTGAAGGTCGGTGGTGGGGCGGCTGATATTCATGTCCGTTCTGGTCGTGTTGGTGAAAAGCTGACACTGCTTGATGATCGCACTATTGAGCTGACGCCGGAAGACATCGTGATTGCTGCGGGTGAGACGGCGATTGGCCTGGCCGGTGCGATGGGCGGCGCCGATACGGAAATCGACGAATCAACAAAAAATATTATTATCGAAAGCGCCACCTTCAGCCTCTACAGCCTCCGTGCTACTCAGATGCGTCACGGTATTTTTAGTGAAGCGATTACCCGTTTTACGAAAGGGCAGCCGGCCGAACTCACTGCGCCGGTAGTAGCCGACGCAGTGCGCTTGATAGCTGAATGGACCGGCGCGACGCGCGTGAGCGATGTAGCTGACAGTTACCCAGGCAAGCGGGATCTCCCCGTCATTGAACTGACGGCAACGCAGGTAAATGCTACTCTTGGCACGACGTATTCAGTCGAGCAAATGCGCGAAACGCTACGAAACGTTGAGTTCGATGCGACGGCCAGTGACGATACACTCACGGTTCAGGCGCCGTACTGGCGTTCGGATATCCATATTGCAGAAGATGTGATTGAAGAGATTGGCCGCATTAACTCATATGATGCCATTACGCTGAAACTACCGCACCGTGATTTTACAGCAGTACACCCAAGTGACTTTGACGAACTGCGCACGGCAATGCGTAAAGCGTTGGTTCGGGCTGGTGCGAGCGAAGTGTTGACGTATAGCTTTATCCATGGCGACATCCTGCGTAAAGTCGGGCAAGACCCAGCTGATTCATATCGTATTACCAATAGTATTAGTCCTGATCTGCAATATTACCGACAAAGTCTAACCCCAAGTTTGCTTGGGCTGGTAAATTCGAATGTCAAAAATGGCTATGATCAATTTGCCTTATTTGAGATGAATAAAGTCCATAGTAAAACGGCCGAGTTAGTCGAAGGCGTTCCGGCTGAGATGCACCGTCTTGGCTTCGTACTGGTGAATAAAAAAGACCAAGCCAGCGCGCCATACTATCAGGCGAAACGAATCCTTGACTACATGGCCCAATTACTTGGCATGGAACTAAGCTATAAACCGTTAGGCGATAGCAACCTAGCACTCTCGAAACCATTTGAGCCTCGTCGTTCAGCGCGCGTTGTTGACGTGTCTTCCGGCCAGCCGTTGGGGGTTATTGGAGAATATAAGAAATCAGTCGCACGTGGCTTTAAACTGCCAAATTACGCTGCGGGCTTTGAACTTTTACCAGAGGCGATTGCGATAGCGCTGAACCATAAAGCGCCGGCATACACGCCGCTGAGCCGCTACCCAAGTAGTGAGCGTGACATTTGTTTTCAGGTTGCCCATGACGTCACCTACCAGCAGATTATCGATGTAACTCGGAATGTTTTAGATACGATTGACATCAGCTCAACAGTTGAGCCGGTCGATGTCTATGAACCAGCGGATGGAACGACCAAGAATATTACTGTCCGTCTGAAATTTACAGCAGCCGAACGAACGCTGACTGGCGATGAAGTGACTGATTTCGTGGCGCGTGTCGCGAGTGAAGTAACCGCAAAAATCGACGCAAAAATCGTCTAGTTCTGTTACTATAACAGCAGTGTTAGAGTGTATAGAATCAGCTTGCTTATTCTATACCGAGAATGCGCTCTGTTTCACGCAGTATAGAAAAAGTATCGAATATAACACAAAAAAGGACCGAATTTCATGAATATTACTATCGTCGGCGGTGGTTTTGGCGGTGTAAAAACCGCACTAGAATGCGCCAAAGACCCACACGCGACTGTTACGCTGATTACGGATAAGCCAGATTTTCAGTACTACCCAGCTCTTTACGGTGCTGCAACTGGGCGGAGTCACTTGGCATCCTGGGTTCCACTGAGTGAGATTTTCCAAGGCAAAAAGAATGTGATCGTTGTACTTGATACGGTAACGACGCTCGACCCAGCCGCCAAAACCCTCCAAGGCCAATCTGGTGTCGTTTACAGCTATGAAACCTGCGTGTTAGCGCTTGGCACTGTGACGACCTATTTTGGTATTGATGGTCTTGATACGCACGCCTATGGCATTAAATCAGCAAACGAAGTGGCGAAATTGACACAGCGAATACGGGCTGACGTGGTTGAGAATCATCAACTTGATAAACGCTATGTCGTGATTGGCGCTGGACCAACTGGCGTCGAGCTGGCTGCTGCGCTTGGCTCGTATTTACGACGACTTTGTAAGAAGTATGATATCAAAAATCCTGCTATTAAAATTGATCTTATCGAGGCTGCACCACGAGTGCTGCCACGTATGAGCGAACAGTCGAGCGCAACAGTCACTCGTCGTTTACAGAAACTAGGTGTAAACGTGCAGACTGACAAAAAAGTTGAATCAGCCACGGCCGAGGCGGTGATGGTGAGCGGTGAAGCACTAGCGAGCCATACGGTGATTTGGACATCCGGTGTAGCGAATCACCCATTCTATAAAGCCAATGAAGCCCATTTTGAATTCGCGCCGAATGGTCGCGTTGTCGTTGACGAGTATATGCAGGCCGGTAAGGATCTCTATGTGATCGGCGATAATGCTGCGACGAAATTTACAGGTTTAGCGCAGACGGCCCTGCATGACGCCCTGTTTATTGCAGCCAATTTTAAGCGCGTAGCTAAAAAACAGACGCTCAATACATACGAGGCAATTATGCCGCCGGTGGTTGTCCCCGTCGGTGAATATTGGGCTGTTTTTGAATGGCATAAACTGCGCCTTAGCGGCTGGATCGGTTCGGTTATTCGAAAAGTTGCTGACTTTATGGGATATTCGGATATTTTGCCGCTTGGTCAAACACTTGGCGTTTGGCATCCGATTCGCGAGAAAAACCAAAAGATTTAATAAGATTGATTGGGATAGTTACCGTCACATGCACTACTGCGCATGTGACGGTTTTTTATCACCTCCTCATTGCTAGGAATTTCTCTTTGAAAAAAGCCACCACGAGTTCTTTATCAGTGGCGGTATTCTAAGAGCATGCCGTAGCTCGTCTGGGTGCGGGTACCATTTTAAGTTATGGAATACCTCGTCGCCTTCTGCTTTGATATTAGAAAAAAGGCGACACGTACCAAACAGCCGATCGATAGTTTTCTGCGTGACATCTTGCGCTGCACCCGCCCTGTTAGGCATGGTGGGCGTACTAGAGTCGAACGGCCATGGCAAAACACGCTGAAGCTGCTTGGTGCTTTTTGTGATGACGAGACGTCGACCGCGCCAGACTATCCACTGCCAGTAACACGAAATGACACCAACAAGTCCAAAGCCGGTAGACATATACCACATGCCGCTCGTGTGAGTCTGAGCGTCGATATACATTACTCCAGTTAGTAGTAAGGCGACCGCTGCGGTGTAGCCAATCGCTGGGATGGGCTTTGCACGGTAGTCGTACAAAACAGGATCATCGGGTTCGGACGTTAGTACGCGCGGTGGGCGGACGGGGTGGGGTGGTATCACAGGTAACCTGTCGGTGATGGCAGGGGGCTGAGGTGCGTCTGGTGTCGACTGCTCTTTCACTACTGTATTGTAGTAAACAAGAACAACGAATGACATCACGACGACGATCATACAGCCCGACGCGATGTACCTGACGACAATTGATGCACTGAGGCTACCCCAGATTACCAGGAGCAAAAAACAAACCACAGCTGTAGTAGTGAAAAACGTACGCGTACGTGATTTCATGTTAATCCTATAGGAGAGGTGACTGCCTGCGGTGATTGCCGCAAACCTACCCCTAGTTATAGTCGCTTATTAGCTCTTCGTCAAAGATAAGCGGTGTGGGATAGATGGCAAGTGTGTATACTGTATAAAGATGTATATTCTCGTTCGAACATTGCAGTATGCGAAGCATTTGTGGCCATATTATCTTGGCGTTACTATCGCTTCGACGTTCGTGGCGCTTACTGGCGTCGCGATTCCCTTTATTTTAAGTAGTGCAACCAACTTGATGGTGACGGTCATTCAGGGTGGCAGGGCCGATGTGACAGGGGCGATGTGGCTCGCCGTGGCGCTATTCGGTTTTGATATTGCCAACACCGTTATTCGTAATATCGGTGGGTATTTGGGCGATATTATGAGCGTAAAACTAAAAGCGCAGCTATCGACGCGTTACTATGAACATCTGCTTGCATTGCCACAAAGCTATTACGACGGCGAACTGTCGGGTACGATTATTAATCGACTTAACCGGGCGATTACGGAAGTCTCAAACTTCTTGAACATGTTCGCTAATAACTTTTTCCAGATGATTCTCACGACCGTAATTACGCTGGTGATTGTCTGGTTCTATAGTTGGCAACTGGCATTTTTGGTCCTGATTATGTACCCACTATTTTTGTGGCTTACCGCCATTACGAGTAAAAAATGGCAAAAATTACAAAATGCCAAAAACCTCGAGACTGATATTGCCAGTGGACGCTTTGCTGAAGTTGTCACCCAAATCAAAGTTGTAAAAAGTTACGTGCAGGAAAAATTAGAACATCGTCATTTCCGTGTCCGTTATCATAAAACCATCGAACTGACGCGCGAGCAGTCGAACTACTGGCATCGCATGGACGTAGCACGTGGACTGGTGCTAGCTGTTGTTTTCCTGGCGATTTTTATGTACATTTTTATACAAACCGTCGAGAAACACTTTACAATCGGGGAAATGGTGCTGCTCATTACCCTTGTTAACGCGCTGCGTGTGCCAATCTTTAATATGAGCTTTATCGTTGATCAATTCCAACGAGCAGTTACCGGCAGCAAAGATTACGTGACGGCAATGGAGCTGCAACCGGATATTCAAGATAAACCAGGTGCCGAAAACTTGAAAGTTTCGCACGGCGCAGTGACGTATAGCGATATCGGTTTTAGTTATAGCAAAAAGAATTCACTCTTGAAGAACATCTCGTTTACAATCGCGCCTGGTCAAAAAGTGGCGCTGGTAGGCGAAAGCGGTGAAGGTAAGACAACACTCTCTAGTCTCTTGATGCGGCTCTATGAACCGCAGACAGGTAGTATTACGATTGACGATGTTGATATCAGCACTGTGACGCAACGTAGTCTGCGTGAACAAATCGCCACAGTATTCCAAGACCCGGCACTGTTTAGCGGGACGATTCGTGAAAATATTGCCTACGCTCACCCTCGGGCGAGCCACGAAGACATCGTCGCTGCAGCAAAGGCTGCTAACGCCCACGATTTTATTGAAAAACTTGATAATGGTTACGACAGTGAAATTGGTGAGCGCGGTATCAAGCTTTCGGGCGGTCAAAAACAGCGCATTGCTATTGCGCGGGCAATCTTAAAGAATGCACCGATTCTGATTTTAGATGAAGCGACGAGTAGTCTTGATAGCCGCGCCGAACATCTCGTACAACAAGCGCTCGATCGTTTAATGAAAGGTCGCACAACGCTGATTATTGCGCACCGACTAAGCACGATTGCACATGTCGATATGATTGTTACTCTCAAAAAAGGTACGATTGACGAGGTCGGCACGCCACACGATCTTGCGCTCACCGATGGTATCTATGCGCAGCTGCTCCAGCTGCAAATGGGTGACACGAAGGCGGCGGAAAAGAAACTGAAGAGCTTTGAAATTAGTGCACGATAGCTAGTGTGGTTGCTAGCGAAAATAACGCTAAGCTGCTATACTAAAAGCAATTACAGATTGAAAATAGGAAGTTTAGGGGTTACATATGGCGACACCAAAAAGTCAACGTATTGGTATTTGGATTATTGCGATTGTCATGACAATCGGCACACTCGGCTCGTTTGCCGTTATGGTCCTTGCTAACAAAAATCAAGTATCTGATCAGGCAACACAGGCGAAAGCCCTTGCTGATTATCAGAAACAACAACAGCAAGCCGCTCAAGATAGCGCCGCTAAGGCGCAGCCGCTCGATGGTTACGCAGCCGCAACTTTTGATCGCGGCAGTGTGACGAGTTTACAGAAAACAGTACTCGTGCAAGGTACGGGTGATTCAGTCAAGACAACCGATACAATAAATGTTAGCTATTTTGGCTGGCTTCCGAGTGGTCAGATTTTCGACAGCTCAAAAAAAAGTGATACTAACACGCCAATTGACTTGCCACTAACCGGTGTTATTACTGGTTGGACGGAAGGATTGACGGGGGAAAAAGTCGGCTCAACTTTAAAGCTGGTGATCCCAGCTGACAAAGCTTACGGCGCCCAGGTGTCGGGTATTATTCCAGCGAATACACCGCTAGCTTTCATTCTTACTATTAACAGTATTACGAAGGCCGGAAAGTAAAGTAATGACCGATAAGGTACATGACGTTGTTATGGTCGGCGCTGGACCGAGTGCACTCGCCGCCGCCGTCTATACGACGCGTGAAGATATTGAGACGATTCTCTATGAAAAAGGTGTCATTGGCGGCTTGGCTGCGACAACCGACTTAATCGATAACTATCCTGGATTTGCTGATGGTATCGCTGGTCTAACACTCGCTGACCAGTTGCAAAAGCAAGCTGAGCGTTTTGGCGCGGTGATTGATTTTGGTGACGTTTCAGCAATTCGTGACGACGGTGACGTAAAGACACTGGTTGTCGACGGCAAAGATGTGCAAGCGCGCACTATTCTGATTGCGACGGGTAGTGACTACAGCAAACTTGGTATTCCGGGCGAGGCGGAATACTATGGCCGTGGCGTACACTACTGTGCAACCTGCGACGGTGCCTTTTACCGCGAGAAGCGATTGGTTGTTGTTGGCGGTGGTAATTCCGGCGTCCAAGAAGCAATCTTTCTGACTCGTTTTTCAACGCATATCGATTTATTGGTGCGTAGTACGATTAAGGCGAGTGAAATTTTGCAACACGACCTGCAGCAATATATTGAATCAGGAAAAATTACCGTTCACTTGCAAACGACGCCGAGTGAGATTGTTACTGTGGAGGGTAAAGTCACGGAAGTAACTGCCGTCAAAGCAGGCATGCCAACAAGTTTTCCGACTGATGGCGTCTTTGTCTTCGTTGGCCTCAAGCCAAACACTCAGTTCCTCGCGGGTAGCGGCGTTGAGCTTGACGAGCTAGGCCTTGTCAAAACAAATGAACGCTTAGAGACAACTGTTCCTGGTGTGTTCGCTAGCGGTGACGCGCGCAGCGGTGCGACAATGCAGATTGCCAGTGCGGTCGGCGAAGGCGCAACGGCCGCCTTATCAATTCGTGAATATCTTGAAGAAAAAAAGCGCGGTTAGGCGCTTTTTTTCTTGATCTCTTTCAGGATTTTTTGCGGATAGTCGGTGACGATGCCGTCGATTCCTTTGCGTGCCAGCAGGAGAGCGGTGTGTGGTCGATTGACAGTATAGGCGTAGGTGAATAGCTTGGTTTTTTTGGCAATCTCGAGCGCGAAGTCGTTGATGTACAGGCGGTGAAAGCCAACGCCGTCGAGTTGAATACGCCTAGCATACGCAATAAAAATAAAAGGGTTACGGTTATGGAGCAGCCATAGGTTAGCGCGTTTGCTGTGTTTGCGGATTGTGCTGAGCTCCCCACCGTGGAACGACGAAAACACGAACGTATCCCAATCACCGACGCGCTTAATGTAATGCTTTTCAATAAGTTCAACGATTTCTTTGGCGGTGCCACGCTGCTTAATCTCAATATTGAGTGTAATCACGCCAAAGAACGTATCAAGCACCTCTACAAGTGTCACAATGGGGCTGGGCGTGTCGCGAGTGATGTCGCGTAGCTCCGCGAGCGTGCATTGGCGGACGAAACGGCGCTTGCGGTGGGTGCGCATCAGGTTGTTGTCGTGAATTAAGACCGGGATACGGTCTTTGGTAAGATGGACGTCAAATTCGAGCATATCAGCATCAGCATCAACGCCAGCTTGTAGGGCTTCGAGTGAATTTTCTGGTGCGACGCCAGCAGCCCCACGGTGTCCAATGACTAACATAATTACTGTTAGTATAACAAATTTGGTACAATAGTTATAGTAAATAACGGAGATACGATATGGCTGATTTTAATCAAATTCTTACACCTGGCAATGTTGACGACGGTATTATTAACGTTGTTGTTGAAATTCCCGAAGGCAGTTCACATAAAATTGAATGGAACCGCGACCTTGCAGTCATGCAGCTCGACCGTGTGGACCCAGCAATTTTTGCAAAACCTACCAACTACGGCTTCATCCCACAGACGCTTGACGAGGATGGCGATGAACTCGACGCACTCATCATTACCGACGCACCACTGCCAACAGGTATCTTCCTTGAAGCTCGTGTGATTGGCGTGATGCGCTTTGTCGACGACGACGAAATCGATGATAAGATCGTGGTCGTGCCGGCTGACGACCGTAATACCGGCAACGCCATTACATCACTGGCGGATTTGCCTAAACAAAAAATTGCGCAGATTGAACACCACTTTACGCACTATAAAGACCTCAAAAAACCAGGTAGCACCGTTGTAAAAGGCTGGGGTGACGTGGAAGAGGCCAAGGCGATTATCCACGAATCTATCACTCGTTGGAACGAAAAATAACTCTCCTAATATATAAACAATAGCTATTGACCCGCTCTCCGCAGATGAGCGGGTCAATAGTATAGAAAGTAGCCACCATGTCTTTATCACGCGAAACAATACGAGCGTCACAGCAGAGTGTGATTGAAGTTTTTAAGGGATTCCGCGAGGAGCTCATGCAATCATACGGTGTGATTCAGCATCTTTCGAAAGATGATGGATCGCCAGTCACGAAACTGGATATTAAAGTCGAAACGACGATTAAAGCGCGCCTGCAGGCTGAGTTTCCCGAGATTGGCTTTCATGGTGAGGAGACTGACGACATTGTTGGTACTGAGGACGCGCTATGGATTGTTGATCCGATTGACGGGACGTCGAGCTTTATCCACGGACTACCATATTGTACAAACATGGCGGCCTTGGTGGTGAACGGCGTAGCAGAGGCGGCGGTTATTTATCAATTTGCGACTGACGAATTATTTACGGCACTGCGAGGTGAAGGCGCGTATAGAAATGGCACACAGATTCATGTCAAGAACACGGACTTGAGTGATTCAATTGTTTTTGCGAGTTCGTTTCCGTATAAAAATCTGTATCACGTGTTCGAGCCGCATAAGATGGGAGTATACGCGCCGCTTGGCGCTTCAGGATACGAATATACCCGCCTCGCCCAGGGGAGTATCCAGGGGGTGACTAAATTGCGTTGCAAATCGATGATGCATGATAATGTACCTGGAGTACTCCTGGCTCAGGAGGCGGGCGCTGAGGTGGTACCGTTTGAGGATGAGCTGTACAACTACAGGATGTTGAATTTTGTCATTGCTTCTCCGAACGTCGCTCAAGTGATTCGCAATAGTTACGATGAGATTAAAACGGCCATCACAGTCTAATTAGTAAGATGAATCAAAACAACCAGCTCATCTAGCTGGTTGTTTTATTTTTCTTGGATGATTTTCGTTTGGCTTTGTCGCGGATGATAGCCGCGGCACCGCTGATCGTTTCGATGGTGCCGGACTTCTTTAGCTGTGAGCGTAATTTATCGCGGGCATGTGCGGTGATGACCAGGTCGAGCCAGGCTTGTTTTGGTTGTGATAATTTACGACCGACAACCTCTACAACGTCGCCGTTATTTAATGGTTTATCAAAGGCGTGAATACTGCCGTTAACGCGAAAGCCGTAGGCGTGTTTGCCGATATCGGTGTGTACCATGTAGGCAAAATCAAGCGGCAGGGCGCCTTCGGGCAGGTTATAAATATCACCCTTTGGCGAGTAGACAAAAATACGCCGACCAAACAAATCAATGTTGAGTTGATCTTGCGGAATGTCGTCGCCACTGCGCAAGCGTGCGGCGATCTCTTGCAGTTGCGTGATCCATTGCAGTTGGGCGGGCAGGCTGGCTGAAGCACCTTTCTTACGGGTGTAGTCTTTGCTGCTTTTTTGTTCGTGATAATGGAAGCTGGCGGCCAGTCCGCGTTCGGCGTAGTCGTGCATGCCGTAGGTGCGAATCTGAAATTCAACAATTTGTTTATTTGGCGTAATGACCGTTGTGTGAAGGCTTTGGTAGCCGTTCGGCTTTGGAATGGCAATGTAATCTTTAATACGACTAATCATTGGCTGGTACATGCTGTGCAGTACGCCGAGCACACGATAGCAATCCTCTTTGTTTTCTACTACCACGCGCAGGGCCATGAGGTCGTAGATATCATCAATGTTGCCGTCAACTTTACTTAGCTTCTTGTGTAGGCTGTAAATACTCTTCACGCGGCCGTTGACGTCAAAATGAACGTGATGTTTCTTGAGCTCTTCTTCAACTTCATGACGAACAATGCCGAGCTTACGGGTACTTTTACCGAGCCGTTTTTTCATCAGGTTCTGGAGGTGCTGAAATTCGGTCGGGTCGAGATAGCTAAACGCCAACTCTTCAATTTGCATACGCACGCGGCCCATACCCAGGCGATCGGCCATTGGTGCAAAGACGTCCAGGCTTTCGCGGGCGATCTTTACCTGTTTTTCAGGTGACATGTGTTGCAGTGTCGATAAGTTATGGAGACGGTCGGCAAGTTTGATAATAATCACGCGCACGTCTTGCCCGACGGCAATAAGTAGTTTTGATAAGTTATCTTTGGTCTGAGGTAAGTAGCTTTCAAGATTTCGCATACCAGCACGCGCCTGTGATACTTTGGTAACGCCGTCAACTAAAAAGGCGACATCACGGCCAAATAAATTCTCAATCTCTTCAAGAGTGGCTGTGGTATCTTCAACGGTATCGTGCAGGACGCCCGCTAGGATGGTGTCGACGTCCATACCCCATTCCACTAGGATGTGCGCCACGTTCAGTGGGTGAATAATGTAGGGTTCGCCACTTTTTCGTTTTTGCCCAGTGTGAGCTTTGCTCGCAAAGTCAATCGCATGCGCTATTTCTAAGACCTCATTTTCTTCGTAATGAGGTGTGGCGTAATCGAGTAACTCGCGTTTCTTCATAGTGGTTATTATAGATGAAAACAGTGGTATATGATACAGTGTTTCGACGAACGCAAAGAGGTGGCGGATTCCTGGAAGAGGAAGACATTGCCCGACTGTATTTTACTCAGTTGGTCGCCCGGCTGTTTTATTTTACAGAGATGCGGCAATAGGTATATACTGATGTCAGAAATGCTAACGCTTACCCTAAAAGGAGCAAAAATTTATGAGCCAAGTGAATGTAGCAATTAACGGATTTGGCCGTATTGGTCGCAATGCCTTTAAGATTGCTTTTGACCGTAGCGATTTGAAAATCGTCGCTATTAACGACCTGACAGACACAAAGACATTAGCACACCTGCTTAAGCACGATTCATCGTACGGCATGTACGAACATGAAGTCGGACACGACGAAACAGGTATTATCGTCGACGGCCAGCATATTGCTGTTTTGGCTGAAAAAGATCCTGCACTGTTACCATGGCGCGACTATAACGTTGATGTTGTCATTGAAAGCACTGGCTTTTTTGTTGACCCAGCTAAAGCTCGCGCGCATATCGACGGCGGCGGCGCAAAGAAGGTTATTCTTTCTGCACCTGCGAAGGGTGACGGCGCTGACACGATTGTACTTGGTGTCAACGAAGATAAAATCGAAACTTCGACTGACGTTGTGAGTAACGCTAGTTGTACGACCAACTGTATTACACCAGTCATGGCAATTTTGGAAAGTCACTTTGGCATCGAAAAAGCCCTTATGACTACCGTTCACAGTTATACTGCCAGCCAAAAGTTACAAGACGCTCCCGCCAAAGACCTACGCGAAGCCCGTGCGGCAGCTGAAAACATCGTCCCAACGACGACGGGTGCGAGCATTGCCGCAGCCAAAGCTCTACCAGCCCTCGAGGGTAGGTTTGGCGGCCTCAGCGTCCGCGTGCCAACTCCTGTCGTTAGCATGAGCGACTTTTCGGTACTCCTGAAGCGCGACACGACAGTTGAAGAACTTAACAATGCCTTTCGAGAAGCTGCCAAGCAGCCATTCTACCAAGGCATCGTTGATGTCACTGAAGAAGAACTCGTTTCAAGCGACTTTAAGGGCAATAGTCACAGTGCGATTGTTGACCTTCCGCTGACGCAAGTTGTTAGTGGTAACCTTGTGAAAGTTGTCGCTTGGTATGACAACGAGTGGGGTTACAGTAACCGTCTCGTTGAGCTCGTCGCCGACACTGGTCGCGCTCTCCACAATAACTAATACGAAAATCGCCGAGCCAGCTCGGCGATTTTTTACTCAGGTAATAGGTGCATCTCTTTACATCATCACCTATCCTGCTTATACTTACACTATGAAGATCTACTTAGGTGCAGACCATCAAGGGTATGCTATGAAAACAGATGTGTTTGCGTATTTGGCGAAACACGGCTATGAAGTCGAAGATGTGAGTAGTAAAGAACTCGACCCAGTCGATGATTTCCCCGAGTTTGCCCAGATGGCAGCATTAAAGGTGATTGGTGATGACGGCAAAGATCCACGTGCGATTCTTATTTGTGGTGGCGGCCAGGGTATGGCAATGGCGGCGAATCGTTTTCGCGGTATCCGCGCCAGTGTGATCTGGGATGCCTACGAGGCAAAGATGACCCGCAATGACAACGATAGCAATATCTTATGTTTGCCAGCGCGTATTCTTGAAAATGATGCAACCGAGTGGCAGGATATTCTCGATACCTGGCTCAAGACGCCATTTGCAAGTGCAATTCGCTACAAGCGCCGTAACGCGCAGATCGACGAGCTGTAAATGAGTGTGATTGCTCCCTGCGTGACGGCCGAAAGTACCGACGACTATAAAATTCAGGTCGGTCGGATTCATACGTTCGCCGAGCGAGTTCATATCGATATTTCTGATGGGGAATTTACACCAACGTTTTTAGTCGATGCCAACCAGGTGTGGTGGCCAGAAAACTGGCAAGTGGACATTCATGCGATGGTACAGCGCCCAGCTGAACAGCTACCGGCGCTCATTAGTGTCAAGCCAAGTCTTATTATTTTGCACGCCGAGGCTGAGGGTGATATTGTCCAGATGCTTCAGAAGATCAAAAGTGTCGGTATTAAAGCGGGCGTCGCGCTGCAGCGTTCAACGGTACCGGGCGATGTTGCGCCGATGATCCAAGCGGCCGATCACGTCATGATTTTTAGCGGAACGCTGGGGCGTTTCGGCGGCACGGCGAATCTCATGCAGCTTGAAAAAATCCGTCTGATTAAAGCGATTAATCCGAATGTTGAAATTGGCTGGGATGGTGGTATCGCGGTTGATAATGCTTACAACCTAACGCAAGGTGGCGTCGACGTGTTGAACGCTGGCGGGGCTATTCAAAAGGCGCCCGACCCGAAAGTCGCTTATGATACACTGGTAAGTGAAATTAATAAACACGGGATAATTTAGAACAATGGGTGGGCAATTAACAATCACGCAATTGGAAAAGAAGGCGAATGATATTCGTCAGGATATCATTCGTATGCTCGTAGAGGCTGGCAGTGGCCACAGCGCTGGTCCGCTTGGCTTGGCTGACGTGCTGACGGCGTTGTACTTCAATATTATGAATATCGACCCGAGTAAGCCGGAGTGGCCGGAGCGTGATGTCTTCTTCCTGAGTAACGGCCACTGTGTGCCGGTGCAATATGCCGCTATGGCTGAGCGCGGTTATTTCCCAGTAAGCGAACTGCAGACCCTCCGTAAACTTGGCAGCCGTTTGCAAGGTCACCCAGAACGTACCAAGTTACCAGGTCTTGAAAATACCAGCGGCCCACTTGGCAGTGGTTTATCACAAGCAGCCGGTTACGCTTATAGTCTGCAATATCTCGACAACGCCAAGCATCGTTTTGTCTACGCGATTACTGGCGATGGTGAACTTGACGAGGGTAACATCTGGGAAGCCGCCATGTTCGCTGGTAAATACAAGTTGAGTCAATTGATTGTTTTCGTCGATCGCAATAATATTCAAATCGACGGTTCGACCGATGATGTCATGCCGCTTGAAGATCTTCGTGGCAAGTGGGAAAGCTTTGGCTGGCACGTTCAAGAAATTGACGGACATAATATCGAGAGTGTGATTGACGCTGCGAGTATGGCCCGAGCTATCAGCAACAAACCAAGCGTTGTGATTACACACACTATTCCTGGCAAAGGTGTTGATTTTATGGAATACGACTACAAATGGCATGGTATGCCACCAAATACCGAGCAAGCCAAGGTCGCCCTGAAAAAGCTACGTACGCTTGACGGCAAAATCACCTCAGGAGACTTAGCGTAATGCACTACCCACTAAACCCCGACATACATAATGACGACGTGCAGCAAGAACCGATTCGAGCTGGCTTTGGCCGTGGCCTCAAGGCGGCTGGCGAAGCGGATACGAACGTTGTCGCACTTTGTGCCGACCTGACTGACAGTACCCAGATGCACTTATTCAAAGCGGCATTTCCTGAGCGTTTTATTGAAATGGGCGTGGCCGAGCAAAACTTAGTCACCGTCGCGAGCGGCCTGGCCCGTGCTGGCAAGGTACCATTCACCAGTAGCTATGCCGCGTTTAGCCCAGGGCGAAACTGGGAGCAAATTCGGACGACGATTGCGCTGAATGATATGCCGGTCAAAGTGATCGGTTCGCACGCAGGTGTCAGCGTGGGGCCTGACGGCGCAACCCACCAAATGCTTGAAGATATCGCCCTGATGCGTGCACTGCCGAATATGATCGTGTTGGCGCCAGGCGACAGTATCGAGGCTGAAAAAGCGACTCGGGCTATTGCCGAAAATGGTAAGCCGAGCTATATGCGTTTGGCTCGTGAAAAAACGCCAATTTTTAGCACGACTGAGTCACCGTTTGAAATCGGCAAGGCCTACGTGCTGCGCGAGGGTCACGATGTCAGCTTGCTGGGGACAGGTACGATGACCTACCAGATGCTCGTTGCCGCAGAGCTACTTGAGGCCAAAGGTATTAGTGCGCAAGTGGTGCACGTTCCGACTATCAAGCCGCTTGACGAAGAAACGATTCTTGCGAGTGTCCGTAAAACTGGTCGCGCGGTTACTGCCGAAGAAGCTCAAATCACCGGCGGGTTTGGTGCGGCGATTACCGAACTGCTGAGTGAGAAGCTACCAATGCCGGTTTACCGCGTTGGTATGCGCGATCGCTTCGGCGAGAGTGGTGCGCCAAACGAATTGCTGCATCATTTCGGTCTCGACGGGGCTGCGATTGCCGCTACAACTAAAGAATTCATCGAGCGTATGCCTCGTTATCATCAGTAAGTCTAAGGAGAAAATATGAGCTTATCAATCAAACAAATCCGAGATAATACCGTGCGTGCCCGCCACTTGATGCAACGAAGCCGCAGCCAGGGTTTCGCTGTCGGTGCTTTTAACATTGATAACCAAGAGACGCTGATTGCAATTTGTCGCGCCGCCCAAAAGCTACAAGCGCCAGTCTTGGTTGAACTGAGCCAGGGTGAGGTTGAAGCGCTCGGTATCGATAACGTGCGTGATCTTGTCGATAACTATAAGGCAGAGTACGGTATTGAAATGTATATCAATCTCGACCATAGCCCGACGGTCGAGGCCTGCAAGCGTGCGATTGACGCCGGCTACGAATTTATTCACATCGATATTTCGCAGGCGAATCACGATGCGACAACTGAAGAGATTATCGAAAAAACTCGAGAAGTGGTGGAATACGCCAAGTTTACAGGCGCGCTCGTCGAAAGCGAACCGCACTATTTTGGTGGTTCATCAAACGTCCATACTGAGAACATTGACTATGAAGAAATCAAAAAGACCTTTAGTACACCCGAAGGTGCACTCGCGTTTGTTGAAGCAACGGGGATTGATACGTATGCCGCGGCAATCGGTAACTTGCATGGCAAATACCCAGTACCGAAAGAACTTGATCTTGAGTTGTTGCAGCGCGTACGCGATGCGATACCGTGCCAAATTAGTCTTCACGGCGGGAGTGGCACGCCACTGCATTACTTTGAAGATGCGGCTAGAATCGGTGTCAGTAAAATCAATATCAACAGTGACATGCGCGTGGCATTTCGTGACACACTTGAAAAGGTGCTCGCTGATAACCCTACAGAGTATGCCGTCGTAAAACTTATGCCAACGGTTTACCAAGCGGTTCAGGCGGTTATTGAGGAGAAAATCAACGCTTTCGGTAGCGCAGGCAAGGCTATTGCATAATATGGCCGCTGTTCCGAAAATCCTAGCTATCGGCAAAGCCACGCAGGATGTCTTTTTGCGCAGTGACGAGTTCGACCCCCATACCGAAGGCAAAATTCTCTACACTCATTTGCCACTTGGCGTCAAAATGGAAGTCAGCGACGTGACGTTTGCGACAGGCGGTAACGCCAGTAATGTGGCGGTGACATTTGCCCGCCAAGGCCTGCACTCTGAATATATGTGGACGCTAGGGCACGACCCGGCTTCAGAAACGGTCCTACGCGACCTTGACGATGAGGGTGTTGCTACGGCACGTGTCACGCGTAAGTCACATTATCAAGCGGGCTACTCAACAATCCTGATTGCAACCAACGGTGAGCGCACAATTTTGAATCATCGTGGTGTTTCAACTGACACCAAAGGTACCGATCTTGATTTCAATGCAATTGCTGAGGCTGATTGGGTCTATCCAACGTCGCTGGCAAATGGTGGCATAGAATTGCTTCGTTTGATTGTCGACGCAGCCGAAAAAGCTAATACGAAAGTTATGCTCAACCCAGCCGGTCCAGAGCTAGCTGACCCGGCAAAGCTAAAAGCACTGCTCGAGAGTGTCGAAGTGCTCTGTATGAATAAAGAAGAAATGCAGCAAATCGTTGAGGGTGAAACACTCGAGGAATTAGTGCGCCATGCACTCCACTACGTACCTGTCGCTATTGTCAGCGATGGTCCGAATGGCGTCGTGGCGAGTGACGGTAAGACAATCGTGCGTGCTGGTATGTATGAAGACGTGAAGGTTATCGACCGCACAGGTGCAGGTGATGCATTCGCAAGCGGCTTCTTGAGCCAATGGGCACAAGACAAGTCGCTGAAAGATTCGATTATCTTCGCGAGTGCTAACTCTACCTCTGTCGTTACGAAACTTGGTGCCAAGGGCGGTATTTTACAGGCAGGCACCAAGCTACACGCCATGCCAATTCATGAGCAGCCGGTATAAAAAATATCTGGAAATGAAAAACCCGGTGGTCTTAGGATCTGCATGGATTACTCCATACTCACTAAGACCACCGGGGACTGCAATCAATCGACTACATTTTGTTACTCGTGCCGAGTAGCTGTCGCCAGGTTACCGACCTCGGACTTTTTCCTGGAAGGAGAGAGTGAACTCGAAGAGCTCGAAAAAATAACTCACTCCTTGCTGTCGCAGCACTATGAAATGCATAGCGTGCGACTATCCACGTGCGGGAATCTCCGAGGAGGCTCCCGTATATTCCATCGACAAAAAATTCTGCCAATGGGGTAACACTCACTTACATTATGTCGCCTCGATACGCTCAGTAATCGTGACGATAGACGCATTATATAAGGTCTATTACGTATTGTCAACTTATTTTATAAATAATCTTTCTCGACCTCTGTCGTTTTGTAGCAAAAAGCGGTATTCAGTGGTACAATACAAACAACAAAAAGGGGAAAAGGGTGAGCATTTTTTTACGAAATTTATTAGACGCCAAAGAGCCGCAATTTAGTTTTGCAATGAAGAAACTTGAGCAAGCGGCTGGTAAAAACGGCATTGATGTGCGGCTTATCGCTGATATTATGGCCAGTGCTCATACCGTGATGCGTTCAATTGGGCTTGATCCAAACGATACAACCTATCTAGAGCTACGCCGCACATTGGCTGTTCATCGTGACGACGAACTACTTTTTACTAATACGGCCTACGTGGGGTTGGTATTTCCCGAAGGTGTCATCTCATTTAATCACCAAGATATCCTAGGTGGTCACACTCTCGATCATTTACATGAGTCGTTGCAGCGTGAATTAACGGGTCGTTACGTGTCGCACCCACGAACGGATGATGCGGTGGTTGAGCAGTTCGCCCGCGATGCTGGTCTATGGTATACTGCAGATAATCATAAGCAAGAACAAACAGAGGAGACTGACACGGTGGCGCGACCTTATATTCTGAGCATTGGTGATATTGTGACCGATGCGTTTATTAAATTACTCGATGACCAAGCGCGAATTGATACTGATCCGGATGGCAGTATGCGTCTCAGTATGGAATTTGGTTCTAAGCCGCCATATGACCACGTTGATATTGTGCAAGCTGTTGGTAACTCCGCCAATGCTGCCGTGGCATTTTCACGTCTCGGCCTTGAAGCTGGACTGATGGCATGGCTGGGTGATGACCAAGCGGGTAAAGATTCATTAAACTATCTCGCCAGCGAGCGTGTCGACACGACGGCATTATCGGTTGGGGAAGGTATGAAATCAAACTACCACTACGCGCTGCGCTACGGTGCAGATCGCACGATTTTGATCAAATACGAAGACTATGATTACAGCTGGAAAACGCCCGAGCGCACGCCGGATTGGATCTATCTCTCGATGATCAGTGCAGCGTCGTGGCAGTTGCACGAAGACATGCTGGCGTATCTATGTGAGCACCCGGATACAAAATTAGTTTTCCAGCCAGGAACCTTCCATTTTAAGTGGGGTATTGAGAAGCTTGCCGGCGTCTATCGCCGCACGTATCTCGTGGTGATGAACCGCGAAGAAGCCGCGCTCGTAACAGGTAAATCAACTGAATCAGTGCCTGATCTCATGCGCGCGATGCACGAGCTTGGCCCGCAAATTGTGATTATTACCGATGGTCCTAATGGCGCCTACGCGTCCGATGGGCAGCGAACCTTGATGATGCCAAACTACCCAGACCCTGCGCCACCATACGACCGCACTGGCGCAGGTGATGCCTTTGCCTCAACAATCGTCGCCGCCTTGGCACTTGGCGAGTCACTTGAAACGGCACTGTCATGGGCGCCAATCAACAGCATGAGCGTCGTACAACAACTTGGTGCGCAAGCTGGTTTATTGCAACGTGACGCTATCGAAGGCTACCTACAAGACGCTCCCGACGATTACCACACCAAGGACGTAGCCTAGTGAAATATCAGATTTGTGTTTCAGGTGCAGCTAGCGGTTCCACCGTGCAGACATCTCACAAGCTCGCCTTTGAGCTTGGTAAAGCGATTTCCGAGCAGGGCAAAACACTCCTTACCGGCGCAACCGTCGGTCTGCCGCATTACGCGGCGATGGGTGTTATGTCGGTTCCAGCTGAGCGACGCGGTCTATCGATTGGCTTCTCGCCAGCAGCATCATTCCGCGAGCACGTAGCGACCTACCGCTTGCCAACGAAAGAGTTCGACTACATCAACTTCACTGGCATGGAATATGTCGGCCGTGACGTTCACCTGGTACGAAGCTGTGACGGCATCATCACCGTCGGTGGTCGTATGGGTAGCTTGCACGAGCTATCGACGGCGCTTGAAAGTCGCAAAGTTTGTGGCGTTCTCCTTGGCAGCGGCGGCTTAGCTGACTATACACCCGTTCTTCTAGAGAACATCGAAGCCCCGGGTGCAAAAGATGTGATTTATGATACTGACCCAGCACGCCTGGTGCAAAAGGTCATTGATGCGCTTGATGAAAAGTACGCTGATTTTCAACACGATGGTACTGACGCTCAGGTGAGCGAGAGTCGCGCTGGCCGCGGTTAGTCTCTATGTCGTATACTAGACGTAATGGATCAGAAATTTCGTCTTCAAACCAACTACCAGCCGACCGGTGATCAGCCAACTGCGATTGCCCAGCTTATTGCTGGGTTGAATGCTGGCGAGCGCGAACAGACACTACTTGGCGTGACGGGTTCGGGTAAGACCTTTACGATGGCGAATATCATTGTTGACCGTCAAGTGCCGACGCTCGTCATGGCGCACAACAAAACACTGGCGGCGCAGCTGTATAGTGAATTCAAATCGTTTTTCCCCGATAGTGAAGTACATTACTTCGTGAGTTATTTTGACTACTATCAGCCAGAAGCCTACATGGCAAGCAGCGATACTTATATTGAAAAAGACTCAAAGATTAACGATGAGATTGACCGATTGCGTCACGCCGCCACCTCAGCACTTTTGACGCGACGTGACACGATTATTATCGCCAGTGTCAGCTGTATTTACGGCATTGGTTCGCCGGAGTCATATGAAACAATGGCAATTACTATCACAAAGGGCGAGCGCCGCGTGCAGGATAAATTCGTGCGGCTGCTGACCGATATTCAGTATCAGCGTAATGACATTGACTTTCATCGCGGTACTTTTCGAGTCAAGGGCGATGTCGTCGATGTTTTTCCAGCTGGTAGTGACTTTGCGTATCGCATTGAGTTCTTTGGCGACGAAGTAGATAGAATTACGCGCATCGACCCACTGACGGGCGAGATTTTAGGTGAGCCGGCTAGCTGCACGATCTTTCCAAGTAGTCACTACGTGACGCCAAAAGAAAAATTAGGACAGGCAATCGAAGGTATCAAAAAAGAATTTGCCGAGCGCATGGACTATTTTGAAAAGCACGACAAATTACTAGAAGCGCAGCGACTGTCGCAGCGTACGAAGTATGATATTGAGATGCTTGAGGAGACGGGTTTTGTAAAGGGGATTGAGAATTATTCGCGTTACCTGACAAACCGCGAACCGGGCGAACAACCAGCGACCTTGATGGATTATTTTCCAGATGACTTTTTGTTGCTTGTCGACGAGAGCCATCAAACCCTACCGCAAGTACGTGGTATGTATAACGGTGACCGGGCTCGTAAAGAAGTCTTGGTTGACTATGGCTTTCGTTTGCCGTCAGCGCTCGATAACCGCCCGCTAACTTTTGCTGAATTTGATACGCACATCAACCAGGCGGTGTACGTATCGGCAACGCCGGGTGACTACGAACTTGAACATAGTCCGGCGCCGGCACAGCAGATTATTCGTCCGACTGGACTGCTCGACCCAGAGATTATTATTCGTCCAACCAAAGGTCAGATTGATGATCTGATTGCTGAAATCAACGGGCGCACCGCCAAAGACCAGCGCGTTCTGATTACGACGCTGACCAAGCGAATGGCCGAAGATCTTACGACGTATCTCCAGGAACTTGATATGAAAGTCGCCTATATCCATAGTGAAGTTGATACGCTCGAGCGCGGTGATATCTTAAAGGATCTGCGTATGGGCGTCTACGATGTACTCGTCGGGATCAACCTATTGCGTGAAGGACTCGACCTACCGGAAGTCAGTATGGTGGCAATTATGGATGCCGATAAAGAAGGTTTTTTGCGCAGTGAAAGTGCCCTGATTCAGACGATTGGCCGTGCCGCTCGTCACGAAGAAGGTACGGTGCTGATGTACGCCGATCGAATCACGCGTTCCATGCAGGCGGCAATCGACGAGACGAATCGTCGTCGCGGTATTCAAGAAGCCTATAATACCGAACATAACATTCGGCCAACTAGCATTGCCAAAGCTATCGATGAAGGCTTACGCGCGATTATCCCTGATAAAGAAAAGAACAAGCCGAAAAAACTTAATTTGAATAAGATTCCAAAAGACGAGTACAGATCTTTGATGAAAGACTTAACGGGTCAAATGGAACTAGCTAGCGCTAATCTTGAGTTTGAAAAAGCAGCCGAACTGCGCGATATGATTGCTGATATTCAGGCGCGCCTGTCATAGCATTAGTAATTTATATATTACGACATCAATAATTACTATTGCAAAGTCATCATACTTGTGCTACAATAGACACATTGCATTCGATGAATGTCGAGCCTCTTTCAAAGACTAGCGCACGAAAAATATATAGCGCGGCCACCGAAATATACTCTCGCTGTTCTCCCCAGGGTTTCCCTGTAGACTGCATACAGCTATCAACAAGAACTAACGAAAGGGTTATTTTCTATGGCATTTCAACAAAACTCACGGGGCGGACGCCCTAATCAAGGTCGCCCACAAGGAGGCGCTAGTCGCGGTTTTAGCGGCGGCGGCGGTGGTCGCAGTGGTGGCCGACGTGGCGGCGGTAGTCGCGGTCCAGCTAAAAAGTACATCAATCCAGCTAAATTTATCAACAAAGCGATAGCGAAAGCTGACGAAATTCCTTATGCTGCAACGCATAAATTCGCTGACTTTCCATTTGGTGCTCAGTTGCATCACAACATTGAAAGCAAGGGTTACGAAACGCCAAGTGCGATTCAGGACCAAGCAATCCCACATATTATTGACGGCAAAGACGTTATTGGTCTGGCCAACACTGGTACTGGTAAGACGGCAGCATTTCTTTTGCCGATTATCGAACGTCAGAGTGGCATTACCCTACGTCCAAGCGTCCTTATTATGGCACCAACGCGTGAGCTTGCTCAGCAAATTGACGAAGAGTTCCGCGTCTTTAGCCGTGGTCTTGACCTCTACTCAACACTGGTTGTTGGTGGTGTGAACATTGACCGTCAGATTCGTGACCTTAAGCGTCGCCCTCACGTTATTATCGGTACGCCAGGTCGTCTAAAAGACTTGATGCAGCGTGGTGTTCTTCAACTGAAGAACATGACAACGCTTGTTCTTGACGAAGCTGACCGTATGCTTGACATGGGCTTTTTGCCTGACATTCGTCAGATCATCAACGAAATGCCACGTGAGCGCCAGACATTGTTCTTTAGCGCCACGATTACCCCTGAGATTTCAGCACTTGTTAACGATTTCTTACATGATCCTATCACTGTATCGGTGCGTACATCAGAAACATCTGAACACGTTGAACAAGATGTGATTGAAGCGCGCGACAAACAGCACAAGATTGAACTTCTCGAAGACATGCTAAAAACAGCTGCCTACGATAAGGTGCTTATCTTTGGTGAAACGAAGTTTGGTGTGCAGCGTTTGTCTGATCACCTTGATAACGTCGGTATTCCATCAGCTGCGATTCACGGTAACAAGAACCAATCACAACGCCAGCGTGCATTGAAGCAATTCAAAGACAACCGCGTCAAAGTATTGGTTGCAACTGACGTTGCCGCTCGTGGTCTTGATATTCCAAATGTCTCACACGTGATTAACTTCGATACGCCACAAACGTACGAAGATTACACACACCGTATCGGCCGAACTGGTCGTGGTGGTGCTCGTGGCCACGCCCACACATTTATTGAACGACGCTAAGTTGTGATTTAAACAAAAATAACTCCGTAGAATTGTCTGCGGGGTTATTTTATTTCACGCGTGATAAGCCATGATTTGCCTACTACCTTCAAAGTATTCCGATGGGAGTAGGGCTACTGCAAGAAGTCATATATGACAGATGTACCATACGCGGCTGTCTGTATTTTCGGACCTGAGGTGTCGACGTAGCGCAGGGGGACGCCACCCATGGTGAGTGCGTCTTCCACTTGCTCGAGTGGTGCGCTTGAGTAAGCGAGCTGCTCGGCTGCTTGGTCGTAACTCATCTGCTGCGAAAAGTCACGCGGACGTCGTTTTAAAAGTCGAGTGATGCCTGTCTCTTTCGTGGCGACGAACGCCAATATTGCCCCGGCTAAGTGGCGATTATCTCTGGCGACGAGTTCGTTGACATGGCTGAGCTGCTCGGCAGTGCGCGGTGCGCCGTCTAGTAAGACGAGGTCGGCATCGGTGCGATTTAGCGCTTCGCCAATGATAGTAGAAAGGACTTCATCAGTGAAGCGCTCGTTCGGTTTTGGGCTGTTTAAGTGATTCAAGAGCGTTTGATAGTGCGTGGACTTGATGGCACCTGTGCCGATGTGGCGAACCAAGTTGCCAGTTGAAATGTGCTCAACTGACATGTCCGCGCTTAGGTTTTCGGCAGCATTTCGCCCGAGCGTTGTTTTGCCGCTACCGGATGCCCCGATTATCATAATGAGTGACCGCTTCATAGCTGTTACCTCCACTACGTTACTGGATACATTCACTGTAGCATATACTTCGTGATGCAATGGTTTATTCATTATTGATGGGTTGTGTTCATATACCGTATTTTCACTCATTTCCTCGTGATATAATAGATGATATGACAGTAATTTCTCGCGACGACGTGCAACATTTAGCACAGCTGAGTAGTTTGCAACTTGCAGACGACGAAGTAAGCAACCTAGTGACGGATATCAACGATATTTTGGGCTATATCGAGCAACTGGGCCAATTAGACACTACGGGTGTCGACCCAACCTATCAGGTGACCGATCTTGAGAATATCGGTCGTAGTGACGCCGTGATTGATTACGGCGTGTCGCGCGAACAACTCTTAGCGCTGGCGCCAGCTCAGCAAGATAACCAAGTGAAAGTACCGAAGGTTTTATAATGACAACTATTTCTGAATGTATACGCCAAACGAGTTCGGCTCGCGCACGAGTTGAAGCAGCGTTTGAAAAAGCGGCAGCGCACGAACACTATCACGCACTGCTGAGCCTGACGAAAGAACGTGCCCTTGAGCGCGCCGATGCAGTTGATCGGGGTGACATTACGGGCCGTCTTGCTGGCGTGCCGTTTGTCGTGAAAGACAACTTTTTGGCATTTGGCGCACCAACAACCGCTGCGAGTAAAATGCTCGAAAATTTTACAGCACCACTGCAGGCGACGGCGGTTGAGCGACTCGAGGCTGAGGGCGCAATTTGTATCGGTAAAGCAAATCTTGATGCCTTTGCGCACGGTGGGAGTACCGAAAACTCTGCCTTCGGCCCAACGCTTAACGCGGTCGATACCACCAAAGTTGCAGGTGGAAGTAGCGGCGGCTCGGCTGTCGTCACCGCACTTGATATCGTGTCGTTTGCGCTTGGTACCGACACGGGTGGTTCGATTCGTCAGCCAGCCAGCTTTAACGGCGTCGTGGGCGTCAAGCCGACCTACGGCACGGTCAGTCGTTACGGCGTCGTGGCGATGGCGAGCAGTACGGATACGATTGGCTGCTTCGCCCACACCACGGCTGACGCAGCCCTCATTATGGATATTATGGCCGGGCAGGATGAGCGCGATATGACGACGCTCCCTAACTTCTTTGCACCAACCACTAATGTTACGGCAGGTCAAAAAATTGGTCTGATTCGCGAATCAATGAGCGATGACGTTGATAGCGAAGTGCGCGCGCGAATGAATGAGTACGTTGCAAAACTTCGCGCCGCTGGCCACACCATAGATGAGGTTGACCTCCCAATGCTCACGCATTCGCTCGCTATGTACTACATTATCGTTCCTGCCGAAGTCAGTAGTAACCTAGCTCGTTATGACGGCATCCGTTATGGTTACCGGGCCGAAGGTGTGCAGACGCTGGCTGAACTCTACGGTAAAACGCGCGACCAAGGGTTCGTGACTGAAAACAAGCGTCGTATTATGATTGGTAGCTTCGTGCTATCGAGCGGTTATTTCGACGCCTACTATTTGCAGGCGCAAAAAGCTCGAACGTTGCTTATCAACGCATATAATGAATTGTTCAAAAACTATGACGTCCTCCTGAGTCCAGTTTCGCCAACGCCTGCCTTTGGTTTGGGTGAAAATACGGCCGATCCAATCAAAATGTACCTGGCGGATATTATGACCGTGCCACCAAGTCTTGCTGGTCTCCCTGCCATTAGCGTCCCAGCGGGTGTGACTGCAGCGGGCTTGCCCGTGGGCGTTCAGTTGATTGGTCCACGCAAAAGTGACGCAGCGCTTCTGGCGCTCGCTGGTTCACTCGAGGATCAAGCATAATGGATGGTGTGTTATTGCCATTCTTGGTTGGTATTCTGGTTATTGCCGGATTGCTCGCCGTTATTCTTCTCTTCACTAAAAAAGGTGGCGTCCAGCTCGATGTTAATAAATATCGTAGTAAGTGGCTGGCTATCGAACAGCAATTGCAAAAAGATAATACCGCCAGCTACCAGCTGTGTGTTTTAAACGCTGATAAGCTGCTCGATCAAGCACTGAAAGAGCGCGGTACGAAGGGTGAAACGATGGGTGAGCGTATGAAAGTATTGCAGCCGACATGGTCAAATGCCAATGCTGTGTGGGGGGCACATAAGTTACGCAACCAGGTGGCGCATGAATCAGACGTGCAGTTATCGCATGATGCAACGCGTCGGGCGTTAGCCGGTTTTAAACAAGCACTAAAAGATGTTGGAGCAATTTAATGATCAGCGATGAAATTCTTAATAAATATGACATAACGATTGGTATCGAGTGTCATGTTCAGCTTGCGACCGCGACAAAGTTATTCAGTGGCGCCGATAACGATGCCCGTGATAAATCACCAAACAGTGTTGTCAGTCCCATTGATTTTGGTCTTCCTGGTATGTTGCCGGTACTCAATCGCGAGGCGGTTAACCTGGCTATAAAAGCCGGTAAGGCCCTGAATGCGCCGATTGCCCAAGTGAGTCGTTTTGACCGCAAGCATTATTTTTATCCAGATTTACCGAAAGGCTACCAGACGACGCAGATGTATCATCCGATTATTCTAGCCGGTCATATCGATGCACCGCTTGAAGACGGCACGACGATTCGCGTCGGTATTCACCATGCCCACATGGAAGAAGATGCCGGCAAGCTGACGCACTACGGTGACTACAGCTTGGTTGACTTGAACCGCGCGGGGACGCCACTGATTGAGATTGTATCTGACCCGGATATTCACTCGGCGGCAGGTGCAAAGGCGTATGCCACTGAACTCCATCATCTCATGACATACGCCGGCGTCACCCGTGGTGATTTGTACCATGGCAATATGCGTTTTGACGTCAACGTATCAGTCGCACTCAAGGGTGCGACTGAGCTTGGTACGCGTGCTGAGGTGAAGAATCTTAATTCATTCCGTAGTGTCGAAAAAGCCGCTGAATATGAATTCCGTCGTCAGGTGCAACGCCTCGAGAGCGGCGAAGCGATCGTTCAGGAAACGCGTGGTTGGGACGACACAAAGCAGGTGACGAATTCACAGCGCAGCAAAGAAGACGCCCAGGATTATCGTTACATGCCCGACGCTGATATTCCACCAATTGTACTGTCTAGCGAAGAAATTGAAACCATTCAAGCGACTGTTCCAATACTACCGCCGGAATACCGCGCCAAATGGCAAACGCTTGACGTTGACCGTTCGGTAATCGATGCGCTGCTTTCTGTCCAAGCCTATGCCGAATTGGTGACGGCCATTCAGGAGCAATCAGGTGATGCTATCACCAAGCGTGTCGCTAACTGGTTTGCGAGTGCACTCGGCGGTAAGGATGAAGAGAATCTTGCGACCGAAGTCACGCTACCGACACGTGACGATTTAGTTGAGCTGGCGACAATGACTGCCGACAATCAGCTTTCAAGTACGGCCGCTAAAGAGATTTTTGTTGATTTGACACGCGGTGCGACGAATCCACGTGCTATCGCTGAGCAAAAGAACTTGTTGCAGGTGAGTGATGAAGGTGCGATTATCGCTATTGTTGAAGAGGTATTAGCCGACCCAACGAGCGCCAAGGCGATCGAAGATATTAAGAATGGTAATGATAAGGTCATCGGCTTTTTAGTCGGTCAAGTGATGAAGCAATCTCAAGGAAAGGCAAACCCAGCGCTAGCGCAAAAACTAATTCGAGAGAGGCTATAAAACATGAGTGTATGTGTTATTTATG
Organism: Candidatus Saccharibacteria bacterium UBA4727; assembly: GCA_002404195.1. Classification (GTDB taxonomy): domain Bacteria; phylum Patescibacteriota; class Saccharimonadia; order Saccharimonadales; family Saccharimonadaceae; genus UBA6022. The sequence goes on along the minus strand of DHJF01000001.1, from coordinate 10,088 downwards.
GTCCAGTCGCATCAGGCAAGTTGACGACAGCGACAGAATTCGCACAGAAAACAGGATATAAGCTATTTCACAATCATCTAATTCAGGATATATTGGTTGATCTTTTTCCTTATGAGCAACCTGAGTTTAATGAACGCCGAGCACTATTGAGCCGTAAGATACGAAAAGACATCTATAACGCGATCTTCGAGTCTGGTGTGGATGTCGTAACGACGGTAAATTTTGGCGGTCCAGGAGGTCTTGATCTTATGCGTTTCATTGTTGAAACAGCTAAGAATTATAATCAACCATTATATCTTGCCCACCTCACACCTGATCGTAGCGAACTTGATAGTCGTGTTGTTAGCGCGACGCGTAAGAATTTTAGAAAGGTCGCTACAGTAGAGGGTTTAAGTGATTTACTCGCAAGAGGTGGCTACGGCTATGAGACATTCCCTGACTTCGACCATTTGCAGATTGATAATACCGAATCGCCAGCCGATAAAACCGCCGAACGAATAATCGAACACTATAATATTATTTCATAGGAGGTGAGTTTATGAAGCAGCCAACCAAAGCAATCATTTGTGCAGCAGGTTTAGGCACGAGATTTTTACCACAAACCAAGGCAATGCCAAAAGAGATGCTACCGATTATTGATCGACCAGTTATTCAATTGATTGTCGAAGAAGCGGTCGCAGCAGGGGTGACAGATGTCATTATTGTGACTGGTCCGACGAAACGCTCGATTGAGGATCACTTCGATCGCAGTGATGAGCTTGAAAAAGAGCTGCGTGAAAAGGGTAAGGGCGACAAGGCGGATGAGATTGAAGCGATTGCTCATTTGGCAAACTTTGTCTACGTCCGTCAAAAAGGTACGCCTAAAGGTAACGCGCGTCCAATCTTGAATGCCAAGCACTTAATTGATGACGACGAGCCATTTTTTGTCTTTTTTGCCGACGACTTTTTCCGCAGCACTGTACCGCGCGCCGTCCAATTGAAAGTGGCATATGAAAAAACAGGTAAATCGGTTATTTCACTTATCGAGGTTGATAGAAAAGATGCTGACAAATACGGCATGGCGGCAATTGGCGACGACCTCGGCGGCGGCACCTTTATCGTGAAACAACTGGTCGAGAAGCCAGGTGAAGTAAACTCACCAAGTAGCTTTGCTTCGGTCGGCGGCTATTTGTTAACGCCGAATATCCTACCGATTATTGCCAGGGAGCTACCTGGTGCGAACGGTGAGATTACACTGGCGGATAGCATCAACGAGCTTGCGCAGACCGATGCAGTCTACGGGCAATTTATTGACGGAACGTGGCATGACACGGGCGATCAGCTGAAATATATTCAAGCGGTCGTTGACGTTGCGCTTGAGAGTGAAGAGTACGGCGAGGCACTGGCGGATTTCCTGAGAAGTAGGTTATAATAGGAGTACAACAAACGATAATATATCAAGGGGGTATTTTATGGGCTGGATAGGATGGATCATACTAGGTGCATTAGCTGGACTGGTTGCGAAAGCAATCATGAAAGAATCGGGCGGACTACTAAAAAACATCATTCTTGGTATTGTTGGTGGTGTTATCGGCGGCTGGCTCGTAGAGTTATTGGGCGGCAGCGGCGTTAACGGCTTCAATATCTATAGCTTTATCGTTGCCGTTATTGGCGCAATCGGCCTTATTTGGATAGCTCGAGTGTTCCGCAGAGAGCAAGCGTAAGTGGACTGGGCACAAGTGCTCGTCGTCATTTTGGCGGTATTCCTGGGGATATTCCTCCTTTTAGGGATTACGCTTATCATTATGCTTATTAAAGTGACGCATCAAATCCGTCTGGTAGCGGGTTCGGCCGAACGTACTGTAAAGGTCATTGAAAAGACAATTTCACAGGTGCGTGGGTTGGCGTCACCACTCCTGATTATGAAGATGGTGGCAAAATTTATCAAAAAGTATCAGACGAAAGGAGACTCACATGTCAACGAAAAGTAGATTTGCATTCGGTGCCGTTATTGGTGTCATTGCTGGTGTTATTGCCGGTGTTTTGACTGCTCCAAAATCAGGCAAAGAGACACGGGCAGATATCAAAGATAAGGCATCTGAATTGAAGCAAAAGAGTTTTAAAAAAGCCAAGCACGCACGAGACAAGGCGGAAGAGTACAAGTCGCGCGGTGAACACGCTATCGAAGGTGCGGTTGAGGGTGCGAAAGAAGGCTTTAAAGTTACAAAATAACTTGTTATGTCGGTGTGAACGTGACACACTAAAATGACTAATTGCATGACAAGGGGAATTTATGCTGCTGAGGCACTCAACAAAAAAAGCCGTCGATAAAGTAAAACGCGATAATGAACTTGGTGCTCGGCGCGCCGTTCTAGAAGATCTCTTCTACGACTTTCATAAAAGCCGTGCACAAGTATACAAAATGAATTTTATACGCGGAATCTTCTTTGGTCTTGGCAGTGTTCTTGGCGGTACTATTGTGGTGGCGCTGTTGGTGTGGACGCTGAGTTTGTTCATACATATTCCGGGCCTGGGCGACTCTGTCAAACAAATTCAACAAACGATTGAGAATAATAAAAAGTAGTTTCGACAACTGATAGTTTTCCAGCGTCATAGTTGGTATACTAGTTATAGTATGGAGGGACAAACTACCACAAAAGCGGCGCCATCTGCGCAGCTTACCGCAGCCGATTATGTGCACCTGCACAATCACACACATCATAGCTTGCTTGACGGCCTTACGAAGGTTGCCGAGTTAGTTGAAGTTGTCAAAGACCTGGGTATGAAGTCGGTTGCGATGACCGATCACGGCACCATGTCCGGCGCTGTCGAATTTTACAAAGCGGCCAAGGCGGCTGACATTCGGCCCGTCATCGGTATGGAAGCATACGTGGCAGCACGGTCACGTCACGACCGCGACCCGGGCAAGGACAAAGCGCGCTATCACTTAATCTTACTTGCTATGAATGACGTCGGCTATCATAACTTGATGAAGCTTTCGACGATGGCGAACCTCGAGGGTATGTACTATAAGCCACGTATCGACCACGAATTGCTTGAGCAATACAATGAAGGTATTATTGCACTATCCGCTTGTGCTGGTGGTGAGCTCGGCGAGCGACTACGCGAAGATGACTACGAAGGTGCGAAGAAGATTGCCGAGTGGTACAAATCTATTTTCGGTGATCGTTATTATCTCGAACTGCAAGACCACGGCCACCCTGACTGTCCTTCAAAGTGGGACGTTCAGGTGGGGATCAACAAGCACCTTGAAGCACTATCGAAGGATCTCGATATCCCCTGTGTTGTCACCAGCGACGGTCACTACGTGACACATAACGATCAAGATGCGCATGAGATTTTACTCTGTGTCGGCACCGGCGCGTTTTTGAGCGACGAAAAGCGTATGAGCTTGAAAGAGTTTGAACTCCACGTCACCGACCCGGTTGATATTATTAGTCGTTGGGGGCGAACGAATCCGCAGGCCGTGCGCAATACACGGCTTGTCGCCGAGCGTTGCAATGTCGAGCTCGAGCTTGACCGGATTTTGATTCCGACGTTCCCTGTGCCTGAAGGTCAGACTGAAAAGACGTTTCTCGATAAACTCGTCTACGAAGGTGTCGTTGAGCGCTATAATCACATCCCCACTGAGCAGGCCGAAACTATGTCGATACCGGAGATGTCCGCTGTACTGAGTGACGAGGTGCGCGGGCGACTTGAGATGGAGCTGGGCGTGCTGGATCGTATGGGGTATAACGGCTATTTCTTAATCGTGCAAGACTTTATTAACTGGGGTAAACGTCAGGGAATTATCTTTGGACCGGGCCGTGGCTCAGCGGCGGGTTCTATTATCGCCTATGCACTGAATATTACCGATTTAGACCCACTCAAATATGGTTTGCTGTTTGAGCGTTTCCTCAACCCGGATCGTATTTCAATGCCAGATATCGATGTCGACATCCAGGATACTCGTCGCGACGAGGTTATTCAGTATTGTTCAGATAAATATGGTGCCGAGCGGGTGTCGAACATTGTGACGTTCGGCAAGATGGCTGCGCGTGCCGCGGTGCGTGACGTGGCTCGTGTGTTGCAGGTGCCGTACGCTGAGGCAGACCGCTTGTCGAAGATGATTCCCCCGCCAGCTCAGGGGCGGCATATTCCACTTAAAGTCAGTATCAAAGAAGATGTTGACCTGAAGAAGGAATACGACACGAATCCGACTGCGAAGATGGTGTTTGATTACGCCGTACGCCTTGAAGGTACGATTCGCTCGCACGGTGTGCATGCTTGTGGTGTGGTGATTGCGCCAGACGATCTTGTGAAATACCTTCCGCTTGAAATGGCACAGAAGGGTGTTGTCACGACGCAGTTCCCGATGGGTGAGGTTGAAGAGCTCGGTCTGCTGAAGATGGACTTTTTGGGACTGTCGAACTTAACGACGATCAACAACGCGCTACGTATTATTAAAAAGGTCTATAAAACCGAGATCACACTCCCTAATATTCCACTCGACGACAAAGCGACGTTTGAACTTTTCCAGCGCGGCGACACGACCGGCGTCTTCCAGCTCGAGTCAGCTGGTATGAAACGGTATCTCCGCGAACTTAAGCCGAGTGTGTTTGAAGATATTATCGCCATGGTGGCACTCTATCGGCCTGGTCCAATGCAGTTTATCGATAGCTTTATTAAGCGCAAACACGGCCAAGAAGAAATTACCTATCTGCACGAGGGTATGAAAAACTCCCTGGAAAATACCTACGGTATCTTGGTGTACCAAGAGCAATTCATGCAGATTTCCAAGGAATGGTGCGGCTTTACCGGTGGTCAGGCCGATACGCTGCGTAAGGCAGTGGGTAAAAAGAAGATTGATCTGATGCGTAAAGTCAAAGTAGACTTCGTCGAAGGTGCAATCAAAACCAGTGGCGCGAAAAAAGAGGTTGCTGAAAAGTTCTGGGACCAGCTTGAAGAGTTTGCCAACTACTGTTTTAATAAGTCGCACGCTGCTTGTTATGGTCTGATTAGCTACTGGACGGCGTATCTCAAGGCGCACTATCCAGATGCCTTCATGGCAGCCTTGATGACCAGCGACCAAGACGACATCGATCGTCTGGCGATTGAAATTTCTGAGTGCAAACACATGGGTATTACCGTGCTATCACCAGACGTGAATGAATCATTCGTGGAGTTCGCGGTGGTGCCCGGCGAGAATGAAATTCGTTTTGGCATGGCAGCCATTAAGGGTGTCGGTACGGGTGCTGTCGAAGAAATTCTCCGAGCTCGCGAAGAGGGTAAGTTTGCGAATATTGAAGATTTTGCTAAACGTGTCAGCACGAGTAAGTTTAATAAAAAAGCCTGGGATTCACTGATTAAATCTGGTGGCTTTGATGAGCTGGGCGATCGTTCGGATTTATTATTCAACCTTGAGACTATTCAGGCCTTCGCCAGTCGTGTCCAAAAAGCCGCACTCAGCGGCCAGGGTGATTTGTTTGGCGGCCTGAGCGATATGGCAAGCTTACAGCCAACGATGACTATGCAAACTGCGCCAGTTAAATTTACGGAAAAAGAACAGCTGCTATGGGAGCGTGAACTGCTCGGTCTGTATATTAGTGCGCATCCGCTTGATAATTACGACAAGTATTTCGAAGAACAAACGATCCCGCTCTCGCGGATGACGCCGGATGTTGATGGTAAAAAAGCCACGATTGGCGGACTCGTCAGTACGGTACGTACGATTATTACAAAATCTGGTACGAAAATGGCCTTCGTGGCGCTCGAAGATAAAACAGGTGAGGGCGAAGTGATTATTTTCCCTAATTTATTCGAGCAAGTCGGCGCGAAGTTGGTCCAAGACGCCGTGGTGCGTATTACCGGCAAGATGAGCGCACGCGACCGCGACGGCAACTTGGGCACAGAGGCAAAAATGATTGCCGATGAAGTGATTGAAGTGACTGACAAAGAAATGCGTGAGTACGAATCGACTGGTCGCAAGATGGAAGCGCCCAAAATGAGTAGCAAAGTAAAAGCGATGCGTGTGGCTGAGCATAAAGCCAAGCATGGCAAGACGCCAGAGGTGAGCGCGCCAGTCACGACATCACCCGTCGAAGCGCCAGTTGCCGAAAAGCCACGACCTATCCTTGATATTCCGCCTGTTAAGAAATTGTTTGTGCATATTAAAAACCCCGACGACCGCGAGGCGTTGCTGCTGCTCAAGCAAACCTGCAGTAATTTTGTCGGCAACACCGACATCGTGCTGGTACTTGGCGCTGATAAAAAATCTGCTATCAGGTTGCCGTTCCGGGTTGACGGTAGCGTTGAGCTGATCGGCGAACTTGTCAAAGTGCTCGGTGAAGATTGCGTTGTTTTAAAGTAGCTTCGTATTGGTCTCATTATGAAAAGAAACTCCGCCGAGACGGAGTTTCTTTTCATAAACATCGACGTCTAGGTTGAGTTACTTGAGAACGGACAGCTGAGTGATTTCGCCAAGTGGCTCGGGCCCGCCTCCGGTTGAATGTACGGTGACGTGATCGCCCATTAAGGCGATCCACTCCGATGCATCGAACTCCAGCCAGACGACTGGTGCTTCGTCCATCTGTTGGCGCACGAGTGGTTTCACTGGGTCATCGTCACCAAACGACTGATACGATTGCTTAAGGCGTTCGCGGCCACTCGCCAATGTTCGCCGAACTGGTTCGTTGTCGTACGAATCCTTGTCAACGATGAAGCGATAGGTCGTGAGACGGATCTTGTGAATCTCCAGCGTGACGTCGCATAGCGTCGCTTTCAGAAAGACTGTCGGCTGTTGGTAATGCTCGGGCATGCGCGCCGCAATAGAGATACACAGACCAGCGGTGTCGACGAGGCCTGGTTTAAAATGAAGACCGAGTGCTAGCTGAGTTATATCTCTTGGAAGGGGCATATCGTCACAGCCTTACATAGGGGATGGATAAGTACGCTAACTATACAACGAAGTTTACGAATTTACAAGTTATAGTGAAAATCGAACGGGGTGAAATCGTGTTTATCGATACGTGAAATAATATCGATACAACTAGGCAAGATGGTCGCCGAATCTAATTCGCTGGCGGGTAGCCAAAAGTTATGTCCAGTAGAATCTTTGGTGATGGAGATATCACTGTCAGTTTGACCTGTGAGTACAACTGCGTGGGAATAACTTTCCAGTACGCCGCCGCGCGTGATGGAGATGAGACCACTACCCTGTACGCTCAGATCGACATCTAAGCCGGTTTTTTCGTGTAACCGCCGCGCCGCCGTGACGGCGATCGCCTCATTCGCTATAGGCTCACCATGAATAAACCCCGTCATACCAAGCAGCGGCTGCACTAAGCGTTCACGCATGAGCCACGCGTCGTCGCGTGAAACTGCAATCAGAAAAATCGAATGAGCCTGCAGTAGCGGGTTCTCATAACGATGCACAATATAGTCCTTACCTTTTTGAGTGAGCCTATAGTCACCCTGTTCACTTTTTGTAACATATTTCTCAATCAGCAGGGCTTTTAAGTGATAGCCGAAGACATTGCCATCAAGTTCAGCTGGTTTTAGTTCGCCGTAGCGCTTCGTCTCAGTCGTCGCAAGTTTGTCCATAATACTCTTTTGAATATGATGTAGCATAACTCCATAGTAGCATGGGTAAAATGTTTCGACTAGATGGCGCTAGACTAGCACGCTAAGCTGACAGTAGATAAAGGAGATACAATCATGAACCGCGAAAGACAGATGCTACAAGACATCAATCAAGAGTATGATCGAATTATAAAGTTTTCAACGACAGACGAAGTAAGCACGCTCGATTTCCGAAATGTTACGCATGAGGTAAAAGTCCCGGCAAGAATAGAGGGTCGCTATCGACAGCAAACTATCGTTACGAAACGATTAGCCCAAGTGGCGACGTATGCCAGTCTGCCGGAGTTGCTCGCTGACAAAAAGCGGGATAGTCATAAAGTTGGTGATGTTTCCTGGAAGATGGACGATATGCCGGAAGATGTTCTGGCGCGGTACGACACGTGGTCCCATCCCGATGGTATACCGAGTGAGGCGGATATTCGGGAGGAGCTACATAGCGTCGCCGGTGTATCGGTAAATCGTATGACTGCCACCCGGGCGTGTCCAGACTGTTCATCGGAGTCTCGATATGCTTGCCGACTGAGTGGCTGGGCTCGTGAACTATACCGTTACCCGCTTATTCAAGTTGAGGACACACTTGCTAGCCGAATCTATGAGGTTCCACTTGACGTCGCGTTGTATGTTGATTTGCATCCGGGCGGTCTGCAGTATGGGCCAAAACCAAAGTTTAGTGGCGACGGTTTTATGTCGGCGAACTACCGCGCTTCTCTCGCGGGTGAAACTGTCTCTGGCGAATATGTCAGACGAGTGATGAATGGTGCGGTCGAGCCGCAGTCTAACCAGCTACGTATTGTTCCCGGGCAAGGAGGGATGGCGGATATTACCGTATATATGGGCGGTTGGCAGGAAAACAATATCAATACGTACATGAAGCCGTTTACGGCGGAACAGGTGGCCACTCATTTACAAGATGCTGCTATGAAGCGTCATGCGGAGCGTGTGTCGGAAGTTGACTATAACCAACTCCTTATTATGCTTCGTCAGGAGCTTGGTCGACGCGGCTTGGCATTGGCCTTTCGCTACAAATACATGGGGATGGGAGAGTCGGGTGCTGAATTTAGCGTTCTTGACGATGTTAACCAGGTGAGAGTGGCTGTTCAGAGTATCGACGCATACGAAGCGTTAACCGAATTAAAAGAGAAGTTAAAGATTAATTAACTATTCGAGCTTGTCAGAGCGTAGAGTGCAATGCCCGTCGCGACAGACACATTAAATGATTCTTTTTTGCCAACCATAGGGATTTCAATAAGGTCGTCACAAAGATCGCGCATGTCGTCGGTAATACCTTTGACCTCCTCTCCAAGGAGGAGTGCGATTTTTTCGGGCGGCGTGTAGTCGGGTAGCATGACCGAGCGCTCATCTTGCTCAAGTCCAACAATGGTATAGCCGCTAGCTCGCAGCGTGGCAATATCTGGCACTTCTTGATAGTTAAACGGCACGATTTGTTCGGCGCCGAGGGCAGTCTTATGAATTTGTTCAGTCAGTTTGCGCGAAATGTGAGGCAGTCGAGTATCGTTATCTATGATGGGGTAGGGGGTGTAACCACTAAGAATAATGCGACTGACACCAAAACCTTCGCTACTCCGAAAAATCGCACCCACATTGTGGGTGGAGCGGATATTATGAGCAATCACGATAATCTCGGGCATTACACTCATTGTATCACTACTAAATACATAAGCTTTTTGCTATAGTGAGGGGTAATGGACGAAGGCAAAATTCAGCAACACCGGCGTGAGCAAGACGAAAAAGCTACCTTGCAGCGTGCAGCTATTTTGGGTCTGCAATATCTTGACGCGCGCGATCTCGAAAATGAACTGCCACTGCTGCAACATATTTTAGAAGTACCGGAAATGTACAAAGGCTATATCGTGCCACTGCTCGCCGCTACTGCCGATGCGCCGTACCGTTTTGGTGTGACAAGCCAAACACCTCAGTCGCTGATTCATGCCATGGAAAAGCAGTATAACGATCGTGGTGACAATATTCAGTTCCTACTGATTAGCGGCAGTGCCTTTAAATCTTTTATGGCGCGTTATGATCCACCAACGAAGATTATCTATGACGATATTCAAATCGCCAAAGAAGGCGATAGCGATACCATTACCGAAGTCAGTAAAACGCTCAACTCTGTCAGTAGTGATCGTGTCTTCGACTACCTCATCGACCAAGCCGATAAATTAGGTGCCAGCGACATTCACATCGAGAATGAACGCAATGCTATTCGCATCCGCATGCGTGTTGACGGTGCCTTGCACCCCGTCGCCTCGCTTGATAAAGACAGGTACCGTATTATCATGGGCGAGCTGGCCAGTCGCGCCAATGTGTCGTCGGCCGCCACCGAGCCGCAATCAGGTCACATGCAAAAAGAAGTTACGCGTGACGGCGCGACTCATCTATTGAATCTTCGTGTCGAGACCGTGCCGACGATGTACGGTCAAGACGCAGTCCTGCGCCTCTTTAACTTC
>DHJF01000047.1:4494-22413 GCA_002404195.1 Candidatus Saccharibacteria bacterium UBA4727 | reverse complement strand
ATGATTAAAAACGGCCTGGCTTTTTTCATCCTCTTTATTTATCCGCTGCTAAGCCATACAATAGGAGGGTAATGATGAATCGAATCGCTCCATCTTTCTCTCAGCTATTGCCGCTTGGTCGGTAGTTTCTTTTTCTTATCGACACACGTTTACATTCCCTAAATCTTGGAGTACAAATCATGAAAGAGCGAATAGTTATTAAGGTAGGCACGAGTACGCTGCTAGAGGGTCACGAACGGCCTAGTAGAACATTTGAGCGAGTGGCGCAAAGTGTTGAAGCGCTTTCTCGTGACTACGATGTTATTTTGGTGACGTCGGGGGCAATCGGCTTTGGTGTGCGACAACTGGGCCTCACGACCCGCCCGCAAGAGGTGGCGACACTTCAGGCACTGGCAAGTCTCGGTCAGGTAGGGCTGATGGAGAAGTGGAACCAAGCGATGGGTGATCGACCGGTCGGGCAAGTGTTGTTGACCGCTCGTGAATTGTCGCAGCCCGAAAGTGTCGCTACATTACACGCGACGTTTCAGGCATTATGGCAACAGGGGATTGTGCCGATAGTGAACGAGAACGATGCGATTACGAGTGATGAAATTACGTTTGGTGATAATGATAAACTAGCTGCGCTTGTGGCGGGCGCTTGCGGCGCGTCTGCTTTGGTGCTGCTAACCGATCAAGATGGCTTGCAGCAGGATTTTGGCACACCTCATCAAACCCGGCTAGAGTGCGTCTCTCTGGCTGATGCGCGTATGCACGCCAAGGAGGGCGGTAGCGAACATAGTCGCGGCGGAATTAAGAGCAAGCTGCTTGCGGCGTCGATTGCTCTCGAGCAAGGCTGCGATGTCTATATTGGTCACGCTGCTACTGCAGGGGCGGCCGAGGCAATGCTCGCTGGTAAAACGGGAACGAAAATTATACAATAGAAGGATTATATGAAGGTTTCACAATTATTTACCAAGACAAGCAAAACTGCACCAGCCGACGAAGTCTCAAAGAACGCCCAACTGTTGATTCGAGCGGGCTACGTTAATAAAGAGATGGCCGGCGTGTACGACTATCTACCACTGGGCAAGATTGTCCTCGGCAAGATTATGGACGTCATTCGTGAGGAAATGAACGGTGTGGGTGGTAGCGAAATTAGCCTGACTGCCCTACAGCAAAAAGATACATGGGAAGCTTCGGGTCGCTGGAGTGACGACGTTATGGACGTGTGGTTCAAGACCAGGCTCGCCAACGGTACGGAGCTTGGCTTGGCGCCAACACACGAAGAGCCACTGACGAAACTGATGAAGGGTTTTATTAGTAGCTACAAAGATTTACCAGTCTATCCGTATCAATTCCAGATTAAGTTTCGCAATGAACTTCGCAGTAAGAGCGGCTTGATGCGTGGGCGCGAGTTCTGGATGAAGGACTTGTACAGTTTTAGCCGTAATCAAGAAGAGCACGATGCGTTTTACGAAAAAATTAGTGAAGCATATGCGCGCGTTTACAGCCGCTTGGGCTTAGGCGCCATTACCTACAAGACATTCGCTAGCGGCGGTAGCTTTGCCAAGTATAGCCATGAATTCCAGACACTGAGCCCGGTTGGTGAGGACAAGATTTATGTTCATGAGGGTAAGAAGATTGCCATCAATGAAGAAGTCTATAACGATGAAGTGTTAGCCGATCTTGGCGTAAGTCGTAATGAGCTCGTTGAGCGAACGGCGGTTGAAGTCGGTAATATCTTTACGCTTGGAACGAAGTTCTCCGATGCGCTTGATCTCAATTACACCGATGAAGCAGGCAAGAGTAAGCGCGTCTTTATGGGAAGCTATGGCATCGGACCAAGTCGCGTGATGGGCTTGATTGCTGAACACTTCGCTGACGATAAGGGCCTGGTGTGGCCAGAAAATGTGGCACCATTTACGGTCTATTTGGTGCGAATTGGTGGTGAAGCAGCTGTCGCGCACGCCGACGAACTGTACGATGAAATGACCAGTAAGGGTATCGAAGTATTGTATGACGACCGCGACGAGCGACCGGGTGCTAAGTTTGCCGACAGTGAACTGATGGGAATTCCATACCGCGTAACCGTGAGCGACCGCCTGCTTGAGGCCGAGCGCTATGAATATACGCCACGCGCATCAGGGGTGACGGAGTCATTGACACGGGGTCAACTGCTTGCTAAACTAGGATGACCGCACAACTTAAGGAGGAAAGAGACGCTACATATAGCGCTCTAGGCATTCTGTGCTACACTATATAGAATATTAGAGGAATAAACGTATGAAAAAAATCTATCAGATTACAGATGATGGTAAACGAGAACTAGAAACGGAGCTCGAAGAGCTCAAAGGTCGCCGCGGCGCGGTGGCTGATAAAATTGCTGAAGCGCGTGACTTTGGTGACCTAAGCGAAAATGCCGAATACGACAGTGCTCGTGAAGCTCAAGGCTTGCTTGAAAGCCGTATCGCGGAAATCGAAGACGTCCTGTTGAATGCTGAGCTTATCAAGCCAACGAAAAGTTCAAAGGTTATCTTGGGCAGTAAAGTAGAGCTAAAGATGGGCAAGAAGACAGTCAACTACGCTGTTGTTGGTCCCGTTGAAGCTGATCCAATTGCCGGTAAAATCAGCAACGAATCACCAATCGGTGAAGCGTTGATGGGTAAAAAAGTTGGTGACAGCGTCACTATTACGACACCAAAAGGTGCGATTAGTTACGAAGTTATCGCGGTCAGCTAAGATACGTTGATAGATTTTTAGTTAAAGAGGCCGCCCCTAGGTGGTCTCTTTTTTGAAATCGTTAGTGCAAGTGCTATACTATAACAGATATGGCAACACTCCAAGACTACCGTAATGAACGCTTACGCAAACTAGATGAATTAAAGGCACTCGGTGTTAACCCGTACCCAGCCGAGAGCCACCGCACGCACATGACAAACGACATTAGCGCGGGCTTTGACGAACTGCAAGGTCAGACGGTGACCGTCGCCGGGCGAGTGATGAGCCTGCGTAAATTTGGCAAATTAGCATTTATTGTCGTTAAGGACTTTAGCGGCCAAGTGCAGCTCTTTTTGCACGCCGGCGATGTCGTTGAATGCGACGGCGCCAAGGGTATCTTGGGCATGAAAGAATTGCCACTGCTCGATACGGGCGACTTTATTGAAGCAACCGGTACGGTGATTAAGACGCAAACCGGTGAAATCTCTGTTGGCGTGCAGACACTACGCCTGCTGACGAAGGCACTGCGACCAATGCCGACCGAACTGACTCATAAAGAAGAGCGCCTACGTCGTCGATACGTTGACATGAACGTCAACCAAAGCGTGCGTGATCGTTTTGTGCGTCGCTCGAAGTTTTGGCAGGCAACTCGTGATTATTTAAATCAGAATGACTTTATTGAAGTGAATATTCCCGTGCTCGAGCACACCACTGGTGGGGCTGACGCTAATCCATTTGTGACCCATATGGACGCGCTCGATCAAGACTTTTACCTGCGCATTAGTCATGAGCTACCGCTCAAGCGCCTGGTGGGTGCTGGCTTTGAGAAAGTATATGATCTTGGTCCACGCTTTAGGAATGAAGGCTATACTGACGAACATCTCCCAGAACACATCGCGATGGAATGGTACTGGGCCTACGCCAACTGGCAAGATGGTATGAAATTCATGGAAGCGATGTATAAAGACGTACTACAAAAAACGTTTGGCACACTACAGTTTAAGCTCGGTAAGTTTGATATTGATATGAATGGCGAGTGGGAAGTCTGGGACTACGAAACAATTATCCGCGAACGTTACGGTATCGACGTGTACAATAGTTCGCTCGAAGATGTCAAAAAAGCTTTGGCTGACAACAAACTTGAGGTTGAGCAGACCGAAAACCGCGCCCGCGGTATTGATAAGCTTTGGAAGAATATTCGTAAAGACGTGGCCGGGCCAGTCTGGCTGATTAATACGCCAAAATTTATTTCGCCATTATCGAAAAGCAATCCAGATAACGACCAGACCGTTCAGCGCTTCCAGCCAGTTATGGCCGGTTCGGAATTAGGCAACGGTTTTAGCGAATTAAACGACCCAATTGATCAATTGAACCGTTTTGTTGAACAACAAAACATGCGCGAAGCTGGTGACGACGAGGCGATGATGCTCGATATTGACTACGTGGAAATGCTGGAATATGGCATGCCACCAGCCTGCGGCTGGGGTTGGAGCGAACGTGTCTTTTGGATTTTTGAAGGCGTGACCGCCCGCGAAGGCGTCCCGTTCCCGCAACTGCGCGTCGAATACGACGAAACAACGCGCGCCATCTATCCCGACGTCAAACTCGATGACTAATCACGGTGAATGATATACTTAAAAGCATGAAACGATTCTTGCTTGGTTTTATTGCTGTACTGCTAGTTGCAACACTCGGCGCGTCGTCGCCGTCATTTGCGGCTACGAATGATTTTACAATTAGTACGTATAGTATTGATTATTATTTAGGTTCGGACGACAAGGGGCATTCGACCCTTAAGACAGTCGAAACGATAACGGCTGACTTTCCGGAGAGCGATCAGAATCATGGCTTGGAACGAGCCATTCCGACCACGTATGATGGACACTCGACACGCCTGAATGTTCAATCTGTTACAGACGGAAACGGCGATGCGCTTGCCTATGGCACCAGCAACAGCAATGGTAACGAGGTACTGCGTATTGGTGACGCACATCAGTACGTCCATGGTCTAACCACCTATGTCATTACGTATACACAGCACGACACGACGCGTTATTTTTCTAATACGGGCAAAGACGAATTTTACTGGGATACCAACGGCACACAGTGGGCGGTTCCAATTGCTGAGCTAAGGGTATATATTCATCTTGACCATTCGATCATGCCGACGTTTACAAAGTCTATGGCCTGTTACCAGGGCACGGCTGGGTCGACTAATCCATGCAATCTCGCGCAAGACAACGACATCATCTCAACAGCGGTCAGCAACTTGCGACCCTATGAAAACGTGACCGTCTCACTTGGATTCACCGCCGGAACATTTATCGGTTATCAGCAAACGCCGATGGAAAAGACAATGGCAGTACTCGTACCAATATGGGTGATTGGGATAGGAATTACCTCGCTTTTAGCCGTAGTGTGTGTAATGTGGTTGGTTCATCGCTACAGTCGCGTCACTGATCGGCGCAAGGAGCTAGGTACAATTGTGCCAGAGTATCTGCCGCCTCAGGGTTATAGCTTGCTCGTGGCGTCGCATATTGAAGGAAGCCCGTCCAAGGCATTCACCGCTGAGCTGATCGATCTGGCAGTTCGCCACTACATTAAAATCTATCAGACTCGTGAGAAGAGTATGTTTAAGTCCGCGGAGTATGAATTAGAATTAGTGAAGTCAATCGATGATTTGGCGGCCGAGGAGCGGGCGCTGCTTACGCTCCTTTTTACAAATGTAGCCATTGGTGATCGCTTCACTATGACCTCACTGGTCAATAATTATAGCTTAGGCAAGGACATAAATCGAGTACTCATGACCGATATGAATAAGGATATAAAAGGTATATATGAGCTGCGACAAAGGAATGTAGGGGAGGCTCGTTGGTTCCGGCGCTTTGGCGTTGTGACGCTGGTTATTGCGGTCGTGACGGTTTCGCCGCCGCTGCTTATTGCGGCGATTACTGCCTTTAGCCTTGGTATATATCTTTGTCCTCTCAGCGACAAAGGCCTCCAGCTGCGCCGTTATCTGCAAGGATTAAAGCTATACATTTCGGTTGCTGAGGAAGAGCGCCTCAAGATGCTGCAAAGTCCAGAGGGCGCCGAGAAAGTTGGTGAGGTGATTGCTGCCAATGATTCTAGCCAATTAGTAAAGTTATACGAACGCGTTTTGCCTTACGCGGTGTTGTTTGGCCAGGAAAAAGAGTGGAACAAGCAGTTGGGTACGCAGTACGAGGCCGCCAATGCGCAGCCTGACTGGTATAGTGGATCGCTTGTTTTTAACGCTGTGACGTTCAGTACATCAATGAATGGATTTACTACATCATCATATGCCGCATCAAGTAGCTCATCATCTGGTGGGTCGGGCGGTGGCGGCTTTTCAGGTGGTGGTGGCGGCGGTGGCGGCGGGGGTGGCTGGTAGGCGCGAACGTGCTACACTAAAGACATGAATGATGCTCATGCTTTAGGTTTTACTAACGACCTGCCGGTCCTCGATTTTTATGACCGAATCGTCCACGCGGTAGACACCCACCAGGTAACAATTGTCACCGCTGAAACCGGGGCAGGTAAGAGTACCCAAATTCCGCAATATTTAGCTGAGCACGGCTACTCCAAAGTGATCGTGACGCAGCCGCGTATTTTGGCGGCGCGTAATTTGAGCCGTCGCGTGCGCGAAGAATGGGCGTTGCGCACTGGCAAAGACAGTGACGAAATTATTGGCTATCGTACGGCGCACGAACGCGACGATAACCCAGGTACGAAAATTCTTTATTGTACCGATGGTTTGCAGCTCGTCCGCGAGATTACCGGTATTGGCGTCAGCGAAAAACAAGTGCTGGTGCTTGATGAGGTTCACGAGTGGAATGAGAATATGGAGGTCTTGGTTGCCTGGGCTAAAAAACGTTGCCAGGAAGAACCACGCTTTAAAGTAGTCATTATGAGCGCCACGATCGAAACGGGTAGCCTGGCGCAGTATTTCGATACCGAAGCCGTTATTAACGTGCCTGGTCGTAGTTTTGAGGTGAAAAAGAGTCAAGGAGCTGACGTTCTCAGTGAGATTTTCAACCGATTGAAAACGACGCAGAGTAATATGTTGGTATTTTTGCCGGGTAAGTCCGAGATTCAAGATGTGACCGATGCTATTCAGACTAGGGCCGACGAGGCGGGTGTGCCAGTGATTCCGCTCCACTCACAATTAGAAGCCACGGCACAACAACAAGCCTTTGCTAATTATCCAAGTGGCAAGATCGTGCTGGCGACGAATATCGCCCAAACCAGTGTGACGATTGATGACATTGATGTGGTGATTGATAGCGGCCTGCAGCGTCGCAGTGAAGTTCGTAACGGTGTTGAGGGCCTGTTCATTGCCCAGATTTCACAAGCTGATTGTTTGCAACGCGCTGGTCGCGCGGGCCGTACTAAGGCTGGTGAATACGTGCTCGCACCCTATGATACTATGCCGTGTCTGCCATTTGCCGAGCGCCCAGAGTATGCGGTGCCAGAAATTTTACGCAAACATATTGACCGCTTGACGTTACGGCTGGCGAATATTGGCATCGATATTGAATCACTCGATTTTTATCATGACCCAAGCCATGCGGCGATAGCCCGGGCGAAACGTACCTTAGTCGCCCTCGGCGCGCTGACCAAAAGTGGTGACGTGACAAAAATCGGTCGCATTATGGAGCAATTCCCAGTCGAGTCGAGCTATGGCCGCATGCTAGTGGAGGCTGAAAAATACGGCAAAGAAGTCAAGACGAAGTTGGCGGCGATTATTGGTATTCAAGAAGTTGGCGGTATCGTTAAAGGCGGCACGCGCTATACCGGGTGGCGGAAGTATACCCGTCAAACCAAGTCGGATTTATTGGCGCAGTACGACGTTTATTTGGCGCTATCGAATATTTTACCTGACATGTACGAGGATATGGGGATTATTAGCAAAAACATCAAAAAGGCGAGTGATGTCATGGAACGACTCGACCGTGACTTGGGGCTGAGCCAAGAAGAGTTGACGCCAATCACAACTGACGAGCAGAATAAGCTACTACGTTGTATCGTGGCAGGTCAGATTGACCAGTTGTGGATGCTCGACGACCGGGGTGACGTGGTGCATATTGCGACAAAGCAACGGCGCGAACTTTCTAGTAGCACGGTGGTGCGCAGCCCAAAGCTGATGGTCGGGACGCCATTTGATTTGCAGGTCCCAACGCATAGCGGTGACCTTGAAACGCTTCACCTGGTGCAGGGAATTACCGCTGTCGATACCAGTTGGCTGACCGAGCTGGCTTCGCAATTATTTACGCCGCGTCGCGGTAAAATGTACTACGATCCGCGGAGTGGTAGTCTGGCAACGCGACAATCAGTACGTTTTGGTAAGCAAATGCTTGAAGGTAACGGCGTCGCGGTGACCGACAATACCCCGCAAAATCGCCGGGCGTTTACCGAGGCATTTGGCGTGTGGGTATTCGAACAACTCGAGCGTGAGCGTCGCAACTTGGGTCGGTATCACACCAAGCGCATCCCGAATATCTCGCTTAAGCAAGTGCAGCAGCAGGTTCAATCATTAGCGAGTGGAGTTATTTCGCTTAGCGAATTATCACCTATTAAGCGTAAGCAGCTGATTGATTTAACGCATCTCCATACTCATTTTGGTAATGATTTCATGGCACAAGTCGGTACGACCTATCACCCGGATAAACATGAAAAACGTCATCGCGGCTGGGTACCGAGCCATAAACGCAAATTTAGTCGTCGCGAACGTTAATTAAAATACCACCGCTGGTTGCGGTGGTAGGTAGATTCGGAGTAGCCGCTCCTCAACCTTACGAAGGGGAGGAGCGGCTACTTTTGTTGATAAGTCTACGCATTTACCAGGCCTGCCTCAAGAAGAAGAGCCTGCTCCTCTTTGGCGATGGCAATTGCTCGGTAGATGTGGGGTCCGTTAAAAACGAACTCGCCATCGACGTAGACGATAGGCATGCCGATTTTTGCGCCGCTAGCCTTCAAAGCTGTCACGACAGGATGGTCACCGCTAACGACTTCTTCGGTAACGCTAATGCCTCGACGCGTAAACTCATTGATGACGCGAGTGCAGTCGCCGCAGCTGGTTGGCGGCTTATAGACGACGATTGTGCGAACTGACTGTGGTGATTTACTCTCAGGCATGACACGCCTACTTTCGTTGGACGGGTGGAAAACGGACAAAACAACAATGACCACCTTACGACTGACTGCCGTAAAAATGTACCCTCACTTTGAATCTAATACCTATTAAACGCCCATCAAACAACGACGACAAGTCTTGACATCTTGTGGCTCCTGACGTAGCGCGGGATGATATCATCGTGCTTTGCACGCTGTAACACTTCGTCGCCTCAGAATACCGTGCAAGCACGTTATTCACTCGGCTCCTAGTGTTATAGTAGGACGATGGATATCGCTGGTTACCTACAAAATGTCACATTACTTTCTGACCAAGTTGATAAACGTGAACTACGCGTTATTTTGAGTGAATTATTAAAAACACTCGATACTGCTCAGGGAGACGTGGTGGAATTTGGCTGCTTCGAAGGCACGACTAGTATTCATTTGGCACATTTTCTAGCATCGACCAATAAAGAGTTCTACGTTTACGACTCGTTTGCAGGCTTACCAGCTAAAACCAACCAAGACATGAGCCCGGCAGGGGAGCAGTTCAAGGAGGGTGAGCTTTTGGCCACCAAGAAGCAATTCATTTTGAACTTCAAGAAAGCCCGCGTGCCGTTGCCGCACATCAAAAAGGCCTGGTTCTCAGAGCTGAATGGTGGGGATGTGCCAAGCGCTATTAGCTTCGCGTTTTTAGATGGTGATTATTACGATTCGATCCTTGACCCACTAAAGCTGATTTGGCCAAACCTGACGCCGGGTGCCGTCGTGGTGGTTGACGATTACGCAAACGAAGCGCTGCCTGGTGCATCGAGGGCAGTGGATGAATGGCTCAAAGCGCATCCAGCACGACTGCGCGTCGAGAGTTCGTTAGCGATTATCTATCTATAATGCGGGTGACAATGATGATATCGAGCCAAAAAAGTTGTTCCGGCACGATCGACTCACGCATCGTGTGGTGTCGTTGAATTTGACGATTGTGCTAATTAGCAAAAAGCATAGGCGGTTTACTGCCCCCGTGTGAGATAATGGAACAAATAGGGGAGATAGCATGATTGAAGTAAGGGGCGTTACGAAGACGTACGGCAAAAAACAGAATAAGTTTGTGGCACTCGACCAGATTAACTTTACGATTCCAGATGGCGCCAGCGTGGCTATTCTCGGCAAGAGCGGTTCAGGAAAATCGACGTTGATGCACGCCATGAGCGGGCTCGACAGGCCAGAAGTTGGTGAGATACTGGTTGATGGTATTGATATTCTAAAGCTCAAACAAAAGGCTGTCGATACCTTTCGGGCCAAGAAAATCGGCTTTATCTTTCAAAGCTTTTTTGTGCAGGCGAATGAAACAGTGGTTGATAACGTCAGCCTACCACTTGAGGTTGCGGACGTACCGCGTGCCGAGCGCACTAAGCGAATTGACGCCGCCCTTGAAAGCGTTGAACTAACCGACAAACGCAAAAGCAAAGCCAAGAATTTATCGGGTGGTCAAAAGCAGCGCCTGGCCATCGCGCGCGCGATTGTTAATCAACCACGGATTATTTTTGCTGACGAACCAACCGGTAACCTGGACAGCGCCACGGGTGAAAAGGTAGAAGACATGTTATTTGGTTATAACCGCAACAACGGCGTGACGCTGATTATCGTGACACATGATGCGGATTTGGCAGAAAAGTGCGATATTCTCATTAATATTAAAGACGGCAAAGTAGCGTCGATTATCGATAATAAACACCAGCCAGTTACCCCAATGCACACAATAAGGAAAATCCAATTATGAGAACACTCGATATTATTGCTCGGGCAAGTCGCAGTATCCGACAAGCCAAAGCTCGCACGTTACTGACTAGTCTTGCTATTGGCGTGGGTGCCTTTACAATCACCTTAGCACTTGCCGCTGGTGCTGGCGGCCGTCAGTATGCGCAGGATATTATTAGTGCCAATACTAATACTCGTGAGCTACGGGTGACGCAAAAACAGAATTTTGACGCCTCAAAGCCACAGAAATATGCTGGCGAAAACACGCAGGTTTTTGGCAACGGGTTGTCATTCAAGCAACTGTCGCAGCGCGATCTTGACGCAATTGCTAAGTTGCCACAGGTTGCTTCAGTCGCGCCAATTTATTCACTCAATGTTCAATATGCGACGCGAGCCGGACAAGATAAATACCATGCGCAGGTGATCGCGTTTGACGGTAATATTACCCAGGAATACCTAGCGGGTGGTGCAGCGACGAAACCAGCTTCAACCGTCATTTCCGAGGGTTACCGCGAGGCACTTGGTTTTACATCAAACCAAGCTGCGATTGGACAGTCAATTAATCTAGTTGTTAAACAGGCTGGTGCGAATAGTCCGCAACCTGTCACGAAGACATTTGCCATTAAGGTAAGTGGTGTCTATAAATCATCGAGTCTGTCATTTACGAACAGCTCGTCGATTCAAGTGACGGGAGATCTCGCAAAAGAAATTTACACCTACAATCAGCAAGGGACGCCAAGCTACGGATTGTTTATGGGTGCCTATGTCTTTGCGGATTCTAGCGATGTGACCGACCAGGTGAAGCAGAGTATTAGCAGTAAGGGCTTTGAAGTCCAAACGGCCAAAGACTTAATGAGTACGATTTTTCAGTTCATCAATGTACTGCAAGGAATCCTGCTGGGCTTCGGCGTGTTAGCTGTGCTTACCTCGGTATTTGGCATTATTAACACTCAGTATATTAGCGTATTGGAGCGTACGCAACAGATTGGGCTGATGAAGGCACTTGGCATGCGTCGCCGTGATGTTGGCCGGTTGTTTAAGTTTGAAGCGGCTTGGATTGGCTTTCTCGGTGGTGCGATTGGCGCTGGTGTTGCAATTGCCGCTGGGACATTCGCCAATCCGTTAATTACAAAGGCATTGGCGCTCGGGACAGGTACGAATCTTCTTATTTTCGAACCACTGAGTGTAGTGGCGATTATCGTTGGCCTCATGCTCGTCTCGGTTGGTGCCGGCATCTTGCCAGCTCGCAAGGCCGCCAAGCTTGACCCAATCGAAGCGCTACGTACGGAATAGTATTGACTTTTTATAGCATAAGTGCTAAAAACTCATTCAAATATGAAAAACGAAACAAACACTTCGGACAGTCAGAATCGTAAGCCAAGAAGTTTTTTTATAAAAAAGTTGGGGACGTCGCTTATTGGACGGTCCTCAGTAGTTCTTGCAGCTGAGCATATTACTGCCATCGAGAGCAGGGTGTCACAAGAACCATCTCTAGGCTTGATTCCGATGACAAGACATACACTATGGAGCTCACGCAACTTCACACCGTTGGCGCGCTCCCCATAAGTGAGGCGGTGGCGCCAAATCCATCACAGGTGCGAGTGTCGGTTTTATACTCACTAGATGACGTAATGATACTTATCGCAAAGAACGCTAGTGTTCCTGACGAAGAGGGCTATATGACTTCTCGCTACTACACTGTCGAATTATTGCCTGAGGGTGAAGTCCGTGTTCACGCTAAAGATAACCGAAATGCGATGATTACCGGTTCGAGCCTGAAGTCAGCGAACTCAAGAGGTCAAGATATAGCCGTCCGCTCGGACTCGTTCGTTGCAACACTATCGGAATTTAGAGTGGGCGACCCATATCCTAATGCCGATGACGCTCTAGGGATTCAGTCGCAGGTTTTCTTGGTGAAGCAGGCGCTCGCGGCTGTTGAATCATACGAATCTCAATAATTTGCAAATGATATAACTATTAGAAAAGCCCGTCACCAACACCTCAAACGAGGGTGGCGACGGGCTTTTTGAAAGGGGTGGGTCTAGCGTAGTGTCTGCTTGGCCGCTGTCGTCATCTGCCGCCAACGCGAACGCCAGTCGACGTAGCAAAGCGGCAGCACAGTAGCACCTGTGAGCGCCGCCATGGACCAGCCAAAGCTGTCTCTGTGCTGTTCTGGTGTCATGGTGCTGGTTGGCGCGATGGGCGTGGCTGGTGTCCCCAAAACGATCATCAGGTATACTACATAGCCGACGACAGCCGCGACGACAAAGCGCCACAAGTTTTCCAACAGACTGTTGACAAGAGCAAGGCCTGCAATGGCAATCTCTTGGCGAAACGAGTCGGCGACAAGCTCAGGCTCGAGCATGAGATTTTTATGTGGCTGCATAATGGCATAGCCCCTTTTCAGTGGAAGGTTCGGTCGCTCGGATTTGAACGATGCATTAATGAAAATTATACAACTTTTGTCTAAAAAGTAAACAACCGTATCCGTCTGCGGGAGTCTAGTGCTACAATAAAAGCATGTTAGATATTCGTTTTATTCGTACCCACGCCAAAGAAGTTCAAGAAAACGCCAAGCATAAAGGCTATGACGTTTCGATTGATGAATTAATGAAGGCGGACGAGTCAAAGCGCCAGCTGCAGCAGCTGGCTGACGACTTGCGTGAAAAACGTAATACGATAGCCGCCAGTATGAAAGGCGGCAAGCCGTCCGATGAAGCGATGGCTGAAGGCAAGGCTCTGAAAGAGCAGCTGGCTGACGTCGAGGCGAATTTGAAAGAGGCTGATCTGCAGTTCACGACGCTGCTCAAAAAAGTGCCGAATATGGCGCTGGCCGACGTGCCAGTTGGTGCAAGTGAGGACGAAAATGTCGTGGCAAAAGTGGTTGGTGACAAACCCGTCTTTGGATTTACACCACGCAACCATAGCGATATTGCCACGCAGCGTGATTGGATTGATAAAGAGCGCGCCAGCAAGGTGGCGGGTAGCCGCTTTGCCTATATTAAGGGCGACTTAGTGAAGTTGCAGCTGGCGATTGTGACATTTGTAATCAATAGTCTCAGCGACGAAGCGATCATTAAACAGATCGCAGCCGACGCTGGCCTGCCTGTTGCGACGCGACCATTTGTGCCAGTTTTGCCGCCGCTCATGATTCGAACCGAACTCTACGATGCGATGGATCGACTCGAGCCGCGTGATGATCGCTATAAGCTCGAGGGCGATGATTTGTGGCTACAGGGCAGCGCCGAGCACGTCCTCGGTAGTATGCACGCCGATGAAATCTTTGACGAAAAACAACTGCCACTCCGCTACGTCGGCTACGCTACCAGCTTTCGCCGCGAGGCGGGTACCTATGGCAAAGATATGGAAGGCATTCTGCGCATGCATCAGTTCGACAAGTTGGAGATGGAGAGTTTCACGACTGGCGAAGACGGCCTCGACGAACATTTGCTGTTTGTGGCGATTCAGGAATATCTGCTCGCGTCCCTTGAACTACCGTACCAGGTGATTCAAAAATGTACGGCCGACATCGGTAAGCCGAACGCCCGCGGTATCGATATGGAAGCCTGGCTGCCTGGTCAGGACAAATACCGAGAAACGCACACAGCCGACTACATGACAGATTACCAAGCGCGTCGCCTGAAAACACGGGTGCGTCGCGAGAATGGTGATCTTGAGCTGATTCATACGAATGACGCTACGGCTTTCGCCCTTGGTCGTGCTATGATTGCGATTATCGAAAATGGTCAAGACGAACAGGGGAATGTGCGCATTCCGGTTGTGCTTCAGCCTTATCTTGGTGGCCGAAAAGTGCTATAATCAAGGTATACCGAACCTAATAAAAACAGGAGGGCGTATGATAAAAGCAATCGAGATCAAAGGTATTCAATTTGAGGTTGATGCCGTTACTGAAAAATATGTCATGCGTAAGATTGGTCGACTCGACCGCTACTTGCCAAAGCACGCCCGCAAGTCTGTAACAGCCGAAGTGCGTCTGCGCGAAGTGAACCGTGACCACGGTAATAAATACGAAGCCGAGGTCAATTTGCACGTGCCTGATAAATTTATTACCGCCAAAGATTCCACGGTGAACGTGCTGGCCGCTATCGATATTGTCGAGGCGAAAATTGTCGCGCAACTCCATCGCTACAAAGAAGCAACGCTGCCGCATGTCGGCCGTCGGGGTGTTTTAAGCCGCTTTAAACGCAGCTACGCTCGCGAAGTCCAGTAAATTAGTTCATTATCACTTTTCACTCGCGTCAAAACAGCGTATAATAACTCTTAGTTTATACAGAAGATTTTTTCAGACAGCGAGGGTTCATTTTTATGGTCAGTAGACAAGTAGCGTTAACCAAGGTTTTTGGTGATCCGCAACAGCGTATTTTAAAGCAACTACAAAAGAAAGTCGGCGCGGTTAATCAGCTCGGCGACACCTATAAAGCAATGTCGAAAGCTGATTTGCAGAAGCAAACGGCCGTTTTAAAAGAACGTCTTGCCAAAAAAGGCACGACGCTTGATGATATTTTACCTGACGCTTTTGCGCTGGTGCGCGAGGCAAGTGACCGCGTACTGGGTATGCGTCACTTTGACGTGCAGCTGATCGGCGGTATGGCCCTGCACGAAGGCAATGTGGCTGAAATGAAGACCGGTGAAGGTAAAACTCTGGTGGCAACGCTACCGACCTACCTCAACGCCCTCAGCGGCAAGGGTGTGCATATCGTGTCGGTCAACGATTACCTGGTGCAACGTGACGCCAGCTGGATGGGTCAGGTGTACGACTTCTTAGGGATGAGTACCGGTGTTGTTATCAACGAAGCCTCATTCTTGTTTGATAAAGACTACGATAACGAGGCTCACACCGACCTGCGTATGCGTAAGCTTCGTCCTGTCTCACGTAAAGAAGCCTACGAAGCTGACATTACCTACGGCACCAACAATGAGTTTGGTTTCGACTATCTCCGCGACAACATGGTGAACGAAGTTGATCTTCTGCGCCAGCGTGAGCTCAATTTTGCCATCGTGGACGAGGTTGACTCGATTTTGATCGACGAAGCCCGCACGCCGCTGATTATCAGTGCGCCGGCTGCCGAAAATCCAGACAGCTACTACCAATTCGCCAAGATCGCTGCAAAATTAACCGCCTCAGACTACGTGCTTGATGAAAAGCACCGCACGGTCGCGCTGACCGACGAAGGTGTTGAAAAAGTTCAAAAAATGCTTGGTATCAAAAACCTCTACACGCCAGACGCTGTTCGTTCGGTTTATCACCTCGACCAAGCTTTGCGCGCCCAGACACTGTTTAATCGCGATAAAGACTACGTGGTAACTGGTGAGGGTGAAGTTATTATTGTCGATGAACACACTGGTCGTTTAATGCAAGGTCGTCGCTACAACGAAGGCCTGCACCAGGCGATTGAAGCTAAGGAGAACGTACCGGTACTGCAAGAAAGCATGACGCTGGCCACCGTCTCGTTCCAGAATTACTTCCGTCTCTATAGTAAACTCTCAGGTATGACTGGTACGGCCTTTACTGAGGCCGAGGAGTTCCAGCAGATTTATAGCCTTGATGTTATTCAGATTCCACCAAATAGGCAAATTGCCCGTATCGACCACGAAGATCTCATCTTTAAGTCTGAAAAAGGCAAGTTAAAAGCTGTGGCTGAAGCGATTAAAGAGTTCCACGCTCAGGGTCGTCCGGTCCTGGTTGGCTCGGCTTCGATTGCCAAAAACGAGCTCATCGCTGCCTATCTTGCGAAAGTAGGCATCGAGTACGAACTTTTGAACGCCAAAAACAACGAGCGCGAAGCGGCGATTGTCGAAAAAGCTGGTGAAAAGGGTGCGATCACCCTCGCTACCAACATTGCTGGTCGTGGTACCGACATCGTGCTTGGCAAGGGCGTGAAAGAACTCGGCGGACTGGTCGTTATCGGTAGTGAACGACACGAATCTCGCCGTATTGATAATCAGCTGCGTGGTCGTGGCGGACGTCAAGGTGACCCTGGTGAAACCCAGTTCTACGTCTCAACCGAAGACGACCTTATGCGTATTTTCCAGGGCGAGCGTATTGCTGCACTGATGGATCGTTTGGGTGTCGGCGAAGATACGCCAATCCAAAACAAGGCCGTGTCGAAGACACTCGAAGCTGCTCAAAAACGCGTTGAAGGCTACAACTACGACACGCGTAAAAATGTCGTGCAGTACGACAACGTCATTAACCGTCACCGCCGCGTTGTCTATGTCATGCGCCGTAAGATTCTTGAAGGCGACAACATCAAGCCGGAAATTGAACGTCTGATTACTGAAAAAATACGCGAACTTACCGTCGTGCCTGCAAAGAACAACAAAAACTTTGTTGAAAACTTTACGACTATTTTCCCAATCGGCGAAAAACGCATCAATGCAATCGGTGCCGAGAAAAAAGACAAAGCTCGCTTTGACCTCGCTAAAAAAGAAGTCGACAAGCTCTACAAAAAGAAAGAAGATGAAATCGAAGTGGACAACCTGCGTAGCGTTGAGCGCGAAGCCTACATGGCCGTACTCGACACGCTTTGGATGCAGCACCTCGAGAACATGCAGCACCTGCGCGAAGGTATTCACTGGCGCAGCGTTGGTCAGCGTGACCCACTTGTCGAGTATCGTAGCGAATCACAGAAGCTATTCGAGAGTCTTCAGGGCATGCTCCGTGACGAAGTGTTACGGGCTATCATGCACGTCCACAAACACGACGCTATCGTGCGCAATGCCGACGATGAGTACGACACTGAACTGACTCGCTTGGCTGAAAATGCTGTCGAGCGCGGTGTTAATGAAGTCACTGGTGGTGAAGAAAACCGCGATAGTGACTTCGGGACAACTAAAAAGGCAAAAACTGCCGCCGAGCTTAACAAGCAAAAGAATGTGTCTCGCAAAAAAAAGAAATCACAACGTCAAAATCGTAAAAATAGCCGTTAGTAACTCTGGGTTGTAGGAAGTAGATAAACAAATGAAACATACCGTTGAAGAGGTACGGCTAAAAAATGGCGCACGAGGTCTCTTAATCGATATCCCAGGTGCCACCGTCATGAGCTTTCAGTTCCAGTTCCGGGCTGGCAATCGCTACGTACGTAACAAAGAGATTTACGAAACGGCGCATATTATGGAGCATATGGCCTTCGGTGCTAATGCGCAGTTCAAGTCAGAACACGCCTACGAGGCTGAATTTACCAAAAACGGCGCTTATCACAACGCCTACACGAGCGATCTTTCGATGGTGTACGTGGCCGATTGTGCCGATTTTGAGTGGGAGCGAATTTTTGCGCTGCAACGGGTGGCGATTTGTCAGCCGAAATTTATTGC
>DHJF01000047.1:0-4300 GCA_002404195.1 Candidatus Saccharibacteria bacterium UBA4727 | reverse complement strand
GTCTATACGTTTTGGCAACGCCTTCAGACAATTCACAATGTGAGCCTCGCGGACATTCGTGAACATCACAAACGAACGCACACCGCAAAAAATATGTGCTTTGTGATTGCCGGCAAGCTAAAAGGCCGCAAGTCAGAGATTAAACGCCAGCTCGATGAATGGGAGCTGCCTGAGGGTGAGCGCTTCGAGGTGCCACGTGACGAACTGAGCGGCGCCAACCCAACCTTAATTCGTCGTAAAGAAGCCTCAAACCTGACCTTTGGTTGGTCGATGTCACTCAACCGTGAGCTCAGCGATGAAGAAGCCGAGGCGATGAACTGTCTCGATCAAATCCTGACCGGCACGATGCACTCGCGCATTTACGGCGCAGCCCGTAAAAAAGGCTTGGCCTATGGCGTGTTCTCGGATACGTCGGTCAGTTTTCACGATAGTAGCTGGGATTTTGGTGGCCAGGTAAACCTTGAGACATCAGGTGACTTGTTCGATATTATCGTCCGTGAAATGCAATGCGTGATGGACGGCAAGATTACCGAAGAGGAACTTGAAGCGGCGAAGTCGTATGCCCTGGGGCGCTACCAGATGGGTGCGCAAACAGTCGCACAAATTAGTAATTTTTATACCAATCGCTATTTTGCTGATGGTGTCGTCAAAGACTATGAAAAAGTACCAGAATCAATTCGTAAAACGACTCTGAAATGCATTATTGCAACGGCCAGTGAGTTTATTGAACACAATGCATGGGTGCTTGCCGGTGTCAGTAGTGGTGAAAAAAGTGAACTCGTTGAGCTCGACGACAAGCTTGCTAGTTTGTTTGGGAAGAACTAATGCCACTCCGCCATACTATCTCCGAGGTGCAGCTACAAAACGGCGCCCGCGGCTTGCTCGTTGATGTTCCCGACATGACAGTTTTCAGTTACGATTTTGGCTTTCGAGCCGGCAATAATTACGTGAAAAATCCTAAAATTCAACAAACCGCTCACATCTTGGAGCACTTGGCTTTTGGTGCGAATGAAAAGTACGACTCCGCCGAGACATTCAGCCAGGTGTTTAGTCAAAATGGCGCCTCATCAAACGCCACCACCTGGGACACGACCGTTTTGTATTATGGAACGTCGGCTGCGATGGAGTGGGATCGAATTTTAGATTTATGGCAGCTTTCCACTACGCGACCTGTTTTTAGCGAAACGGCGCTCGCGACCGAAAAGGGCAATGTTCGCGAAGAACTTGAGGGCCAGGCCAGCAATCACGGCCGTGTGCTATGGCAGCAAATGCACCGCGCCTCTGGCGGCACGTCATTTCTTGACAGTGAGAAAATCGCTACAATCGATAATGTCACCCTGGCTGACATCGACGAACACTACAGGCGGACACATACGTTGCAGAATCTTCGCTTTATTATTGCTGGTGATATTTCAGCGCACAAAGAAACAATTTGCGCCAAGATGGAGAGCTGGCAGCTTCCGGCTGGAGAGCGCTTTGCTGTCGTGCCGGCAACTATCAAAAAAGGTGAACTTGTTCATATCCATCGCGAGGAGATGCCAAATGTCGCGTTCCGCCTGATGATGGGCCTGCGGCGTGAACTGTCGGTGCACGAACGCGACGCTATGGGCGCGCTGAATCATATTTTGAACGGGACATTTCATTCGCGTATTTATGGCAAGGCCCGCACGCGTGGGATTTGTTACGGCACCAGTTCCGACACGACGTCAGGCAAAGACGGCGTATCCGAATGGGAATTCTATGGACAGGTCAGTCAAAAGAATGCGGTCGAATTGATGACGCTGATTGTCGAGCAAATTCGTGAAGCTACAGCCGGAAAGATCAGTGAGCACGAGCTGAATGAAGCAAAATCGTTCTCACTCGGGAGCTTGCAGTTGCGTGGCCAGACCGTCGGGTCACTGAGTGATGAATATAGCGATGACTTTTCCAATGACGAGCCGATCGTACTAATTGAAGACATCCCACCGCTTATTGAGGCGGTCTCGGTGCAGATGATGACTGACCTTGCGAACGAATTTGTGACAGCCGGCTTGTGGACGTATGGTGAAATTGGCACGATTGAACGTGACCAGACTGAAGCGCACGAGCAAATAGTCGCACAGTTGTTTGAAACGCGGTAAACTAGGCCTATGAAGATTGCAATTGCAGGTTACGGCGTCGAAGGCGAAGCAAATTATCGTTATTGGAACACGCCTGAAAATCAGGTGGTGATTGTCGATGAAAGCCAGCCAGCGCGAGATATACCGGTTGACGCCTCGATAATCGTAGGCGATGACGCGTTCACTAAGTTGAACGGCTATGACATGGTAGTTCGGACGGCTGGCCTGGCGCTGCGTAAGATCGCGACAGACGGTAAAGTTTGGTCGGCCACGAATGAATTCTTCGCCAAGTGTCCAGCACCAATTATCGGTGTGACGGGCAGCAAGGGCAAGGGAACGACCTGCGGCTTGATTGCGAGTATTTTGCAGTCGGCTGGTAAAACAGTTCACCTCGTCGGTAACATCGGCATGCCGGCGCTTGATATTCTGGCAACGATTCAGCCGGATGATATCGTGGTGTACGAACTTAGCAGTTTTCAATTGTGGGATCTCGAGCAAAGTCCTCACGTGGCCGTGGTGTTGATGATTGAACCAGATCACCTCGATGTTCACACTAATATGCATGAGTATGTCGCGGCAAAAAGCCATATTGCTCAACATCAATCAGTAGGTGATACGATTGTCTTTAATGTCACTAATCAGTACGCACAGCAGATTTCAGAGTTGTCGGCTGCCAAAAAAAGAGGCTATCAAACTGCTGACTTTGCGCATGTCAGCGACGGCTATTTTTGGTACGGTGAACAAAAATTGTGTTCAGTTGATACATTGCAATTAGCGGGAGCTCATAATCAAGATAACGCCTGCGCAGCAATCAACGCCGTCTGGGAGTATACCCAAGAAGGCCAGGTGATTGCCGAGGGTCTGGCTGCCTTTACTGGCTTGCCGCATCGCTTAAAATTTGTGCGTGAACTGCGTGATGTTCGCTATTACGACGACAGTATTGCGACTACGCCAGGCAGTGCGATTGCGGCAATCCGTGCCTTTGACCAGCCAAAAGTTGTAATTATCGGTGGATCCAACAAGGGTGCCGACTACTCGAGCCTCGTCGATGAGATCATGGCCAGTGGCACGATGCGGGCAGTTATCGCCATTGGCGAGCAGGGACCCGTCATCGCCGAGCTACTCAAAGAGCGCGGTGCGGGCAAAGCGGTGAATGTGCAAGTTAGTCACAGTATGCAGGAGATTACGACAACAGCCAGCGCCTGTGCGCAGCCTGGTGATGTGGTGATTCTTAGCCCAGCCTGTGCCAGTTTTGATATGTTTAAAAGCTACGCTGATCGTGGTGATCAGTTTATTGCTGCTGTGAATGGACTAGAGTAAGTCGATGCAGCCATTGAAAAAACGCCTTTATGATTTGTCCGCCTCGCTTGAGGTGGCGTACGCGCAGCTGCAGATAGATAATAAAGTGGCTCAGGCGGCTGCACTCGATCTTGATATGGCGGCACCAGAGATTTGGAACAATCCAAGTTTTGCGCAGAAAAAAAGCAAACAGCTGGCGGCGCTCAACAGTATGGTTGAGCCCTGGCAGACGTTGCGGGCGCAAGTGGCTGACATCAGCGAACTAATGGATCTTGGCGACGATAGCTTGCAAGCGGAATTTGAAGGTCAACTCGCGGCGATGGAAAATGAATTCGCCGAACGTAAAAGAGAACTGTTATTTAGCGGCCATTACGATGATCATAATGCAATTATTCGTTTGAGCGCGGGCGCAGGCGGCACCGATGCCCAGGACTGGACAGAGATGCTCGAGCGCATGTATTTGCGCTGGGCAGAAAAAGCCGGTATGGGGGCCAGCATTGTCGAGCGCTCGGCGGCTGACGAAGCGGGTATTAAAAGTAGTGTTATTGAAATCACCGGGCCATATGCTTATGGCAAGCTACGTTCGGAAAACGGCGTCCATCGCTTGGTGCGTCTCAGTCCGTTTAATAGTGATAAGTTACGCCAAACCAGCTTTGCGCTTGTGGAAATTTTGCCACAAATCGACACACCCGACGAAGTACAGATTGACGATAAAGATTTGAAGATTGATGTTTANNTCGAGCGCTCGGCGGCTGACGAGGCGGGCATCAAAAGTAGCGTGATTGAGATAACGGGGCCATACGCTTACGGTAAGCTACGCTCAGAAAATGGCGTCCACCGCTTGGTGCGCCTCAGTCCGTTTAACAGTGACAACTTACGTCAAACCAGCTTTGCGCTTGTGG
>DHJF01000042.1 GCA_002404195.1 Candidatus Saccharibacteria bacterium UBA4727 | reverse complement strand
ATGAGTCTATCTATCGGCATAGTGAGTCTGTAACATAACTACCTTTTGAGCTAAAACTGACTATGCGACCGACTGATCAAGGTGGACGAGGTTACTCAGATAAATATGTCGCCAAAGTCATTAAAGAGTTGTTGAACCCTAGCTCTTAGGCTTACTACGCAAGGCTTTCACAATAGTGCCGAAGTTCTTTGCAAGGTCGTAATCAGTTCGTCCAGCTACGATTGCCTCGTACACATTATCATCACCTGTAACCCGCTTAAGAGTGCCGTGTAACCGCCTCATAATCATCTTAGGGTCTCTGTCATGTATACCATTCTTACTTGCAAAGTGACTGAGTTCTTTAGCGTCTGCTGGTCGTTCCGAGGCATTAAATGGAGGTAATGTTTCACGACGACTTTCACGTAATCGCGCACGAAACGCACCGCTTTGCTCAGAGAGATGTGCAACACGTTGCTCACCAACTGCATCAAATGCTAATTCCTGTAAGTCTTCATCACCAAATATCAAGTTTTCGGCACTTTTCCAATCGGGCAAATTAACTTCTCTCTTATTATCATAACCAGCGATAACTGCCTTGATGCGTTCTTGCTCAAAACCACCGCTTGCTTTATCTAATGCAAACAGTGTTGCGACTTCTTCGTGTTCTAACTTACCTCTTAACCGATAAGCACTACTTACAATAGCGTCTGGCAGGTTGAAATCTTCGGGTATTTCTGGCAGCTGTGCAGCAGCTTTAAGATACTCAGTCGTAGCAGACTCGCGAATGCCCTCACGTCCAGACTCACTGAGCTGGCGATTAACAGCAGTGTTTCTGATTAACCTTTGAACGTAGTCAGTCAGTCCGACAAACGCTTCTGTTTTCACCTCACTCTTTTCAAACAACTGCATAAGTTGCCCGACAGCTCGGACTTCAGTTCGGTCTAAATGCTTAATAGCTGAACCTGCATCTTTGTCTAACGCCCAAGTTGCGTCAATGATAGTAGACACAGCCGACCCTTCTTTGTCTACAGTTACAAAGGTATTCCAAGCGTGACCGCTCCTGTCGCCGAGACTTGTAGTAAACCCGTCTGCTCTTGAGTCTGCGTAACCCGCTCCGTCTACACCAGCACCATAAACAGCATAAGTGTTATTCAGCATACTTAGCTCGGTTTGTGTTGCCTTGAGCGATTCAAAAACTGCCTTTACGTTAGAGGCTACGTTTCTACATACACCATTGCCCTTCCAATTAGGGTCTTTTCTGTTAGCTATACCTTCTCTTAATAACTCAGAAGCGGTTGACTGGTCAGCTCTCGTTAAATCTTTTGAGCCTACGTCTTCTTTGGTGTACCTTGATACGTTTTGCACAAATGCAGCACTAAGTTTTACCGCTTGTTCGGGAGTTAGGTGGCTTAAAGACCGAATTTTTAGGCTTTCTACTAGCTGTTGGCCACCTGTGTCGTTTTGAAGATAGTCAGCAAGGACAGTGCGTAGCTCTGTTTGCCATCCTTCCTTCTCTACCGTATTGCGGTAAGTGTGATTGCCGTTTCCACTGTCAGTAAGTGTCGCTTCCAAGCAGTCTGGTACAGGGTACGTTTCACGACTTGGCGCTACTTTCGGATTGTAGTGTTCAAGAGTCGTAAAACTAGCAAATGACGTGTCAGTCATCTCAATGTGCGCCAGCGAACGAGTACGTACCGTTTCTAGGGTTCGCATTTTATTAAGACTGTCATATAATGCAGCCTCAACGTCTTTGCCGACACCAATTACTTCTTTCTTTGTAGCGCCTTTTTCAGAAGCTGAATTAATGATAATTCTGTGTTCGCCGTCAGGAGTCCTACCTATAAACTGCTCATCACTGTCATAGAAGTGGCCTGCTGATACCTCAACTCCCGATAGGCCAATCCGACCAATAGCGGGTATGGTACCACTTTGTTCGGGTGGCAATTGATTTGGATTTACTAGTGGATTTTGTTTTAGTGTTTCGGGCATTGTTTTTTTTGTTAACTTGACTAGTAGTACAATAGCAAAATAATACCATTTTGTCAATATCTACCCCTGTTATGATACAATAGTTGTATATGAGTCTCTCAATCGGTATCGTCGGCCTTCCCAATGTCGGCAAATCAACCCTATTCAACGCCCTCACTAACAATGATATCTTGGCGGCCAATTACCCCTTTGCGACAATTGAGCCAAATACTGGTATCGTGCCCGTGCCGGACAATCGTTTGCAGAAACTGGCCGACCTGTACGGCTCGACCAAACTTTTGCCGGCGACGGTTACCTTTGTGGATATCGCCGGCCTAGTGGCTGGCGCCAGCAAAGGCGAAGGTCTTGGTAATAAGTTCCTCGCCAACATCCGTCAGTGCGACGCGATTATCCACATCGTGCGCGCCTTCGAAGGCGGCGATGTCATTCACGTTGCCGATAAAATTGACCCGCGCGACGATATCGAAGTCATTAACACCGAATTAATCCTGGCCGACATGCAAACCATCGAAACGCGTCTGCCAAAAATCGCTAAAGAGGCCAAGGCCAAGCCAGCCCTTCGTGCCACGGCCGATTATCTGCAATCGCTGCTCGACCACCTCAAAGCCGGCACGCTACTATCTGCCCTGCCCGACCTCAAAATGGAATACATTGACGACCTCCACCTCCTCACCGCCAAGCCAGTCATCTACACTTTTAACGTCAGCGAGGACACGCTCATAGATGAAGCCAAAAAGACCGAGCTGAGCGCCCTCGTCGCTCCAGCGCGAACACTTTTTGTGTGCGCCAAACTAGAAGAAGAAATCAAAGGACTGACCGAAGAAGACGCCAGTGAACTACTGGAAAGCTACGGCGTCAAAGAAACAGGCCTCCTGCAAATGATTCATGCCGCCTATGATACGCTCGGCCTACAAAGTTACCTCACCGCTGGGCCAAAAGAAGTCCGCGCCTGGACAGTAAAAAAAGGGGCCACCGCACCGCAAGCCGCCGGCGTGATTCACACCGATTTCGAACGTGGCTTTATCGCTGCTCAAGTGGTTGATTTTGACGATTTAATCGCCGCCGGTTCCGAAGTGGCCGCCAAGAGTGCTGGCAAAATGCGCACTGAAGGAAAAGAATATATCATGCAACCCGGTGACGTCGTCGAGTTCCGTTTTAACGTCTAGATATGAAAAGTGGGCGGAACAACTGGGCTTTCGCTCAGTTGTTCCGCCCCTAGGACTTTTCAACTACTCACCCGCAGGGATGGATCGAGGAAATCACAAAAATGTTTTTCCCGTGGATATCCTGCGTATAACAGGCCGCGAGGACTATCTCACCCGGTTTCCTGTCTCCCTGGCCCCCAAAGATTGTTGCCTGCCCTGCGGCATCGCTATAGTCATAGGCAACGACTCGTGTCACCGTTGAGCAAACCTGTCCGTTGGCAGTGTAGACGGAGATAGCCGTCCCGACGTGTACCAACGTGGGGTCACTCAGGCGGCTAAATTGCCAATCTTGCATCGCGCACTCCGGAATACCGGCGCAGCCATGGCCAACGATTAATGACAGGTCAGTTGAATCACGACCAGGCATATCAAACAGATTTACTGAGTAGCCCTGTGGATTTTGAGGCGGAATAAAATCCCGACTCGCAACCTGCTCCGCCGTCATCGGCAGCTCAGAAATCGGTGTATCTATTGCTGCCGAAGCAACAACAAGACGCAGGGGCACTGCCTTAGTGGGGATGGCTGGCTCCTCCGGCTTTTTAACCGTGAGGGTCGGGGTTGGCGACGGCATCATGCTTGGAGCAGGAGGTGTCTGCGACATCATCGGAGATGATGAAGCGACCGGCATCCCCTGTGCCACAGCGCCAGCATTCGTCGTTGGATTCAATGCTACAAACAAAATGAAAACACCGGCCAAAAATAGCACCGTCGCAAATACCTTATTAGTAATAGCCCGCCAGTCGGCGCGCTTGCTGTGCATAGCAGGCATAACGCATCTCCTTTGGAGTAGTTGAAAATTTAAAGAACATGGTGTTCTCTTACCTGAATGTTATCATATCATAAATAATGAAATAAGTCTACTGCAGCAGCGCGTTGATCTGTCGAGCCGCGTCGGCAATTTGTCCCCAGCTGCTCCCGTTGCTCATGATAACGAGCACATACGTACCGCTCGGCGCATAGACAATGGCCGCGTCGTGCAGCAAGCCGTTCAAAAAGCCGACTTTATCAGCCACCGCCACACTCGTTCCCGCAGGTATCCCGGAGCGATAGACTTGGCGACCCATTACGTTCAGTAGGCGTGCCGTTGAATCGGGATTTAGTAGCTGACCTGTCTGTAACTTCGTCAAGAAGAGCGCTTCATCATCAGCGGTAGCCACAAAGCCCTGCGATGTATTGAGCGACGTGGCGTTACTTAATCCAGCCGCGTGTATCATATCCGTGATCGTCTTCCAGCCTAGTTGCCCGCCAAACCACTCCGCACAGATGTTATCGGAGTTGATAATCATATTATCAAAACATTGACTGACATTCTGCCCCGCCGTGGCGTCGTCAGTCCAGCTACGCTGACTGTTCTCAATCTGCTTCAAAACCGCGTAGGCCACAAATAACTTATAGGTACTGGCGGGTGTATAGACTTTGCCGCCGTTAGTACTCGCGCTCCAGCCGCTACCCCCTAGCTGTTGCAGACTAATAGCATAATCACCCTTGCTTACCACCAGGTCATCGAGGAGGGCCTGAAGACCAGCTTGTGTCTTTGAATAATTTCGACTATACGTAATAGGCGGTGGCAAACTGACGGTTGCGAGCTGTACCGCCCCATCACCCGTTTGCAGTTGATCTTGTAATAACTGTACGCCGTGCGCCATGTCGATTCCTCGCCCACTCCGGCCTACCTGACGACTACTCTCCATGCCATCCGACAATTGAATCACGGTTGCAGTTGGCGCAACATACACATCCTGCTGCAGCGTCGTCAGATACACAGTGAGCGCATCAGCCGAGAAACTAACGGTCGGTTTTTTTGTTATAGGATCATTACTAAAGGTTAGCCAGCCAGCTATGGTCGCGCTAGTCGGCGTATAACTTTTGTTCATAAGTTGCACATTCAATTGTCGGTCGGTCAACGCTTTCACCTGAGCTAATAATTGCCCGGCGCTTGCAGTACTAACGGCTGGTTTAACGACCGTTAGCGCAACCGTACGTGTCACGCCCTGCTTGGTCACTGGCGTGGCAGCCAGTTGCGTGCGTAGCGTTTCTGCGCTACAGGTTGTGCCATCTACAGCAGGAGTAAGTCGCAGCTCACCCTTACCTGTCACCGACACATCGGCGTCTTGAGGTGCCCGCTGACACTGCGGCACTATTTCTTTGGCAAATTCCGCAAAGCGATCTTGATCAAGGATTGTTGCTACCTGAATCGGGCGAAATATTCCTCTAAAAAATGAGAATGGTACGAAACGCAGCGCATTGGCGCGGTCATATAGCCGAACGACAACTTTATCGTAATCGGGCGTAATACCGGCTTTGGCAAGCGTTGTCTTCACCTCCTGCTTTTGCACCTTTAGCGTCAGTTGTGCTGGTGCGTAACTTGTTTGCAACAGCTTGGCGACTTGGGCTTTATTCATGCCGGTAACAGACATGTCGTCCACTCTCGAGAACGGCATAGCTCGTCCCTGCGCCACGTACAGACACTGCACGACGACGGAAATTATCATTAAAACGACAAAGATACCGCCCAGACTCAGTAACAAATGCTTATGATACACGAATAAATTCAGACGTCGAGCTGGTGGCACGACTGATGTGCTATTGTCGTTCATATTGCTATAGCTTAGTATAACAAACTTAACGTGTCGCAGTCGATTGCAACAAGTAAAAGCGTTCTTGATTGCCCTTCGCACCAGCCACATCACTGTCGCGCTTATCTTGAATCACAAAGTACTGTTTAGCCCATAATTCAAAATCTTTCAAGATCTGACGACGGATGGCATCGTTTTTGATAATTCCTTTATTCGTCTGATCCTTGCCAGCCTCGAACTGCGGCTTCACCATGGCGACAATCTGAGTATTTCTATTGCTCAAAAAATTAACGAGATGCGGGAGGACTTCGCGCAGGCTGATAAAGGACACGTCAATCACGATAATATCGGGTGTTTCGTGTTTGATATAAAAATCACGAATATCTGTTTTTTCATGCAGCTCAATCCGCTTGTTACCCTTAAGACTAGGGTGAAGTTGGTCAGTTCCCACATCAACCGCGTACACTTTCTTGGCACCATGCTTGAGTGCATAGTCAGTAAAGCCGCCAGTGCTACTGCCGACATCAAGCACGACCTTGTCCTTAAAGTGGACATTTAAAATCTGGGCCACGCTGGCCAGCTTCAAGCCTGCTCGGCTGACATATTGGACGTCAGCGTTCAGCACGATGGCAGCATCGCTGCGAACGAATAGGCCCGGCTTCGTCGCTACCTTACCGTCGACCGTCACCTTACCAAGCTTAATCCAGCTTTCCGACTGCGACCGGCTATTGGTCATGCCGCGGGCCGCTAACACTACGTCGAGGCGTTGTTTGGCGCTGCCCGCTGCCATCTATTAGCCTGTTATTTCTTACGCTCGCGATATTCGCCAGTTGTTGTATCAACTGAAATAACATCGCCAGTCTTAATAAATGACGGCACTTTTACGACGAGGCCAGTTTCAACCGTCGCGTCCTTGAGAACGTTGCTGGTTGTGTCGCCCTTAACGACGTCTTCGGTATAGGTCACCTCTAAGTATAGGTTTTTCGGTAGTTCAACGTTAATAACGCGTTCGCCAAAGAACTGCAGATTCAGATCGTCACCCTCTTTGAGGTAGCTCGCTGCACTATCGACAACATCGGCTGGTAACTGGAATTGTTCAAACGTTTCTGGGTCCATAAAGTAAAAATCAAGGTCATCAGCGTACAAGTACTGAACATTTTTATTGCTCACTTCGGCGCGCTCAATCTTATCCTGACCCTTAAAGGTCTTTGGGATAACACTGCCGTCAATCAAGTTCTTCAGCTTGACGTTCACAATACTGCCGCCGCGGCCCATCACCTTTTGTGAATAATCCGTCACCCGGTATGGCTTGCCGTCGATTTGGCAGACGACGCCTTTTTTCAAATCAGTTGGTTGGTACATATAAAATCTCCGCGGTTAATAATTGATAGTAGTTTGTAAATGGTGGAAAGTAGGAAAGCGGCTGCCTCCCTACCAAATACCATCTACCAACTAGCCTTGTGTCACGAATGGCAATAGTGCCAAGTGACGAGCACGCTTGATAGCAGTTGCCAGCTGACGCTGCTGCTTGGCGCTGAGACCAGTCTTGCTGATTGGCTCAATTTGGCCGTACATGTTAATAAAGCGCTGCAATGTTTTGACATCTTTGTAGTCAAAATATGCTGGTGCGTCTTTCTTGAATCGTTTCATCATTGTCGTCTTCTCCTTTAGTAATTCCTAGAAAGGAATCTCGCTTAAATCAATTGGTTTGTCGTCGATGTCTTCAATTACAACATCGTCAGACTTTTTGCTCGAACCGCTGTTTGAGCTTGGGTAGTTCGATGCACCACCGGCACCATCGCCAGCTGGTCCATCAAGGAAAGTAACGTCAGTTGCCACGACTTCTACCTTGGTGCGCTTTTTGCCGGTCTCTTTGTCGTCCCAGCTGTCTTGACGCAA
The DNA here is from genome assembly GCA_002404195.1 of Candidatus Saccharibacteria bacterium UBA4727. Taxonomy (GTDB): domain Bacteria; phylum Patescibacteriota; class Saccharimonadia; order Saccharimonadales; family Saccharimonadaceae; genus UBA6022. The sequence goes on along the minus strand of DHJF01000042.1, from coordinate 1,796 downwards.
ACGGCCCTGAACGAGGCAACGACGACCTTTTGAAAGGTATTGGCTAACAAGTTCGCCGAGTTTTTCCCAGGCAGTCACGTCAAAAAAGTCAGCAGCGTCTTCTTGGCCGCCACGATCAACCGCAAGCGAAAAGCTGGCGATTGTCTTACCAGTTGAGGTGGTCCGTACTTCTGGGTCACGAGTTAAACGCCCCATCAAAATCACTTGGTTGATGCTTTTCGCCATCGTTTCTACTCCTCTTCTTTGTTATCGTCGCGTGATGCGTGGACTTTAGCTTCTTCGAGAGCTTTGCGGCCTTTTTCGTCAACAGTCACCAGTAGGTAACGAAGTACTTCGTCAGTAATGTTGAAAATGTTACTGATTTTTAGTGGTGCGTCAGCCGGAAGCTTAACGTCCATGTAGACATAGATAGCAAAGTTTTCTTTGTTGATCGAGTAAGCAAGTTTTTTCTTACCCCAGTTATCTTCGCTGATAATGGTGCCGCCAGCTGTCGTAATAATGTCGCGCACTTTGGCAAGTGGCGTCTCGATAGCTGCTTCGAGATCAGGGTGAATCAGAACGGTTAGTTCATATTCTTTCATAGATTTCCTCCTCTGGAATCCTTTTGGATGCTTGTAGCTAGTACAAGCCGAGTTATTAACCCTTTCAGTATAGCAAAAACTGTGGATAAATACCAGCCTGAGTGCAACGTGGATGTGCTTGCGATCGTATATCAAATAGTATTAACTACCTATTGAAGAATGACGGGCGTCTGTAAAAGCCCTTTACACCCTCATTCGAAAGGTTGTATAAGTGACCGACCTCGCACCTATCAATAAACAGCTTAAAGTGCTAAATCTCATGCCCGTTGAAGATTTTTACGCCCTCTACAACGAGCGGTTCCAAGATACGCCACACATGCAGCAGGCGCTGAACGAATGGAAAGTAGACCACCGGCCCATACAGCTTCAAAAACTCGTGGGACAGCGCCTCGAATCCTACACCACCCTCTCTTGGAGGCAACCCCCGAGCGAGCTCGACGAACTGATTTTTCTTCTGGAAGATGACGATCGCCGCACCGTCTATCTGGCGGAACTCTACAAGATACGCATCGCCAGGCAGCTACGTGACTGGTGCCATATCTACTTCCTGCACGTTCATAGCTAAAACAACCCTAGGCCCGTTCCAAAAAAAGTTGAGCTCGCTCCTTTGTGGAACGGGCTCAACTTTTTTGTGACGTTTTCATTTTTTCTATTAAAAGAAGTTAGCCTAAATCATCGTCGCCAAGGTCATCAAGGCTATTAATCAGTACTTCGCGCGGCCTGGAGCCGTCAGCCGCACCAATCACACCCTGCTCTTCCATCTGCTCGATAATGCGGGCCGCGCGGGCGTAACCGATACGCAGACGACGTTGCAGCAGTGAGGTTGACGCCTTACGGCTGTCTACCACGACGCGCAGCGCATCTTTATACATGTCATCGTCACCGCCACCCTCAAAGTCCATCACCACACCGCCCTTGCCGTTCAGCTGCACTGGCTGGCTGACAATTTCGTCGTTATACTGTGGCGCCGATTGCATACGTAGATGGTCAGTAATCTTCATCACTTCTTCGTCCATCACCCAGGCACCCTGGATACGCTTTGGCTTATTCATGCCAGACGTCAACATTAACATGTCACCTTGGCCGAGGAGTTTTTCGGCACCAACTTGGTCGAGAATCGTACGACTGTCTACCTGGCTGGCTACCGTAAAGGCAATTCGGGCTGGTACGTTGGCCTTAATCAGACCGGTAATGACATCGACAGACGGACGCTGC
>DHJF01000017.1 GCA_002404195.1 Candidatus Saccharibacteria bacterium UBA4727 | reverse complement strand
TCATAAGTAAATATCCTGAACTAAGTTCAGGATATTTACTTATGAGGTTTATTCAGCAATATTAATCAATTAAAAGAAGCGAATCTTATTGAACGGATAAATGCGCATCTCGACAGGACCGACAACGTCGTAAAAGGGAATCAGGCCAAGCCCGCTGCGTGAGTCGAATGAATAATCACCGACACGGTGGTCACCGGAAACGAACAGTGTACCACTAGTGACGGTCGTATCGACGTCGCCGCTGGTCGGTGAGCCTGGGTGACTACCGGCGTCGTTCTTTTGGGCATCGTCTGGATGAAAGCCATCTGGATTGGCGGTATTGTAGACCGTCAGTACGCCGTCTTTAACGGTGACGCGTTCGCCAGGAAAGGCAATCACGCGCTTGACGATGAATTCGTCACCGGTACCAACATTATATTGCGGGTTTTTAAAGACGATAATTTGTCCGCGGTCCGGAATATACTGCTTGTTTTGTACTTCGGTCCATGTCACGGGAATGCGATTGACGAGCAGACGGTCACCAGTAAAAAGCGTCGTCTCCATGCTCGGACCAACAACGTTAAAACTACGAAAAACGAAGGTGTTTATTAGCAATGTACCAACGAGTACACAGACAATGAAAATAATGACGCCAAGGCTATCTTTAATGAAAGGGTGTCGTTGCATAAAAGTAGGTTCCATATCTCTCTACTATACACGGTTTAACGCGGTGCGTACACGAAATGGGGTTATGTTTTATTTCGAAAATTGGACGGTATCGTATATAGTAGAGGGAGTATTTATGAAAAAACAACAACCCTCTATCGACGGATTTATTCCACGCCGAACTGGTAGCCAGTTGGGTGACCGCCACAATCTCAGTCCACTTACCTCTAAAAATAATCGTGAATCAGTGGGACTACAGTCAGCCGGCCAGCAAACCGAGCGTGTGCTACCAGGTGTGTTAACCGCGAGCGATGAGGGCTTGTCTCGCAAAGATATCAGCGAGACTCTTGGTCGGATTCCGTCAATTGGTGAACCGAAACCGTCGCGTCGCCAGCGGCGTGATGATCGCCGCGCAAAGCGTAGCAAGGTCGGAAAAATCGTTAAATGGACAGTTATTATTATCTTGATTGCCGGCGTGCTGTTGGGGGGTTGGTTCGGTTATAAAACTCTCAAAGCGAGCGGCAATATCTTTAAAGGCAATATTTTAGACGTCTTTCAAAATGTACCTCTCAAGCAAGACAGTAATGGCCGAACAAACATCTTGATCCTCGGTACATCCGATGACGATCCGGGTCACCAAGGTGCAAATCTGACTGATTCGATGATGATTCTCAGTGTTGATCAAAATAAGAAGAACGCTTACATGATGAGTATTCCGCGTGATCTGTGGGTCAAGTACGGTAAGGCGTGCGACGCCGGCTACGAAGGTAAGATTAACGTCTACTACAGCTGTATGGGGGGCGGTAATGGTAACGTTGATACGGATCGGACGGCACTGGCGAAGACGGATACTTTTATTGGTGGTATCGTCGGACTTGATGTGCAGTACGGTGTTAATGTTAATTACACAGTGATGCGCGATCTCGTGAATGCAGTCGGTGGAATCACCGTCACGATTGAGAGTCGCAATCCACTAGGGCAGATGGATAGTAACTTTGACTGGAAATGTGGGGTAGGCGACCGTAAAGTGACACACGCCGAAGTGTTGCGTCGCTGTCCGCCAAATGGCCACTATATTGATTATCCGAATGGGCCGGCCCAGCTTGATGCTGAGCATGCGCTCTATTTAGCACAGGCGCGTGGCGATGCGGCTCCAACCTATGGTTTTGAGCAATCGAATTTCGACCGCGAAAAAAACCAACAGAAGATCATTAAGGCTATTCGTGAAAAGGCGCTTACGGCAGGTATCTTAACAAACGCCAGCAAGGTGGGCGGAATCATTGATAGCTTGGGGAACAATTTACGTACGACGTTTGAGGCTAAAGAGGTTCGTACGCTTATTTCTCTTGCGCAGTCGATCAAAGACAACGATATCCAGTCGATTAGCCTGATTGACGCGCAGCCAGCGTTGGTGACGACCGGTGACTATGGCGGCGTCAGTGTTGTCAAACCGAGTGCGGGTATCTTTGTCTACAATCAGATCCAGGCGTATTTACAGCAGAAATTGAGCAGTAATCCAGTTGTTCGTGAAGCCGCTGTCGTTACAGTACTGAACGGCTCGGGCGTTTCCGGTGCCGGCCAGGCAGAAGCAGACACTCTGACAAAAGATGGTTTTACGGTTGATTCAGTCGCAACTGCGCCTGATGGCACGTATGATCCAATCGAGGTTTACCAGATAGGTACTGGCATGAGTGCGACGAAAGCGAAACTCACTTCGCTCTACGGTATCACGGTGAAAACGACGAAACCGCCAGTGGCGGTATCCTCTGGCACTAACTTTGTCGTGGTTGTCGGCAAGCCGCAGTCAACAAATTAGCCGTAAAATGATACAATAGGTAAGTTATGGATTTTTTGAAGTCATCAAAGCGCCGTTCAGTTGTGAGCGAGACTGTCTATGTCCTCCTAAATATTGGCTTTGCCGCGGCCTTACTGGCAATTGTATTGGCAGTGGAGTCGCCACTGCTAGCATTTGCGCTCGTACTACTCAGTAAATGGCGCGTCTTGGCGGTCCGTCCGCGCTACTGGTACGCCAATATTCAGGCTAACTTAGTTGACCTGATTGTTAGTTTAAGTCTTGTGGTGTTACTCTACGGGGCAAGTGGCGCGGTGGTAATGCAATACCTGCTGACGCTGCTGTATGTCGGCTGGTTGCTCTTCATCAAGCCTCGCTCGAAGCGCGCCTACATTGCAGTTCAAGCTGGTGCCGCGGTATTCTTGGGTGTTTCGGCCACGATGATGGTGTCAGCTGATTGGATTGCGACGATACCTGTGGCGATGATGTGGCTAATCGGCTACGCGTCAGCACGCCATGTACTCAATAGCTACGATGAGGTACACGGTTCGTTCTACAGCCTTATTTGGGGCCTCGTGTTTGCCGAGTTCGGCTGGCTGGCATATCACTGGACGTTTGCCTATACGCTACCTGGCATGGGCTCCATCAAGCTCTCACAGGCTGCCCTTATTATACTCGGCATTAGTTTTGTCGCTGAGCGCATGTACACGAGCTATACAACACACGGCAAAATTCGGGCGAGCGACGCACTCTTGCCGGCGCTGTTATCGTTCAGTATTATTGTTATTCTGCTAGTTTTCTTTAATACGTTAAATAACGGTACACTATAAGCATAAGTTCAGTTGGTGGATATAATCTAGGGGGTAGTATGCAAGAATCACACGACACACACGAAGCACGCATGACAGACAGTATTGGTACGACAGTACCCGAGCCAGTGACGGTCGCGGAACATTCAGACAGCACGCTATCGTCCAATGGGCATCATCATCGCCGGCGCGGCATCCCGCTTGTGGCGATTATCGTAGTCGTCTGTTTTATTGCTGGCCTTGCCGGCGCCCGCGCGTATGAGCAGTGGCAGCAGCAGAGTGGTAACGCGGCGGTAACGGCGCGGCCAACTGTTGGCAGCGATGGTAATAAGGTGGTGACGCAAAATGAGCAAGATATCAGCAGCGTTGTGACCAAAGTTGCGCCAAGCGTTGTGTCCATTTTGACGACATCACAGACTAATTCGCCTTCTTACGGGGCGACCGAACAGGACGGAGCCGGTACGGGTATTATTATCGGTAAAGATGGCTATATTATCACGAATAAGCACGTCATCGACGGTGCGACGACGGTCGGTGTCGTCTTGGCCGACGGCACAGCCTATAGCAACGTGAAGGTAGTGGGCACCGATCCACTCAATGATGTCGCATTTTTGAAAGTTACGGGTGTATCCCATCTACCCGTTGCCGAACTTGGCGACTCGACGTCGATACGCGTCGGTCAAAGTGTGATTGCAATTGGTAATTCACTTGGCCAATATCAGAATACGGTAACGAGCGGCATCATATCGGGTACTGGCCGCCCAGTCGCCGCCCAGGGGAGTGCGGGCGATGTTGTAGAGAATCTTACTGATCTCATTCAGACCGATGCGGCCATTAATCCGGGTAACTCTGGTGGGCCACTGCTTAATCTGCAAGGACAAGTAATTGGCATTAATACGGCCGTGGCGCAAGATGCGCAGGGGATTGGCTTTTCTATCCCAATTGGCTCAACTAAGGGGTTGATTAAAGAGGTATTGGCGGGTCGTGGGGTCAACCGTGCCTACATTGGCGTGAATTACATTGCCATTACGGCTGACGTTGCGAAGCATTACGGTCTCTCGGTCAAGCAAGGCGCCTATGTCTATAAAGGTGATGGCACAGCTATCGTGGCTGGCAGTCCAGCGGCTACGGCGGGCGTAAAAGATAAAGATGTTATTACAAAGATTGGTGATATCTCAGTCGGCGATAGAGGAAGCGTGGCTAGTCTTGTGGGTGAATATGCGCCGGGTGATACAATCCAACTTACTGTTCTGCGTGATGGTCAGACCGTCGTCTTGAAACTAACACTGGGTAGCTATACAAATTAGCAACCCAGAGACTTTATGAAGCGTCTTTTTTGAGGCAGATAATAAAATCACGAGTTATTTGATGTGACAAACCATACGTCTTTGCCATTTTTGTAATGACGCGGTGCTGTCGTGGATCTGCTTCGATGAACAGTAAGCCGTTTGGTCGGAGACAAGCCGGCGCCTGTTCTAACAGCTTGTAAATAAGCGCGAGACCTTGATTATCAGCAAACAATGCCAGAGCCGGCTCGTAATTTGTTTCAGGCGATCGTTCCCAGGTGGTGTCGACGTAAGGGAGGTTGGCGAGAATATAATCAGCACGAAGTGGATAATTAGCGAGTAGGTTGCTTTTTAGTGTGTGGACGTCGGCCTGGAGGGCTCTTGCATTGCCTTCGGCGACAACCAGTGCATGTTGACTAATGTCAAGCAGCGTCACGTCTAAGTCGGGGAGCTCTAATTTGGCGCTAATGCCCAGGCAGCCACTGCCGGTACCGACATCAACCAGGCGACGCGCAGGTTCTTGCAGGAGGGATTGATTGTGGGGGGTATATTCCTTGAGAAGATCAATGATTGTTTCTGATTCAGGCCGAGGAATAAGTGTGGCGGGTGTGACATGAAAGCGGCGACCGTAAAACTCTTTATGGCCAATAATATAGGCAATCGGTGTGCGATTAAGGCGCAGGTGCAGTCGAGCATCGGCAATCTCGCGCAGGCGGTCACTCAGGAGCTCGTCGCCGTGAGCGTGGAGGTAGGTGCGACCTTGTCGAATGGTATGCGCGAGGATAATTTCTGCGTCAAGCTTGGTCGAGCTGATGCCGACACCGGCTAATTGTGTCGTGGCACTACGGAGCCAGTCATTAATTGCTAGCACTGGCAGCTGCGATTTCGCGTTCATAGCTTTGTAAATGCTCGATTATGTCGTCAATAGCGCCGTTCATAGCTTGTGGTATGCCGCTACGACTGTAGCCAATACGGTGGTCAGTAATGCGGTCTTGTGGGAAATTATAGGTACGAATTTTTTCGCTACGATCACCACTGCCAATCAGGCCACGGCGCTCGGCGGCCAGCTTTGATTGCTCTTCGTTGATTTTTGCCTGCAGCAGGCGGGCGCGCAGGACACTCATGGCTTTGTCTTTGTTCTTGATTTGAGATTTCTCATCTTGGTTAGTGACGACAAGTCCGGTCGGCAGGTGGGTGATACGCACGGCGCTGTCGGTCGTGTTGACTGACTGGCCGCCGGGGCCCGACGATCGGTACACGTCGATCTTCAGGTCCTTCTCCTCGATCTCGACGTCGACGTCCTCCGCCTCCGGCATCACCGCGATCGTCGCAGTCGAGGTGTGGATGCGGCCCT
>DHJF01000009.1 GCA_002404195.1 Candidatus Saccharibacteria bacterium UBA4727 | reverse complement strand
TGTATAAGAGACAGGTATTTGTTTTAGCAACAAGATTAACCAAACTGGTGGTGATTTCTACAAATCTCTTGAAAGCATCCACACGCGTCTTTCAAAGAACGCATTGCCTGTTCACCTGCCAATTGGCTTTGAAAAAGACATCAACGGTCTTGTCGACCTCGTTGAAATGAAAGCCTACACCTACGGTGACTACACCGACAAAGAGCTTGTTGAAGGTGAAATTCCTGCCGACATGTTAGAAAAAGCAACAAACGCTCGTGCACTTTTAGTTGAAGCTGCTGTTGAAGCCGAAGACGCATTGCTCGACAAGTTCTTTGAAGGTGGCGTTGACGCAATCTCTAAAGAAGAACTCAAGCGCGGCCTTCGCCAGCGTGTTCTTGCCGGTGACTTCTTCCTCGTATCTGGTGGTGATGGCCGTGGTGTCGTCGTTGAGAAGCTTCTCGATATCATGACCGACTACCTGCCAAGCCCACTTGATGTTGATGCTATCTGGGGCAAAAACCCTAAGACTGGCGATGAAATCAGCCGTAAACCTGACGATAGCGAACCAATGACCGCACTTGCATTCAAAATCGCGACTGACCCATTTGTTGGTAAGCTCATCTTCGTTCGTGTCTACTCTGGTGTTTTGACTGCTGGCAGTTACGTGGTGAACACGACAACTGGCGAAAAAGAGCGTATCGGCCGTATCGTGCGTATGCATGCTGACAAGCGCGAAGAAATTGACAAGGTGACTGCTGGCGATATCGCTGCAGTTGTTGGCCTCAAGAACACCTACACAGGTAACACACTTGCTGATCCTGCGCACCTTATTGCACTTGAGTCAATTACATTCCCAGACCCACCAGTATCAATTGCTGTTGAGCCAAAGACGAAAGCCGACCAAGAAAAAATGGGTATCGCCCTCCAGCGTCTAGCTGAAGAAGACCCAACCTTCCGTATTCACACCGACGAAGAAACTGGTCAGACCATTATGTCTGGAATGGGTGAGCTTCACCTCGATATCCTGATTGACCGCATGAAACGTGAGTTTAACGTTGAAGCGAACATCGGTGAGCCACAAGTTGCCTTCCGTGAATCTATCAAGGGCACCTCAGAAGTTCAGGGTAAGCACGCCAAGCAATCTGGTGGACGTGGTCAGTATGGTGACGTTTGGGTTAAGTTTGAACCGAACGAACCTGGTAAGGGCTTCGAGTTCCTCGATGTGATTAAGGGCGGTGTGGTTCCTCAAGAATACCGCAAGCCTGTTGAAGCCGGTATTCGCGAAACCCTCGAAGGTGGTGTTATCGCTGGGTACCCAGTTGTCGACGTTAAAGCAACGCTCTACGACGGTAGCTACCACGATGTCGACTCAAGCGAACTCGCCTTTAAGTTGGCCGGTGCGCTTGCGACCCGTGAAGGTATTCGTGCAGCGAAACCAATCCTGCTTGAGCCAGTCATGAAAGTTGAAGCAACCACGCCAGAAGAGTTCATGGGCGACGTTATCGGTGACTTGAATGCACGCCGTGGCCGCATCGACTCGATGGAAGATCTTCTTGGCGGCGCCAAGCTGATTCGTGCCTTCGTGCCACTATCGAGTATGTTCGGCTACACCGGCGACCTTCGCTCAATGAGCCAGGGTCGTGCAGCTAGCACGATGGAGCTTGCTCAGTACGAGGAAGTACCACCAAACGTGGCACAAGAAATCATCGAAAAACGTTCTAGTAAATAGTTCGCTATCGATACACAAATACACCGCCAAAATTGGCGGTGTATTTGTTAATAGCAAACATCTCGCGTACCTTGTACTATTCCGAAACTATTGTACAATACAAAGAATATGGAGCAGTTACCAAACGACGTACATACTGAACGACGGCTATTAGCGGACATCGCTCATTATTGTGGGCAAGTTCACGAAGCGCACGGCTCGTACCCAGGTACTATGCTTGCTGTTGCTGATTTTTTGGTACGTCAGCTCAACTTTACGTACGAGGACGCCACCAGTTTTGTCAAAACATCTGACTTTTTTGGTGAACACGACGCGAGTCATGCCATCGATGAGAAGTCAGCACTGGCACTGCTGCTGCTGACTGATGATCTGATTGAGATGGAGGCTATGGTTCGGATCGGTTTCCAGGATAGTGACCAAGCAGACTCATTGCACCGTTGGTACTCTAACCTTGCATCAACGGCACTCGGTATGGCAGGGCGGGGCGAGCACGGTATCGAAGATTGCTGCGCCGACTCGGCGGTAGATAGTCCACGGCACGATGACGTGGCCTGTATGACTTCTGGCAATTGTGTTTTTCGAACAACTCGACAGTTTTTGCTTGAACCAGCATTGCAGCCAAACCTCGCGGCTATTTTCGACAACGCCGACGCGCTGCTGCAGCATACTATCGTCAGGGCAAAACTGTCAGCTGCCGTTGATTGCGAGTTTATTACTACTGCACAGAAAGAGGTTCTCGACGCTATCTACAGGGACCGCGTAGCGGCCGGGGGGAGCAATAATGACTGAATTTGAGGGCGAGCCGCGTTCAATCAGCGACATCAGCCGTTATTATGCTGACGTATTGTATGCCGAGAATCAGTCGATTAATCTCTACCTGTCGTTTGAGCATTTATTGAATACGTTGCCGTTCTCGACGGATTTAACGGCTGCTGGCCTGTACGACAAGGAGTCTATGGACCATCAATTAACGACTGATCCGCGGGCGGCCAAAGAATGGATGGCTCTCATGCCGTTTCTTCACATCGGCCCACTACTTGAAGCCTCGGATGTGCCAACTGCAGACGTAAAACAATGGTATAACGACGCCGTGACGGGCGTATCGTGGCTAGCGAGTGAAGAGCATGATAGCGTCTGTCTAGAGTATGCTGATGGGACACTTCAGTATTTCGCATGCCCGAGGAGTGCAATCTGTCCGCAGCGCTTTTTGAAGCGCTACTTGTCGGACGATGTTTATCTACCAAACTTTCAAAGTGATATGTACAACTATCGCCCGGAGCGTGCAACGGCGATCGCTAGCGACAAACTTGAAATAGGTATCGAACAGAAGATTTTACTACCAGATAGTAGAGAAACCGCGTGGCAGGCCTACTGCGCGGCATATGATGATACTATCTATGCAATGCTCGACTTGCCGTCGCAATGATCACATAAGGAATATATATGTACGATAGATTTCCGTCCTCAGACCCTCTCAACAATTACTTTATCCGTCATGAAAATCTGCCATCTCAGCACGAAGGTGCCCTTCGTGCGTACTACTGGTCAATCGATCGCGTCATGAACCTATCAGACGGAGGGGATGCTATAAAAGGTATTGTGATGCAGCTCCTCGAAGACCATTACGGGGTGAGCGACGTTCAAGCTGAACAGCTTCTCGCTAGGTCTTCGGCCGATTTACCGCTTACCTCTACTTTTCAAAACGACGAGGTGCGCCAGGTAAATAAAGAGACATTACTCCTGTTTCCTCTTTTAGAGATCGGTAGTTTTGTTGATGAATCATACGAGCCTGCTGCTAGTGTCCAGTGGTATACCCAGGTTGGAGCGGCTATTCTTGAGCGCACAAGTGACACGCATTCTGATGATTGCTTGCAGCGTCGTGAAGGGGGCTGTTCAGGTGACGCGCGCTGCCCTTGGCGTGTCGTCGTGGATGTTCTTACGAAGCAAGCGACTGATCCTGATTTTGCATCTATTGAGTATACCGTCGAGCCAGAACGACAGATAGAAATGGTGATTGCAAAGCTCGTGGCCGCTCGGACAGGTGGCGTGAGTCATGTCGAC
>DHJF01000027.1:16110-24471 GCA_002404195.1 Candidatus Saccharibacteria bacterium UBA4727 | reverse complement strand
TTTGAGACTCGTGAGGTGAATAACGGTGAAGACGCACTGTCAGCGGCGGTTGAGTTTCACCCTGATCTAATCTTGCTCGACGCAATGATGCCAAAAATCAGCGGTTTTGATGTCCTTGATATCTTGCGTAACACGCCAGACACAACTAATATTCGCGTTATTATGCTCACCGCCTTGTCGCAGCCAAAAGACAAAGAGCGCGCCGAAGCTCTTGGCGTGGATGATTACTTGGTAAAATCCCAAGTGGTTATCGGTGATGTCGTTGAACGCGTTCGTCACCACCTTGGTATGACCGTTTAGTCATTTTACAGCTAGGCTTCCAGCAACCCTGTCGATGATGGGGTTGCTTTTTTATTGTACTTATGCTATAGTCTAAATTAGAAAGTAATAAAAACAAAAAAATATGTCTGAACAACTCTCTATAGCACCAAACAAAAATGATAAAAACGTACTCGTGCCTCGCGGTGATGGTCAAATCGATGTGATGCAATTATCTGATCAGTTCGACGAATCGGGTCTTCAAATTGCATACAAGCTAGATGAGGGTGGTCAAACCACTACTACCAAATCCGGTCCACCCGAGGCTTTCGGTGAGGGCGCCCAGGCTTATTATGCTAATCAGCTTGCGATGGATCGAAATCCGACGCCCGAAGAGATGGAACGGGGGACTCCTATAGTCACTAATGAGCTAGGCGATGTTGCGGATAAACCTGACGCTATCAACGAGGCGTATAGTGGTGAAGGTGCTGCCGAACTATCGACCCCTGAAGAGGTTGCCGTTGTCGAGAAGATTGTTGGGCAACTCAAAAATCCAGAACAGGCTCTTCGAGAAGCGAAGGGTATATTTGACGCTCGTTTCGTTCGAATTATGGACAGTTATCAGCCTGCCATCGAAACCGGCAAGGCGTCATTGAAAGACAAGTTGAATGGTCTGCCCGAACTGCAAGCGCGTGCTGTGCAATCAATTCGCGAGACGTATGAGGGGCTACAACGAGGCCTTAATAACCCGGAACAGGCGCAGCGGATGTTAGCAGCGGCCGACGAGCAGCTACGTGAGAGTATACGGACTCTAGGGGTAGCGAGCGAAGCAATCTATGAGGGTCATAAAGTAACCAGAATCGTACGAGGTCAAATTGAGACAAGTGCCGGCGGTCTTGGCGAACTGCGCGGCGACTTTGGAAAAATCTCTCAGCAGATTGATGCTGCTGGTGGATTGGATGAAACAATTGCACGTGAGACGGGCGGTCAAGTAGAGGTGGAGATTAAAGGACAGATGACGGCAATGCGCGAACTTGATCAGCCAGTTGCTGCCATCTCCGATATATTAAGTGGTTCATTGGCGATTAATACCGAGTCACATCGAATAATTGGTCAGATGATAGGTCGGGTTGAAGAGATGAATAATCTCGCTCGTCATGGTCGTCTTGATATGGATACATATCGGATGATTACAGGACTGCTAAAGGAGGTTGCCGATAAAATGAGCGTGACTACCGTTAGTATTCAAAAAGCATCCGCGTTGGAGTTGTAAGATGAATGAAAAATACACATCTGTAAATGACACTATTTCCGTCGATGAGTTCGATATAGATAAAGCTATTCCTCGCAGCGAGGCGATTGAGATTGCCCGGAGCTTGGTGATTGAGCAATCTGGCAGTCGAGTCGAGGAACTAGGGATGATTAGTGTACCGGAGGCATTCTTGCCTGGTGGCATGCGTCAGCCGTATGTTGACCCTAACTTAGTTCGCAGGGTTCCTATCGAAGGCGTGCCTGCAAGTGCAAAGACGGCGGTGAATAGCCCTTATAATCCTGAGACACTAGCGATTCAGGCATATGGTGATTTTTTTGCAAAGCCATAGCGATAAATAGGGTAGGATGTTCGCATAAAAAAACCCGCCGAGATGGCGGGTATTTTAGTAGAGGAGCGAATTATTTTACGCTGATCTGGGTGCGGGGAACAGTTTTACCTGTAAAGTGGCCTTTTCTAACCTTGCCGAATTCAACAATGCCGTCGATAGCTGCGTGGATAGTAAAGTTTTTGCTAATAAAAGTACCAGGGCCGGCGACTTTTGTTGAGCCAGTTTGACGAACCAAAACTTCGCCAGTGCGAACTTTTTGGCCACCGAATCGTTTGACGCCAAGACGACGACCGGCGTTATTGTGGATGTTCTTTGCTGAACCACCTGCTTTAACGTGTGACATAGGTTAACTCCTTATAGTTTCTAAAATCAATCTGTTCAATTGTAGCTGAAAATGGGCCAGACGTCAAGAGGGTGGCGGGCATGGATTGGTTTTTTGGACCGAGAATGTCAAAAGCCGCCCATTGGGGCGGCTAGAGACGTTTGCGGGTGGGTAGCTACGAGTCGACGAGGGTTGTCTCGACGATGATAACTCTCTCTGGGCCGTGACAGAAGCCGACAAGGTCACGCGCGTCGATGTCCTCGACACCTTTCAGCCAAAGCTCCATCTCAGTGGTTGTCGTTTCGGGACCGGTGGCGATGAGTGCGTTCATCGCCAAGTTCAGACCATCTTCCTGTGCCAGGATGGCGCCAATCTGCTCACGTATCTTTTCGTAGGCCCGTTGGCGTTCGGGTGTGAGGTTGCAAATCGAGGCCTCAACCTGTATGTTGACTGTCATGACAGTAACCCTTCTGTAGTGCAAACGTCCCTTGCGGAGCGTTTGGTATCAAACATGCTCTGACGCAATATGTGTAGTATTGAAGACGGGTGGGTAAAATGCAAGCGTAAGTGGATTAGTTTTTAACAAGGACGAGTAGCTCGCGGGCGACGACTTGGTCTTCGCGGTAGTAGAGAAGTTCTTTGTCATCGATGTTAGTAAACGTGTAGTGTGCGTAGCCAAGTTTGGCGAGCTGGTCGATAAGCGGTAGGTGAGTAAAGCCACCGTTGATGTCTTTCCAGGCGGGAATCGCAACGCAGAGTGGCGTGCCGGTCGCAAGCTGTGAGCCGATGTTTTGCAAGAAGGTACTGATGATATGGTTACAATTTTTGCGGACTTGGTCGAGCTTGGCGGGTGAGGGGGGCGCACTAAACGGTTGGCCGAGGTAGCTTTCGCAGACGACGGCGTCGATCGGTGCTTTCCATGTCGTATCCATGGCGTCGCCAACCGCGAGCGTCGCGTCGATAGTAAGATCGTGTGAGTCGCCTAGCCATTTGATGTTTTCGGTGGTGTAGGCAATCATTTTATCGACGAGGTCGGTGCCGTACACGGCGTAGTTCATGAGGGCAGCTTCTTGTAAGATGACACCTGTGCCGCAGAAAGGATCAAGGATGCGCTTTTTGTCGCTGTCTTGTTCGTCTTTTCGGCTCGACGCCTGCACGGCTAAGTTGACCATCATAAGGGCAAGTTTTGGCGGCAGCATGCCAACAAAGGCGTCACGTTTTGGGCGGCCTTGGTCGCGCCGGGCGAGAGCGGTGATGTTTTGCGCACCGGTGCTTTCGGCGACGACGATGCGGCCGTTTGGTGATTTGACGACAATCAGCTCGACTTTATTTGGCGACAGGCCAAGTTTGTTGTGGTGAGCGGTGGCGGTGTTGAGCGCGAGGTCGGTGTTGGGGATGACGCGCAGGCTGACATCGTTCTTTTTGAGCTTTTGCTTGAGGAGAATGGCGGTCTTTTGAATATCACGCGTGGTGGTCGTAAAGCCGTAGGCGCTGATACCAAGTGTGATTTTGCCGTCGAAGTTTGCCCAGGTTTTGGCATAGGTTTGGACGATTTTCATACTGACGCGTTGCCAGTCGCCGTTTGACAGCTCGATAACGACGCGGCCAGTTTTTTGGGTGCCGCCAAGTCGTTCGACAAAAAGAGAGTCGGTACTGACGGTGGCAGTGTCGTCGGAAAACCAGTGAGTGTTCTGGCTGCCGTACAGGTGTTCAAGTTCGGCCATGCCGAGAGCGGGTTGTCGCCCTAAAATCGCAATATACATACCTTATAGTATATACTAAGAGTATGAATTTTCGCACGTGGTTAAGTGTTTTCACATTGGTCGTTATCGCCGTTATTATTTACTTTTCGCGTCACGAACTTTATCACGCCTGGGTGTTGCTTGAAAAGGTGAACCTTTGGATATTGGCGCTCTTGATTCCAGTGCAACTATTTGCCTATTTTGCGGGCGGTGAAATGATCTTCTCGTATTTGCGCAGTAAAAAAGCGATTGACGCAGTTTCGGGGTTGGGCTTGGCGCGGATGGCGCTTGAGATGAACTTTGTAAATCACGTGCTGCCTAGTGGTGGTGTCAGCGGTATTTCGTATATGTCATGGCGACTCGGCAAGTACGGCGTGACGCCAGGGCGCGCGACGATGGCGCAAGTGGTGCGGTTTGCAGCTGGATTTATTTCATTCATTATGTTGCTAATTGTGGCCGTTTTTATTGTGACAGTCGACAATGGCATTAACCGCTGGATTATTTTGGTGAGCTCGCTTCTTATTAGCGGTATGCTGAGCGTGATTGTCGGCGGCATGTATTTGTTCAACAGCGCCAAGCGAACCGCAGGCTTTGCTAGCTGGATAACGCGCACGGCTAATGCGACGGTTCGTCGGGTGACATTTGGTCGCAAGCTGATCGTCCTGCGGAACGATACGGTCGAGACATTTTTTAGCGACATGCATCATGATTATTTAGCGCTGAAGCATGACAAGAAATTGCTGCTCAAGCCAATACTCTGGGGGCTGGCCTTTACGGCGGCTGATGTGCTGCTGTTTTGGGTAACATTCTGGGCGTTGGGTCAGCCCGTTAATCCGGCACCAATCTTGATTGCGTACGGTGTGGCGACGATTGCTGGCTTTTTTGTTATTACCCCTGGCGGGGCTGGTGCCTACGAAGCGATTATGGTCGGATTTTTGGCGCTGGCTGGACTTGACCAAGGAACGGCGATTGCCGGTATCGTGCTGACACGTGTGATTCTACTCCTCGGTACGATTGGCCTCGGCTATTTATTTTATCAACATGCACTTATCAAATATGGAAAACCAAAACGACCTACGGCTTAGTGTTAGCGACTTTATTGCGCTAACCAATCAAACGCTTGACTACGCGTACCCATCGGTGACGATCGAAGGCGAGGTAGCGAGTTTTAAGGTCAATCAGGGCAAGTTCGTCTTTTTTGATTTGAAAGATACCGGCGCCAGTGTCGGTTGTTTCATGACGGTCTGGCAGCTGCGCGTGCCGATTGAAGACGGCATGAAAGTGATCGTGACGGCCACGCCAAAACTAACGCAGTGGGGAAAGTTCAGCCTGACTATCAAGGCGATTCGCCCAAGCGGCGAAGGCAGCTTGAAAAAGAGTTTTGAGCTCTTGCAAGCGAAGCTTGAAAAAGAGGGATTATTCGCCGACGAACGCAAACGAGCGCTGCCAGGTTTGCCACAACACGTGGCGGTGATAAGCAGCACGCAGGCAGCTGGCTATGCTGATTTTGTCAAAATTTTGAATGATCGCTGGGGCGGGTTACGGGTGGATGTGGCGCATGTGCAAGTTCAGGGTGAAGCCGCGCCCGATCAGATGATTCGAGCCTTGCGCTATTTCAACGAACGCGATGATTTGCCTGAAGTGGTTGTAATTATTCGTGGCGGTGGTAGCGCTGATGATTTGGCGGCCTTTAACGATGAGTTGCTGGTGCGGGCGATCGCTGGTAGTCGGGTGCCGACACTGGTCGGCGTAGGCCACGAGGTAGACGTGAGCTTGGCGGATATGGTGGCTGACGTACGTGCCGCCACGCCAAGTAATGCAGCCCAACTACTAGTGCCGGACCGTACGGAAATTATTCGGCGCGTACGCGGACAGGTGCAGTCGTTATTGCCACGAACCGAGCAGGCGATTGCCGGCGAGCGCGCGCTGGTGAAGAGTCAATTGGCGCTGGCCCTCCGGGCGGTTGACCGGCGTGTTGCGCACTATGAGGTGCAACTCGGCAGTTTGCAGCGCGTTTTAACCGAGCTTGATCCACGGCGCGTTTTGGAACGTGGCTATGCGTTGATTCGAGGCATGATTGATGTCGGCAGTGTGATTGAAATTGAAAAAAGTGACATATTAATAAAAGCGGAGGTCCAAAATGTCAGTAAAAAATAATGCAACTATTTCTGAAAAAACAGCCAAGTTGAGTGAACTGGTCGCCTGGTTTGATGGTGATGATTTTGAGCTTGAACAAGCGCTTGATAAATTCAGCGAGGCTGAAAAAATGGCAGCCGAGATTGAGCATGATTTGTTGGCTCTCAAGAATAATATCGAGGTCGTTAAGGCCAAATTTGCCGAGCAAGAATAATGCTGTTGTTTTGGCTATTCGCGGCGGTCGTCCTGTTATTTGGTTTCGTGGTGTTTCGCGGTGCACCATACGTACCCAGTCATCGCACCGATATTGCCCAGGCATTTGATGAGCTCTATCCACTCAGCGACACCGACGTAGTGGTGGATGTCGGGTCAGGCGACGGCATCGTACTGCGAATGGCGAGCAAGCGCGGTGCGCGGGCAGTCGGTTATGAGCTCAACCCGGCACTGGTGTTGATTGCACGGTTTTTGTCGCGTCATGACAGCCGGGTGACAGTTTTCTTGAAAGATTTTTGGATTGCGCCGCTGCCGTCGGACGTTACAGTCGTGTATGGTTTTGCGGTGTCGCGCGATATGCCGAAAATGACTGCGAAAATGCAACGCGAGGCGACGCGACTTGGGCGAACGCTCTGGTATGTCGGGTATGGCAGCGAGCTTCACGGCCGTGAGGCTGAAAAAACGCTCGGCGCCTCTCGACTTTATGCGTTTAAGCCTTTACAGCAGGGGAAAGCGTAAGTATAATAACGCCATGATATTATCACACCGTACTTCTGAAAATGGCGGCATTAGCGGCTCACTCATTGCAATCATTGGCCTTATTATTTTAGTACTCGGAGCTGGTTCGTTGGCAGTATGGGCTTATCTGAATTACATGGACCAGAAGACGAATGTTGATAATAAAGTCAGCCTTGCGGTGGCAGAGGCGAAAAAAACACAAGGCGACAGTGACGCTGCGAAGTTTTTTGAACAAGAAAAGGCGCCAAACCGTTTGTTCGTCGGACCAGAAGATTATGGTCGTTTGACGTTTAGCTACCCCAAAACCTGGAGCGTCTATGTGGCAGCTGACGTGACGCAGGGCGGGGCGTTTACAGCGTACCTTAACCCCGTGACAGTACCACCGGTGACTGGTAACCAGCAGTATGCGCTGCGTGTGACAATTGAGCAGCAAGATTATGACACCGTCCTGCAGCAATACGACGGGCTCGTAACGGGCGGTCAACTTAGTTCTAATGTAACCAGTGCAAATGGCAAAACGGGGACGCGATTTGACGGGTCATTCGTCGATGGTATCCGCGGCGCCGCAGTTATTTATAAAATTCGCGATAAAACCGTGACGATTCGAACCGACGCTGATACGTTCAAGCCTGATTTCGATGCTTTAATTAAGACAATCAAATTCAATAGCTAGTCGAATATCGCTGCGCCCCGTGCTACACTAATAGGCAGTATGCATGGGGATAACAGGCAGGTGAATAATAGTGAAGATGGGTCACTTTTTCGCGACGTATCTTTTTTTGTGACGGCTGCGCATGAGCTAAAGTCACCACTGGCTTTGGTGCGACAACTGGCACTGAGTCTAGAGACTGGTGCGCTCGATCCACGCGAAACAGCGCGAATTATTCGCCAAATTACACTGACGAGCGAGCGAGCGCTGCGCCTGACGACCGATTTATCCCGCTCGGCACGACTCGAAGATAGTCTGTTTGACCTTGAACCGTTGAATTCACAGCAATTATGCGAAGAAGTCGCGCATGAACTGGCGCCACTTTACAAAGCGAGCGGCCGTGAAATTCGTGTCTCGTCGTCGTCGCGCCGGTCGGTTCTTGCCGTGGCGAATCGTGATTTATTACGGCGAATTATGTTAAATTTTGGTGATAATGCGCTTCATTACGCTGATTCAGACGCGCCCGTTGAGCTGCGGGCGAGCACGCACAGTCATGGTGCGAAAATTCGGCTTGGCGTGCGCGACTATGGACCTGCGCTGCCGAACGACATGTGGCGCCGTCTTCAGACGCAATTAGGAACAGGCATACAGCCACTGCACATGCGACCGCAAAGTAGCGGTCTCGGCCTGTATGTGGCAGGTCAGTTCGCCCAGGCGATGCACGGTACGATCGGTGCCACGCGTCATCGTGATGGCGCGACGTTTTATGTTGATGTTGATGCTTCGACGCAGCTGAATTTATTATGACCAAAACTCCTTTTATTCTGATTGTTGAAGACGACGCATGGCTAGCTGAGCACTATGTACGCCTGTTGCAAGCAGCTGGTATGACTGCAAGCGTCGTACCGCACGCTCTGGCGG
>DHJF01000027.1:6525-16014 GCA_002404195.1 Candidatus Saccharibacteria bacterium UBA4727 | reverse complement strand
GCTGGCTGAGCACTATGTGCGCCTACTGCAAGCAGCGGGCATGACGGCGGCCGTTGTACCGCACGCTCTGGCGGCGATTGATGCTATTGATGAGCGCATGCCTGACGTACTACTGCTTGATGTCATGCTGGCCGGACCGAATGCCTTTACCTTGCTGCATGAGCTGCATTCGCATGAAGATTTAGCAACGATTCCTGTGGTATTATGCACGAACAGTGCCGATAACTTGATTGCCGAAGATATGGCAGTCTATGGCATCCGAGAGGTGCTCGACAAAGCAACCATGCAGCCTACCGACGTCGTTGCGGCTATCAAGCGGATTATTCTATGACCTTACTACGGACACGGGCGATGGTGCTACGGCGCACCAATTACGGCGAGGCAGATCGAATTATTCAATTTTTGACACCCGAGGGCAAAAAAAGTGTCATGGTAAAGGGCGTTCGCCGTGAAAAAAGCAAATTGGCTGGCGGAGTAGAACTGTTCGCGGTAACGGATATCGTGATTCGTAGCGGCAAAGGTGAACTCGGCATTCTCACCTCGGCTCGTCTGGTACATTTCTATCGTCACATTATGGAAGATTATGACCGGCTGCAGTTTGGCTACGAGGCTATAAAACAGGTCACAAAGGCTAGTGAGATGGTCGATGAACCGGAGTGGTATGATGTTCTCTTCGAGACGTTCAAAGGCCTCGACGCGCATTCGGTGTCGTTACAACTGACGCAGACCTGGTTTTATTTGCACTACGCCGAACTCATGGGGGTGCAGCTGAGTTTATCGAACGATATCGCCGGGCAGCCACTGCAGGCGGGGGAGCGCTATACCTACGATGTGGCCGAGCGTGGCCTGCGGCTATCAGCTAGCGGTGAAATAACCGCCGATCATATTAAATTCATGCGCCTCGTGAGTGTCAAATCGCTCGAAACGCTGGTGCAAGTCGGCGGCATTGAACAGATTTTAGCAGAGTGTTTTCTGTTGGCGCGCCAACACGCTGCCGTGTAGGGGTGATTTCTGCTATCATCGTACCTCGTACGTCGTAGCGCGTCGTCGCCTCGGAAGATCGAGTAAACTCGTCTTCTCTCGGCTCCTAATGCTATAATGTATGAATTATGGCCAATCAACAAATCAAGAACGAACGAATGGAAGCAATTGTAAGCCTGGCGAAACGGCGTGGATTTATTTATCCAGGTAGCGACGTGTATGGCGGACTGAGCGGAACCTGGGATTACGGTCCACTTGGTGTCACCCTGAAGCGCAATATTATGCAGCTGTGGTGGAAGATGTTTGTTGAGTCGCGCGACGATATGTTTGGTATTGATGCGGCAATCTTGATGAACCAAAAAGTTTGGCAGGCCAGTGGACACGTCGATACGTTTACCGATCCTTTGGTTGAAGATCTTGTGACTGGTCAGCGCTACCGAGCCGATCACTTACTGAAAGACAAAGGCTTCGACGTTGATGGTCTGAGCTTGGCGGATATTACGCAGTTGATTCGTGACAACGATGTCAAGAGCCCGGATGGCAATGAGCTGTCGAAGGCGCGAACGTTTAATATGATGTTCCGTACCTTTGTCGGGCCGATGCAGGGCGACGAAATGACTATTGGCGAGCCAGGCGACGAAGCGTCGAAGAAGCTTGCTGGCAAAGGCAATAATCTAGAGGGAATGAAAGCGGTCACCTATGATCCAGCTAGCGTGTCGTATCTTCGTCCAGAAACCGCCCAGGGTATCTTTACCAATTACAAAAACGTGGTTGATAATTTTTACCCAGATTTACCATTTGGTTTGGCGCAGCAGGGCAAGGCTTTTCGTAACGAAATTAGTCCACGCGATTTTGTGTTTCGCTCACGCGAATTTGAACAGATGGAAATTGAATATTTCGTCCATCCTGACAAGTGGGCAGAAGCCTTTGAGGCGTTACTCGCTGACGTCCACGCCTACCTACAGGCACTTGGTCTCCCGGCAGACCATATCCATGAGCTTGAGGTGCCAGAAAACGACCGAGCACACTACTCGAAGCGCACGATTGATATTGAATACGACTTTCCAATTGGCCGTGAAGAACTGATGGGCATCGCGTATCGAACTGATTTTGATCTCGGTAACATTCAGCGCGTGGCTGGTAAAAACATGGAATACAACGTGAAGGGGACGAATGAAAAGTTTGTTCCGCACGTGATTGAACCAAGTTTTGGTGTCGAACGTGCCTTGATGGCGGTATTATCTGCGGCCTATACTGAAGATGAAGTTAACGGTGATAAGCGTATCGTTATGAAATTTCCAGAACACCTGGCGCCGATTAAATACTGCGTCTCACCACTTTTGAAGAATAAGCCAGAGTTGGTTGCGAAGGCTCGCGAAGTCTACGTGGCGCTCAAGCAAAAACACGGCAACGTCATGTGGGATGACAACGGGAACATCGGTAAGCGCTACCGCCGCCAAGACGAAATCGGCACGCCGTACTGCGTCGTGATTGATTTTGATACGATTGAAAAAGACGGCCTGGTGAGTGTGCGCGACCGCGACACGACTGAGCAAAAACGCGTCTCGATCGATGAACTTGTTGCCTAGCTTTCTTATCTAAAAATACGGTCTCTCCTATACGCCTTGCTCTCCGGAGGCGTATAATAGAAGCATAAGTCACCAAGTAAGGAGGCGCGCTATGTTAAGTAATGCAACAGTTTATGCAACAATCGCAGTGAACGATCTTGAGCAGGCAAAAGGATTTTACGGCCAGACACTTGGGCTCCGTCAGACCGACGAGAATCCAGGGGGAGTGACCTATCAAAGTGGAACGGGCAAGCTGTTTATTTATCAATCGAAAACAGCCGGTACTTCAGAGGCGACATCGGCCGCATGGGATGTAGGGGATGTCGAGGCGGCACTCGATGAGCTGAAGGCGAAGGGGGTCGTTTTTGAACACTATGATACTATTCCCGGGGCTGTTATGGAGGGCGAAATTGCTATTATGGGGACACATAAGGCAGCCTGGTTTAAAGACCCGGATGGCAATATCCTCAGTATTGGTAGATAGGTGAACGACTTTGGCGTTTGGTATCATCTGCAGCCGATGGCTGGTTTGATCAAAAAAGTAAAACATGACTTCACTAATTACGTTGCATTTTGGAATGGTATTACCGTTAGCGAATAATAGAGCAATAACGCTATGCTTGCATTTTTTTGCAATAGTATCATAATTTAGTTATTCCGAGTTAGATCAATTGTTCTGAAAGGAAGTACTGTCATGAGTGATACACCACTAGTAGCCCCTCTGAATGATGTCGAAGCGATGCATCAAATGGTGATTGCAACGCTTCGTGCGGAGATTGCCCGCGATGTGGCGATTATCCAATCGGAGAAGGCCGGCCTCGATACGATTCACCCCGATTCCGTCCGGATTCTGGGGACGAAGGTCGAGGTGGCCCGCAAGCTAATCAGGAAGGCCGTGGACCTCAACGGGCTGCTTGCGCCAGGTGAGCGCCTGGACGAAAATGACAATCCCGCGCTTCTTGGTGTTGAGTTCATGCGCACACAAGTCGTGTGCGGACCGTACCTCGCACACCGCGCACCTCACGAGGAGCGGTAATGCGAGTCAATTCTACTCGGATAGCCCCTGACGAAAGTTGGGGGCTAATCCATGTCTCGCGGCTCAATAACTGCTACAATAAAGGAATGATTACGTACTATACCGATGGCAGCGCTAGCCCCAACCCAGGGCCGGGCGGCTTTTCTGTGATAAAAGAACTACAGCCGCATATTTTGGGAAGTGAAGAGGGTATCACGACAAATATTCGCATGGAAGGCAAAGCAATTTTGGCGGCGCTGACTGACGCCGATGGCGCACACTGCGAAATTTTTACCGACAGTGAGTTTTGGATTAATGTCATTACCAAATGGGCGCCAGGCTGGGAAAAGAATGGTTGGAAAAAGAAGGGTGGCGAGATTAAGAATCTCGACATCGTTCAGGCTGTCTATCCGCTCTACCAGCGCTCAAAAGCGACGCTTACCTGGGTACGCGGTCACGAAGGCGACGAAGGCAACGAGCTTGCCGATGTGTGGGCAAATAAAGCCCGTGAGGGTGTTCGCCTGTAAATGCTGACATTGCTGACGCCATCGAAGACGATGGATTTTACCAGCCCTGTGCCGATTACTATCACCCCGACACAGCCACTTTTTCTGAATGAATCACGGCAATTGCGGAAGGTGCTGCAAAATCTTTCCGTCGGCGAGATTCAAACACTCATGAATGTCAGCCAGCCGCTTGCCGTAGCGACGCAGCAGAAATTCATTGATACGCCGCGGTATAAAGCGGCGCTATGGGCGTATGTCGGTGATGTCTATAAGGGCTTTCAAGCTACGACGCTGAGTAGGGAAGCCTCCGAATGGGCGCAACACCATCTCTTGATTCCGAGTGGGCTCTACGGACTGGTGCGGCCGTTTGACGAGATTAGTGCCTATCGGTTGGAGATGAAGGCACCGCTAGCGGTGGGCATATCTCGTCATTTGTATGATTTTTGGGCGGCAAAATTGGGCAGCTACATGGAGGCGAACGCTGGCGGCCAAGTCTTGATTTTATCGTCGCAGGAATATGCGAAAACAATCGTGCCGTATCTTTCACCGACGACTCACGTGGTCACGCCAGCCTTTATTGATAAAAAACCAAACGGCGTCGAATCGCAGATCGCGATTTATAACAAAATGATGCGCGGCGTAATGGCGCGCTGGATAGTTGACGAGCGGATCGATGCGCTTGAGGATATTACGGGATTTACCGGTCATGAGTATGCATATAGTCCTGAGCGTAGTACGCCGAACAAGCCTGTCTTTTATCGCCAGGTCATGCGACCGCTCGTGTTTGAATAGTGCCGTTATTGCGCTTGTCGTGCAACACACGATGTCTGCGAAGTTGTTGACGCAGCTTGACGACGCTCTCATGCGCGCCGGCATGTGATATACTACATACGTAACAAACTAATATCAAGAGTGTGACGAGGGACTGGCCCGCTGACTCACCGGCAACCTACCGCAAGGCAAGGTGCTAACTCCAGCCTGAAAGTATCAGGAAAGATATCAGAATTCTTTTTATAAGAGCAATGCCTATCTTTTTTGATGATCATTCAGGAAAGATAGGAGATCTTTTATGTCACACATAGCAACGTATCGCACGGCCGAGAGCGTGTCGCCAAAACACCCGGATAAAATTTGTGATCAAATATCCGACGCCATTTTAGACGCTCATTTACGAGAAGATCCGCTGGCTCGTGTGGCGGTAGATGTGGCGGGTGGTCATGGCAAATTATTCATTACGGGCGAGGTAAGTTCGCGGGCAAAAGATGTTGATGTTCCGGCGATTGTGCAGCGACTCGTTGGTGAGATCGAGCTGATCGAAAACATTGCGAGCCAAAGTTTAGAGATTGCGGCAGGCGTAGACACAGGCGGAGCGGGCGATCAAGGGATTATGACCGGTTACGCTACTAGCGAGACGCCCGAGTTTTTACCCCTCGAAGTAGTATTAGCGCGTCAGCTTAATGAATATTTATACGCCATTTGGCCGTATGATGGTAAAACGCAGATTACGCTCAAAAATAATAAAATTTGCGGTGTGGTGGCTAGTTTTCAACATGTGCCGTCGTTAAAGCTACAACAAGCGGTTGAAGTCTGGTTGAGTGATAAAGTCACCAGCGGCGATGTAAGAGTTCACGTTAACCCTTGTGGGGATTGGCAAATTGGTGGTTTTGACGCCGACGCCGGCCTGACGGGGCGTAAACTAGCGGTCGATAATTACGGCCCACGCGTTGCGGTTGGCGGCGGGGCATTTAGCGGTAAAGATCCCAGTAAAGTTGATCGTAGCGCGGCCTATATAGCAAGGAAGATAGCAGTTGATTATCTCAAAAAGCGTCAAGCAAAAGAAGTCGCGGTTCGCTTGGCGTATGCTATTGGGGTTGCTGAGCCGCTTGAAGTGACGGTTATGGTTGACGGCGTACCCGAAAGAGGAGTAGGCTATAATTTAACACCAAACGGGATAATTGAAAGCCTAAACCTACGGCGCCCGATATACGAGCAAACAGCTCGCTACGGACATTTTGGACATGGCTTTGACTGGGAGAAGTGAAAATGAGTAAATTCCAAATGGCTGTAAGAGAAGATGTCATTCGAATCTGAGCGCTTCATTGCTGGCAATGTACCAACTATGAAGCAGTTGGATCGATTGGCGGATGTCTGGCGACAGTCCGCAGAGGAGCGTCAGGTCCTGAAAGACTGTCAGGTCGGGGTGGCGGAGCATTATACGCGTGATATATTGGAGGCGCCTGTTGAGATTAATGGTGAATTGGTGGTGTTGCAGCATGTTATCGGCGTGCAGATGGGCCGGCACCCACGAGTGGATGACTCTTACAATACCGTTCAGGTATTGGAGTACCACGACTCATTGCGGCTACCGAATCGTGATGTCGCACGTGCTGCGATACGGTACGCGTTTATTTGGAACGAAGATAAGGTGATACGGGCTCGCCGTACGGTCTCAACGGTGCGACTGCAAGACGCGCTGACGCCTGAGGATGCAATGTCGCGCTCGCTCGATCATTTTAGCCTCGATGACAGTGTTATTACTATTCTTGGCGCCGAGGTGAACTTTTCAGAAGTGACAGTTGACGACTGTGAGCGGCTTATCGCGGAGGCGACGGCCTATTATGCGTTACTAGATACGGTAGGCAGGCATCACATTTAGGCTTTCAAGTATTCTTTATCTTTCACAGGTGCGTTACAATAAAAGTAATTGCAATAAACAAAAAGAAAGTTAGAATATGGAAACTGAAACGCCCGACACCACTGATATTTTTTTGTGGGCCAACAATACTGATGGTATTAAAAAAGAACTTGATGTTGAATTCTTCTTGTTCAACAAAAACTACACACCGTACACCACTCATTTTGGCAGTGATTTAAACGCGCAAATTAAACCGTTGTTTTTGTATGATTACATTAACTTTGTTAATCTTGGCGCCGGCACGGGCCTCAGCGTGCGTGATTACGAAATGAGCGAAGGCGAAGACAACGTACTGTTACGGACTGATCTTGGCAAGGTCGGTCGGGCGGAAACTCTTATTCACTTGATCGAACACGAACGTCACGACATTGTCGAATTTAGCGAAGAAGAACACGAATTTAAACGCATCAAGGGCATTGTCGCGCGTTTTACGCACAAAGACGATCCTAAAAAGGCCTTTTACGCCGTTAAAGCAATTCAACAAGGCCAAGTACTCAAAGGTGCGACGGCATGGGAATTTCGTGAAGGTAAGTTTGGTGCGTTCACAGCCGACGTTGGCTTAAAGGTGCCAGCTGACAACCAGGTGCTGATTATTAATAAAGATATTTTCGCTTTTAACCAAGCAAAGTTCGAAAAGCTGTTTAACCATGACTATAAAAAACAATTCTTGGCTGATCAAAAAGTCGAAGAAATTGAAAAGCAATTCAAACTGAGTTTTCCTGACGGTCTCGATCTACAAAGCTTGGTACGTGAACGTAAAAAGATTGTTAACAAGCTGCAAAAAATGGAAATCGGCGCCGTATCACAGGAGCAGGCGATTGAATATGCTGACAGTATGCAGCTTGAGCTGATGACCGATGACGCCGGCGCTATTATCATTATGGACGGTAACGATTTGGACACGTTCGTCAATCTCATTAATGAAGACTACATTACCAGCGAAATTACCGGTCGTCGCTACGAAATCAAGAGTAAAAAACTGCTTGACGACCCTGACGGCGAACCGCCACGAGGCTAGGTGACTGTAATGAAGAGATACTCGGTAGGAATTATCGGATACGGCGATTTTACCAAGCTCATGATAGAGTGGCTGTCGCCATATGCCGACATTGTTGTTAGCTCACGCCAGCACAATCAAGGCGATGCTGGCTTCGGGGCGACCTTTGCACCGCTCGAAACGGTGCTGGCACGTCCGATTATTATCCCATCGATACCGTCGCAGTTTTTTGAGTCTTTCTTTACTGACAACGCGTCACTCATTAATCCTAATGCGCTTGTTGTTGACGTCTGCTCCGTTAAAGTGAAGCCGCTTGAAATACTTGCTCGGTTGCTGCCGTCAACAAACTCCATCATTGGTACTCATCCAATGTTCGGGCCCGCCAGCGTTAGGAAGAATGGCGGTATTTCCGGATTAAAATGTGTTGTTTGTCCAGTGAGGGCTAGCAGTGAAACGGTAGCTTCCTTCACCGCATTTCTTGATGCGGATCTGCATCTACGCGTCATTCGGAAGACGCCGGATCAGCACGATATGGAAATGGCTCACATTCAGGGGCTAAGTCATTACATCGGGCGCACAATGGACATTATGAATATTCCAGATACAGAGCTTGCAACGCTCGCGTACGATGACCTGGTGGATATGAAAAATATTCAAGGTCAGGATAGTTGGGATCTATTTCTTTCGATTATGAAAGATAATCCATACGCACACGAAGTGAATAAAAAGTTCAAGCAAGCTTGTATTGACCTTGATGATAAGCTACAAGCCTCTGCTAAATAGCGGCTTAGTTAGCGGTGGCTGAGTGGTACTCACCAAGTACTACGAGCGACGATGTGAGCGGGTGAATAGTGCGGAGAATGTCATGCAGTGGCGCGCCAGCGGTATCGACAACAAGATAGAATTGATAGGTCCACGGAGAGCCAACGATAGGGCGTGATTGTAGTTTTGCGAGATTGATATTTGCGTCAGCGAATGCCGAAAGAACCTTTGCGAGTGCACCAGGTGTATGATTAGTGCGAATGACAAGTGATGTACGGTTGGCGTCCAGCGGCGGTGTGCCATGAGGCTGAAGAACGAGAAAGCGCGTAAAGTTGGCTGGATTGTCTTCGATATTTTCGGCAATGATAGGCAGTTGGTGTGCCTCGGCCGCCTGGGTGCTGGCAATCGCAGCGTAGCTGGCGTCTCCAAGTTCTTTAATATGCTCAACGGCAGCAGCCGTGTCGTGGTATTCAATACGCTCGGCACTCGGGAAGTGGACATCAAGATACTGCTCGCACTGCGCGAGTGCGACCGGGTGTGAATAGATACGCGTAATTGGTGCGTGGTCAGGAAGGGTAATCAATTGCTGATGAATTGGTAAGTGAATTTCGCCGACGATAGGATAGCGATGCGATTCAATAAGATCGTAGACCTGATTGATTGACCCATAGAGCGAGTTTTCGATTGCAACAACCGCAGCGTCAGCTTCGTGACGATTAATAAGGCCAAAGACTTCACTAAAGCTATCTGCTGGCGCAATTGAAACATCGTCGCCAAACCATTGCTGGGTAGCAACATGGTGGAATGATTGAGAGGCTCCTTGAATAGCAACGCGCATAAGCAATATTTTATCATACGATGGTATACTAGGAGTAATGAATCAGGGGTTAGCGCTAGAAATTATGTTAGCAGGCGAAAGCGTGCTCTTAACCGGTCCGGCTGGAGCGGGTAAAACCTTTGTGTTA
>DHJF01000027.1:1271-6366 GCA_002404195.1 Candidatus Saccharibacteria bacterium UBA4727 | reverse complement strand
GGGTAAAACCTTTGTGTTAAATCAATTTATTCGGCTCGCTAAGGCCGAGGGCAAACACGTGTCGGTAACGGCAACGACGGGTCTCGCCGCGACGCATTTGGGCGGTACGACCATTCACAGCTGGGCCGGAATCGGCGTGGCAGATTATATTCCTGACGGCTTCGCCGACCACGTCGCCAAAGGTCGACGCGAAATTATCGAAAAAACCGACGTTCTGATTATTGATGAGATTTCGATGTTGCACGATTTTCGCCTGGATATGGTCGACGAGGCCTGTCGCTTGGTCCGGAAGCAGCCAGACGTGCCGTTCGGCGGTATTCAGATTATTATGAGTGGTGACTTCTTTCAGCTCCCGCCGATTAATCGCGGCGACAGCAGGGCGGGTGGCTTTGTTGTGCACTCTCAGGCGTGGAAAGAGCTTAATCCGACAGTCTGCTATTTGCAGGAGCAACATCGTCAAGATGATGAAGCGCTGTTGGATATTCTTAACGCTCTACGGGCAGGTGAGATTCGCCGTCATCATGCCGAGCAATTACTGGCGCGAGTCGACCAGTCGCCACCCGACGGCATGATACTAACGGAGCTTCATACGGTCAATATCGATGTCGATCGCTTGAACAAAGTAAAGCTTGCGGAACTAGCTGGTGACGAACTTTTTTATACACAGGTCACGACCGGCAGTGACAACTACGTTGAAAATTTACAACGGTCAGTCCTAGCGCCAGCCACGCTGCAGCTTAAAAAAGGCGCGCTGGTGATGGCAGTCAAAAATGCCGCCGATCGTCGCTACGCTAATGGTAGTATTGGCACGGTGGTTGACTTTGAACCTGCGACCGAATATCCGGTGATCGAGTTCCGTAACGGTAAAACGGTGACGATGATGCCTGACACCTGGGAGTTACGTGATGGCGACAAAAAGCGTGCCAGTATTACCCAGATTCCGCTGCGCCTCGCCTGGGCGATCACGGTGCATAAAAGCCAGGGCATGACACTCGATGCCGCCCGGATTGACCTGCGAAAAGCCTTTGTTGAAGGCATGGGTTATGTGGCGCTCAGCCGAGTAAAAAACTTGCACAACTTATATTTACACGGCATTAACCGTATGGCCTTGCAGGTGAGTGAGGATGCTCAAAATATTGATGAAAGTTTACGTCAGCGAGCAAGTGATGACAGTAAAAAGTTCGCTCATTTGGCTGAAAATATCGACAAACGAGCTAAAGCGCCAGTGAAAAAAGCGAAAACCGATTCAGGTTGGACAGAGAAAATTGAAAAGATGCGCGAGACGTATCCGAACGCCTATCGGCCCTGGAAAGACAGCGACGACGCGACGCTTAAGCAAGATTTTCAAAACGGCAGTTCGATACAAGAGCTCAGCGCCAAGCTTGGCCGTCACGAGGGCAGTGTGACGATGCGTCTGCAAAAGCATTTCGGTGAAGACATGGTAGCTAGCGGCAATTAGCCCCGCAATTGGACAACGGTGAGGGTTCCGTCGGTGACGATAGTGACACCGAACGTTTGGCCGCGAAACGAAATTGGCTCGCCAGCGGCAATAACTGTGCGCCGCAGGATGGCTTTATGCTGTTTGAGGGTGGCGAGAAGGTAGTCTCGCTCACGGTCGGTCTGCTGGTCGATCTGATGAGTCAGTTGCAGATTTCGGACACGAAAAGCGAATGGTCCCGTGTCGTGCGTGGCGGTACCAATCCAGATTTCACGCTTACTGTCTGTGAAAACGGCCATAATACGATGCCAAAAAGTGGTATGGTGATGTGCTGCGTTGTCGTTAGGGTGCAGCTGCCAAAAGCGGACATGGTGACGATGACGTGGCGAGGTGGGGTTGCCAGTTTGAATTTGAAAACCGATATCTTGACGACGCCCGAACAGATACAAATTACTAAATGGGGCAGTGGGGTAGGGGAGTTTTAGCAGTACGGCGACTGCGAGGTGAAGGCTATTCTTTATGGTTGGCGGGTCGGCGATGTGCCAGCCGGCTCGCTGCATCTGGCGGCACAACTGGCGTTTATTACGACAGACAATCGCAATGTTTACAGGGTCGCTCGACCAGCCATCACCGCTGACGGCGTACTGAGGTATGTGGGTGGGGACGAGGACGATGTGCCACAGACGGACGAGAAAAGGGATGCCGACGTAGGCGGTAAAAACGTATAAAACGATAATGACCAGCAAAAACGGCATATGTCGATCGAGATAGGGAAAAAAGACAAACACTGTGCCATAGGCGAGGTATATAGCAACAACTCCAACGAGGATGCGCCAAGCGAGACGGAAGACGATACCAATCATGCTCTTATTCTACATTGAAAACTGTCGTACAGGGTATAATAGAAAGATATGCAAGATAAGCCCAAGCTCAAGTTTCCAAAAAAATTCCTATGGGGCGCAGCCACGGCGGCGCATCAAGTAGAGGGTAAGACCCATAACCAGTGGAGCGTCTGGGAGCTCGAAAACGCCAAGTCAAAGGCAGCGCAGGCGGAATATCATTACGATGATGTTCCGAGTTGGTCGCGGGTCAAACACCAGGCCAAAAGCCCAACTAATTACGTGTCGGGCCAGGCCGCCGATCACTACCATCGCTATGAAGAAGATTTTGATTTACTGCAGAAAATGAATATGAACGCCTTTCGCTTTAGTGTCGAATGGTCACGCGTCGAGCCTGAAGAAGGTGCCTGGAATGTTGAAGCGGTTGAGCATTACCGCACCTATGCCCGTGAATTAAAACGCCGTGGCATCGAGCCGGTAGTAACGCTGTTTCATTTTACGTTACCCGTTTGGTTCACAGTTAAAGGTGGTTTTGAAAAGCGTCGCAATGTTCATCACTTCGTGGAGTTTAGCGAGCGCATTATTCGTGAGCTTGGTACGGATATTCGTTTTATTATTACTGTTAACGAACCTGAAGTCTATGCCTTTGAGAGTTATTGGCTCGGTAATTGGCCGCCGAACAAAACCGGGTTTTATAGCTGGTGGCGCGTGACGAACAACTTGGCCTATGCGCACAAAAAGGCGGCGGCTGCAATTCACAATATTAACCGACGATACAAAGTTTCGATTGCCAAAAATAGCTGCTATTTTTATCCTGGCGACGACGCCTGGCTGAGCCGAGTGAGCGCGCATGTTATGCAGTACTTTCAGGACGATTATACGCTGCGCAAAGTCGCCAAGCACTGTGACTTCTTAGGGGTGAATTATTATTTAAGCAATCGTGTTTACGGCTACCGTATTCATAGCCCTGAAGAGAAGGTGAGCGACCTTGGCTGGGACCTCGCACCGGCCAGTATTCAGTACGTGCTTGAACGCCTTCACGACAAATACCATCTGCCGATGATTATCTGCGAAAACGGTCTGGCTGACGGGGAAGATAATGAGCGTCAATGGTGGCTGACGCAGACGCTGATTGGCATGCAAAAAGCGATGGATGGCGGTGTAGAGCTGCAGGGGTATTTACACTGGAGCCTACTCGATAATTTTGAATGGGATAAGGGCAAGTGGCCGCGCTTTGGGCTCGTTGCAGTTGATTACAAAACACAGCAACGAACACTACGGCCAAGTGCTATCTGGTTTGGTAAGATTATTAAACATCTACGAGAGGGAAACTAATGAACGAGCCGTTTGCGAAAAGTGAGATAAAGATTGCTGTCATTGGCGGCGGCACGGGTAGTTTTACGCTCCTATCGGCTTTAAAAAACCACACCTCACAGATTGCCGCGATCGTCAATATGGTCGACGACGGCGGCAGTACGGGCGTGCTACGCGACGAACTCGGCACGTTGCCTCCGGGCGATATTCGACAATGTTTGGTGGCGCTCAGCGACTCGCCGAAAGTTCGTGACCTGTTTAATTATCGATTCGAAGAGGGTACCTTTGGCGGCCATTCGTTTGGCAATATCTTGCTGACGGCACTTGAAAAAACGACGGGTAACTTTAGCGATGCGGTCGAGACGGCCTCGGAGATTTTACGTGTTAACGGCATGGTGATTCCCGCGACGCTCGACAACGTACGACTCAAGATGGAATGGCCCGAGGCGAGCGTTATTTTGCACGGCGAACGGGTGATCGATGCTGACTATTTCAAAAACGACCCACGAAAAGCAACTCTATCGCTTATTCCTGCTGCCAGTGCCAATCAAACAGCCCTCGCGGCAATTGAGCAGGCCGATTTAGTCGTGATTGCTCCAGGCGACCTCTATACGTCGCTTGGTCCGTTGCTGATTATTCCCGGTATTAGCGAGGCGCTCCAGCGGACAAAAGCAACCATCGTCTACGTCTCGAATTTAGTAACCAAGATGGGCCAAACGGATGAATTCACAGTTAATGACCATGCCGACGAAATCGAGCGCTTTGTTGGCGTGCCATTCTTGGACTACGTTCTCTATAACGAGCAGGTGCCATCGGACGACCTGGCTGCACGCTACGAGGCCGAGGGAGCCTATATATCCCGGCTCGATACAGCAGCGCTCGAGACTGCGCAGTATGACGTGGTGGGTGGCAACTTCTTGGGGGCTGTCGCTGAAAAGAATACGGCCGAGAAGTTGCCTGTGACGCGCTCGTTGATTCGTCATGATTCTGCGGCTGTCGTGCAGGCGCTTGTCGACTTGTATGAGCGTGTGAAGTCTTCGTAAGGAAGCTGTACAGGACAATACTATTGACAAAGCATAAACAGTATGCTAAATTAGAGTTATTATGACAGAAAAAACACAAAACGACCAAGAAACATCATTAGCCGAAGTAGTTGTCGCTAATCAATATGTATCGCAAGATTTAAAGAACTCAATCTTTATCGTTTCGATTGTCGCGAACTTGTTTATCTTTACGACGTGGATCGCGCTGCAGGTGACCACACAGTACGACAGCCAGCTGGCTAACTTTATCTTTAATCGCTAGATAAAATCGACAGGACATAGCTAAAAATACCACAGTTAGTACAACTGTGGTATTTTTTGTGGCCTCTGTTAAAAAACATACTTATCCACATTTTTGTGGATAACCAAGCGTAAGTGGTAAAACTAAATGAAATTGGGGCTTGTCGTGGGTAGTTGTGGGTATTATAGTAAAGCCAGTGGAAAGAAGTGGGTAACACCAC
>DHJF01000027.1:343-1188 GCA_002404195.1 Candidatus Saccharibacteria bacterium UBA4727 | reverse complement strand
CCATACCGACCGAACTTCGAAATGAATTTGCCAGCGGTGTTGTTCTTACGCGAGGCTTCGGTAGTTATCTTCATCTGTATCCTCAGCAAGTCTGGGATAGGGAAGTCGAATCGGCATTAGACGGTAATATTCTCGATGAGAAGGTTGCCGACTTGAACGTACGATTTCGTCGCGGTAAAACCAGCGCAGAGCTCGACCAAAAACAAGGCCGGGTGACCATCGAGCAGCACCTGCTTGACTACGCCGGGATTGACCGAGAAGTAATTGCTGTGCGTGCAGGCGCCTATTGGCGACTGTTACCACAGGGCACCGAGGTGTAGGAAGAATTTATAACCGCTCCTTAACAATTTGAATCAGATAGTAAAGAAATCTCTCGAGGACACCTATCTGGTAGTAGAGCAAGTGGTCATTTGACACCACTAAAAAAAATGTCAATGCACCTTACGTATAACACACAACACCTCCCAAAAAACTCCACCTCACACACATAAGTCTCTCAATCGAACAAATCGGGTATGAGTATCGTTTCGATCCTCCCGGAATATTTGTTCGACCACTTATTACAAAAACAAACACACAAAAAACAAAAAAAGCTCTGCTGCCAGTTAGGTGATCTCGAGCTTCTAAAATTATAGTGATATAATCATAGAAGATGAGTTTCAAAGAACATCCACCACATTTACATGTTCCAGTTTTACTAGAAGCGACGATTGACACGCTACAACCTATTCAGGGAGAGAATTATCTCGACTTGACGGCAGGTTACGGTGGTCATGCCCGGCGCTTCTTAGCTATAACTGAAAACTACACTGACTCCGTTCTTGTTGACCGCGATGATTTTGCAA
>DHJF01000027.1:0-157 GCA_002404195.1 Candidatus Saccharibacteria bacterium UBA4727 | reverse complement strand
GTTGACCGCGATGATTTTGCAATTGCAAATCTGAGCGAATTTGGCGAAAAGGGGGTCTCGTTACTACATACCGATTTTGTCAGTGCCGCAAAGCAACTGATAGAAGAAGGTAGGCAGTTTAACGTCGTACTTGTCGATTTGGGGGTGTCATCACCAC